>CAYTLD010000065.1:0-10777 GCA_964438585.1 uncultured Blastochloridaceae bacterium | reverse complement strand
ATCCTCCGCCCGTTACAGGAAGCGACGGCCAGTCGCGCCGAAGCTAAGCGAAGGCGGACGCTCTGCTCTCCATGTCTTATACCAAATCAATCTGAGTGAGCACGTTCGTGGAAATAAGGGACAGAGACCTATTTCCTACGATGAGTTTTCAATGACTCTGCAAAGGGTGGCACCCGGAAATAGGTCTCTGTCCCTTATTTCCAGCCCTTTAGCCTAGTCATTTTGATTTGGTATTATCACCCTCCCACGTGGAGGGAGGATCTCCGTAACCTTTGCGCCTGTTCGTGTTGATTTATGATTTGATCCTCAAGGCTAATATCACTATATTCTTCTCTCCCACGGCAGAGTAGCTCAGTGGTAGAGCAGAGGACTCATAAGCCTTTGGTCGGGAGTTCAACTCTCCCCTCTGCCAGTCCCAGCCATTCCTCTAGGCTGCTCTGAGCCCTGGCGGCGTGGGCTTCCATGCGCTTACGTTTTCCCCTTACTTTCCCTTCCAGGGGAGGCATGAGTCCGAAATTAGCTTTCATGGGCTGGAAGTGCTTTGGTTCCGCTTCGGTGATATAGCGGCAGAGGGCGCCGAGCATGGTCGTTTCCGGAAGCTGGAGCAGCGGCTGTCCGGTGAGGTAACGATGGACATTCTGACCGGCCAGCCAGCCGGAGGCGATATTCCCGAGGTAGCCTTCCATGCCGATCATCTGACCGGCCATGAACATCCCGGGACGCGTGCGGCACTGGAGGTGCGGGTTCAGGAGTGCCGGGGAATTGACAAAGGTATTTCGATGCATCTGACCGAAGCGGATAAAGCGCGCCGAACCCAGCCCCGGAATCAGGCGCAGGATTTGTTCCTGCTCTCCCCATTTGATATTGGTCTGGAACCCGACCAGGTTGTAGAGGCTGCCGGCCGCATTGTCCCTCCGCAGTTGAACGACGGCATGGGGCTGCCGACCGGACCGGGGATCGATCAGACCCACCGGACGCATGGGACCGAAGGCCAACGTATCCTTTCCCCGTGCGGCCATCACCTCGATCGGCAGGCAGCCCTCGAAAAAACATTCCTCTTCTTTTTCAAAGTCCTTAAGCGGAATCCGCTCTGCCGCAGTCAGGGCATCGATGAACATTTCATATTCCTCCCGGTTCATGGGGCAATTGATATAATCTCCGGCTTCGACGGCTCCCTCCTCGGAATCCCGTCCATAACGGGAAGCGGAAAAGGCAATCTCGAAGTCGATCGAGTCATGTTCAACGATGGGAGAAAGGGCATCGTAGAAATAGAGATGATCCTGACCGGTAAAATTGGCCAACGCCTCCGCCAGGGGCGGACTGGTGAGCGGGCCGCTAGCCAGAACAGTCCCCTCCTCCTTCGGGATGGACGTCACCTCCTGCCGGAGCAAGCGGATGCGCGGGTGATCATCGAGGGTGCGGGTTACCGATTCAGCAAAGGCCTCCCTATCCACGGCCAGAGCACCACCCGCCGGAACCGCATGACGCTCCGCCTGCGCCAGCACCATCGATCCCAGCACCCTCATTTCCCCCATCAGCACCCCCGTCGCGCGGTCCGGAATCCGGGATCCCAGTGAATTACTGCAGACCAGTTCCGCGCAGGATGCCGTGCGGTGGGCCGGCGTCTGAACCACCGGACGCATCTCATAAAGCGTAACCTCTGCTCCCAATTCCGCCGCCTGCCAGGCCGCCTCCGACCCCGCCAGACCACCCCCGATGACCACGACTTCCCTCGTTAATTTTTCCTGATTGCTCTCATTCATCTGATTTGATTTACCTCAATTTATCTATACGGTCTAATGCTTCTCACACAAAACGATGGCCACAAAAAAAGAACAGAAGAAAAAGCAACTGAAGAAATCCACTGAACAACTCTGGGAGGAACGCTCCTCAGGGATTCATGGGCGTGGGATATTTGCCGCCACGAAAATTAAAAAAGGCACCCGGATCATCGAATACGTGGGTGAAAAAATTACCAAAAAGGAATCCGAGCGCCGGGCTGAGCGTCAGATTAAACGCAATCGCAAGGATGCCGGTGAAGGCGCGGTCTATATTTTCGAGATCAATTCACGCTATGATATCGATGGCAATGTCGATTGGAACCCAGCCCGTTTCATCAATCATTCCTGCGACCCGAATTGCGAAACCCTCAACGACAACGGGCGCATCTGGATCGAGTCCATCCGGAAAATTAAACCCGGCGAGGAACTGACCTACAACTACGGCTACGATGTGGAAAATTACGCCGACCACCCCTGCCGCTGCGGGGCCAGGAATTGTGTCGGCTACATCGTCAGTAAAACGCAGTGGAAAAAACTGGCCAAACTTCTCGGTAAGTAAGGAGCTTACTTCTTGGGAACAAATTCGACAAAGTCGGAAACCTGTTCCAGGGAGGGTTGCCCTTTGGAGGCTGGCTCGTCGAGGTATCCATAGACCAGCTTGGCCCCCAGGGGAGGCAGCACCAGACGGGAAACATCCGCCAGCGGCCCCGTGCCCATCAGTCCGATGCGTAAGCGGGGATATTCCATCAGCACTTGCGCCAGCACCTTGAGATCCTCCTGAGTCCTCACCAGAGCCGCCAACTTGTAAGCCTGGACACGGTATTTACGGAATTCCTCGATAATCCGCACCGCCTTCCCAAAGGTTATTTTCCGCTCCAGAGAATGAGAGGAAAGGATAACCCCGCGGTTTCCTTCTCTGGCTTGAAATAGGAGCGGCTTGACAAATTTCATATTCACCAGCTCCAGATCGATTGCGTCCGCGTAGGGGATCAATTTTTCAAATAATAAAATGCGCTCGGTGGACTTCCAGGGATAGGCACCGCCCTCAACCGTGGTTCTCAGCGTCAGGAGCACCGGATTGCGCCGGGCCTTCAGTGCTTTGATGATTGCGTCCGGCTCAATTTCCTGAGCACGAAGGTGGTCAACACGGAGTTCCAAAATATCAGCTTCGGCGATCGGTTGTGCCAGTTGCTTCATACCCGATGGAGTAATTATAGTTCCAACCCTCAAGCAGGGCTTGTTCCAATTGATTTTACGTGGTTTTGACATACAAATGAAACATAACGCGATATTTTCGCACATGAAATACTTTTTTTATCTTAATTCACATAAAATCATCGGGCTCACTGGCCTTATTTCCACCCGGAATCTTGCCCACCCTGATGGATTCAGCCCTCCCGAACTTAAAATCTCCTCATGTTAAATAAGATTGACGCTCAGATTAGATCGCGTTAACTAACATCTGGATTTTACGTAATGTCATGATTAACAAATTTTTAGGAATATTTTCAAACGATATTGGTATCGACCTCGGAACTGCAAACACATTGGTTTATGTGCGTGACCGCGGCATTGTTCTGCGCGAACCCTCCGTAGTCGCCATGCAGCAGGGCACGCGCGAGGTTCTCGAAGTGGGTGAAGAGGCCAAACGAATGCTGGGCCGGACGCCGGGGAACATTATTGCCGTGCGCCCGCTTAAAGACGGTGTCATCTCCGACTTCGAAGTTACCGAGGAAATGCTCAAACGCTTTATTAAAAAAGTTCATAAGAAGAAGCGTCTCTTTTCACCCCGTCCGCGTGTAGTCATTGCCGTGCCCTCGGGAATCACGGAAGTGGAAAAGCGCGCCGTCCGTGAGTCAGCCTACAATGCCGGTGCCCGGCTGGTAACCCTCATTGAGGAGCCGATGGCCGCCGCCATCGGGGTAGGACTTCCGGTTCAGGAAGCGGCCGGAAACATGATTGTAGACATCGGAGGGGGCACCACCGAGGTTGCTATCATCTCCCTAGCTGGCATCGTCTTCAGCCGCAGCATCCGTGTCGCCGGGGACGAATTGGATGAAGCCATCATCAACTACATGAAGCGCGCCTATAACCTCGTCATCGGCGAGCGCACCGCTGAAGAAATTAAAATCAAAATCGGTTCCGCCTACCCCATGGAGAAGGAAACCAGCCTGGAAGTCAGAGGCCGCGATCTCGTCGCCGGACTCCCGAAAACTCTGACCGTTACGTCCCAGGAAGTACGGGAGGCCCTCCTGGACCCGATCTCGTCCATCGTTGAATCTATAAGAATTACACTGGAGCGTTGCCCGCCCGAGCTGTCCGCCGACCTGGTGGAACGCGGCGTGGTGCTGGCGGGCGGAGGTGCTTTACTGAGAGGTCTGGACCGTCTGATTGCGGAAGAGACCGGAATTCCCGTCTATGTTGCGGAAGATCCACTCAGTGCTGTCGCGGAAGGCACCGGAAAAGTGCTCCAGGAACTGGAGTTTCTAACCAAGCTGACATCGACTGATTTACAGCATTAAGTTCCGCTTCCCCGGGCAGGCGGTAATTTCCGGCCTGCTCGAGTGCGCGGCTCCCTTGCCACTATGAAATACCGCCTCTCCCGTTCTGCCTACTTCCTCGGCGGAATCGTCGCCATCATCCTGGCGCTGGTCGGCTTCTTTATGCCGGACGACGCCCGTGAAAAAGTGGATCAATTTTCCTGGGATCTTTTTGCCCCGGCCTGGGTGGCGGTCGATTGGATCAAGTCCGGGACCTCCGGCATTTTCGAAGAAGTCAAGACGGTCGAGGAAATGGAGTCCCGTCTGGAGGAGCTGGAAAAGGAAAATGATCTGCTCCGGACGGAAAACCAGTTCCTCCCCGGATTACAAACAGAGAACCAGCGCCTGAAAGAGATGCTTGGCTTCCGCGATGACTCGAAATTTACCCTTCTCGCCTGCCGGATTATCGAGCGTGAGCCTTCGAGTTGGTGGAACCGCCTCATCGTCAATCGCGGCACCGCACATGAACCCAACCTCAAACCCGACATGCCGGTCGTCGGCCCTCGGGGGGTGATCGGAAAAACCGGTATCGTCAGTAAATACACCACCCGGATCATCCTCCTCGTGGATGAGAACTGTAAAGTATCCGCGATCACGGAAAACTCACGCTCACGCGGGATTGTCGAAGGACAGACCCGTATTCAGGGAAACGATGCCCTCTGCCGCATCAATTACATTCCCCGGGATGCCGAGCTGGCGGTGGGAGAGAGGGTATACACCACCGGCTTGGGCGGCACCTTTCCGGCCAATCTGCTCATCGGTACCATCGTCTCGGCACCCCCGCTGAGTTCAGACCGTAATTTCGGGCTCTACCGGGACGCTATGATCAAGCCGACGAGTGACCTGAGTCAACTCAATGAAGTCTTTATTATTCTTGGACTGCAATGAAAGAAGGAATTTTTCTCACTGGCCTATACCTGTTCCTCCTCCTGGTTCAACCCTTTTTCCCCAGTGTGCTCGGGGATCAGTTCTGGCTGCTGTCCGTTACACCCATCCTGATCGCCTACGTCTCCATCCGCTCCGGGGGAGTCGCCCTCGTTTATTTCACCATCCTCAGTGGACTGCTGCACGATCTGATGTTCCCGGATTATCTGGGTATGGGGCCGCTGCTCTGGGGACTAACCGCCTTCGTCATTCACAGCCAGATCCCCTGGCTGGAG
Source organism: uncultured Blastochloridaceae bacterium (assembly GCA_964438585.1). Taxonomy (GTDB): domain Bacteria; phylum Verrucomicrobiota; class Verrucomicrobiia; order Methylacidiphilales; family JBCBYL01; genus JBCBYL01. The sequence goes on along the minus strand of CAYTLD010000065.1, from coordinate 5,296 downwards.
GGGGCGCGCTTTTTCCTCGTCATCGTCGCCACTTTCGTGGCCTCCTTCTTCTACCTCTGCATGGATCGGCTGCTGGTCCTCTTTTACGCCGGTTTCTGGTCCTGGAGCTACGAGTTAAGTTTTTCTATTTTCTTCTATTCCTTCATCAATGCCTTACTGGGCCCATTGCTCTTTTGGGTTTTTGACTTCATCTTAAAAGAGAAAATGAGCGAGAAGAAAAAATCCGTCACCGAATGGGCCCGCAGCGTATGAGCATCGAGATTCAGCATACCGGTGTCCGTTTTCGCCTCCTCATCCTGGGGATCGGCGTCATGATGGCCGCAGGCTTGCTCATTCACCGCCTCCATGAATTACAGGTGAAAGAGGGGGAAAAGTACGCCAAGAGTCTCCGCCGCCAGACCACCATGGCCCTCCTCCTGTCCCCGGCTCGCGGCGGAATCTATGACCGCAACGGCATCGGGCTGGCTGAAAACCAGGCCAGCATGGACATCGATGTTTACCTGAAGGAAATGGTCGGTGAATATGCCCGAAATTCCGGAAATCAACTGCCCCGCACCCCGGTGCCCTGGAGTCCCGAACGACAAGTGGTCGATGTGCCCTACATCCTCGACTCTATGGCCAACGGAATGCTGCAAGACCTAGGCCTCAATCCCCAATTCACTGAGGAAGACATCCTGCGCCACTACGACCAGAAGCCCAACATCCCCTTCCCCCTGGCCCGTAATCTCGAATTTTCAACCCTCTCAAAATTTGCCGAGCAGAGTGTCTCCGTACCCGGAGTGCAGGAAACCGCCCGCCCGACCCGCCGCTACAATTTCGGAGCCCTCGGCGGGCACATCATCGGCTTTGTCGGTGATATCGAGGAACAAATCGAAGGAGTCTATATCGAGACCGTCGGTAAACAGGGCCTGGAAAAAGCCTTTGACCCCTACCTCCAGGGCACGCCGGGAGGCAAAATCCTGCGAAAGAACAACCTCGGCTACATCATGAGTGTCGAGGCCGTCCAGGAGCCTCAAATCGGTAAAAGTGTTTACGTCACTCTCGATGCCCGCATTCAGCATATTGTCGAGAGTGCCATGCGCGAGCATCGTGTCGGGCGGGGGGCCTGCGTGATCATGGAACCTCAGACCGGCGATATTCTCGCTATGGTTTCGGTGCCCAATTTCGACCCCAACATTTTCATCCCCAGTGTTCCCGCCGATGAATGGAAGCGGCTCAATGCCGATCCCACCAACCCCTTGCACCATCGGGCTCTGAGCGGCTACGCGGCCGGATCGACCTTTAAGACGATTGTCGCCCTGGCTGCCCTCGCCAATCCGGACGCCAACTTCACCCCCTCGACCCGGATCGTTTCCAACGCCGGATTTTTTCATGTCAACCGGTGGTGGAAAGACTGGTATGCGGGAGGACGGGGTGCCATCAATCTGGCAACTGCCATGGAGTGGTCCGTAAACACCTTCTTTTATCAGCTCAGCCTGCGCACCGGGATCGAATCCATCGTTGAAATGGCCAAAAAAATTGGGGTCGGGGAGCGGCTCCTGGTCGATGAGACCGGTCAACCGCTTCTGCCGACCGAAGATCCCGGTGTCATGCCCGGGCCTCAGTGGATGGAAGACAGGGAAGACGCCCGCTTTGCCGCCTGGAAAAAGAAAAAGGAGGAAGATCCGAAATTCCGCTACCCCCGGACATGGCGTGCAGGCTGGACTGACGGGCATACCCTCAACACCTCCATCGGACAGGGCTTTGTCAGCGTCACCCCCCTCCAGATGTGCAACATGATCAGTGCAGTCGCCAATGGAGGCCAGATCATGCAACCACGTCTGGTCCTGGCCATCACCGAGGAAAAAGATGCGGAACGTACCGCTATCCGTGAATTTCCCGTCCGCATCCGGGGCCAGTTGGGCATCCAGGAAAACTATATGCGGGAATTACAAAAAGGCCTCCGTCTGGTGGTGGTTAGCGGAACCGCCCAGCGGGCCAAGACCGACGCCTTCGAACTGGCCGGCAAGACCGGAACGGCTCAATTCTGGTCCACCATCAATGGTCGCCGCCGAAAAGACAACCGCGCCTGGTTCACCGGATACGGGCCGCACGATGATCCGCGCTACGCCGTCGCCATCGTGGTCGAGGGTGGCAACAGTGGCGGAGGAACGACCGGGCCGATTATTAAAACGATTTTTGAAAAAATTGCTGAGATGGAAAAAGGCTCCAGCCTCGACCTGGTTTATCTGACTCCAGCGGCCGGACACTTTGGCGGAACTCAATCCAGCAGCGCGGGAGAAGCCACCACCACCCAGGAAGTGGATGCCGAACAGCGTCCGAGGGATTCAGGCGGACGCCGTTCCTTCTGGGATTTTATTTTCGGGAGGAGGCGTTGATTGACTTATGAATGGTATCATAGATTTTTTCGGTAAATTCCTCCGGCTCCAGTGGATTCTTTTCATTGTCATGGCGCTGGCTGCTTCCCTTGGGGTTTTCTTTATTGATAGTGCCACCCACATGAACCCCAGCCTCCAGCTCCGCGAGGCTGCCAGCCGGCAGGTGACCTGGATGGGGGTGGCCGTTGCCGTCTTCTTTATCACCGCCCTGATCAATTATCGGTTTTGGATACGCTATGGCTGGGCTCTCTACCTGGCGGCTCTCGCCATTTTGGTGGCGGTGCTGGCCTTCGGCGTCGAAATCAACAGCTCTAAAAGCTGGATTCAAATCGGTTCCCAAAGCGTTCAACCGGCTGAGCTGTGTAAGATCGCCTTCATCTGCGGCATGGCCTGGCTTATCCATAGCCTGCGTGCCCACATCAAAAGCTTCTGGCCCCTGCTCATTTTTTCCCTCGTCACCCTCATTCCCATCGCCCTGATTTTAAAGCAGCCGGATCTCGGCTCCGCCGCCGTCTTCGGACCCATTGCCTTCTGCATGCTGGTAGTGGCTGGGGTGCGCAAGCGCTATCTCATCATCCCGGTTCTGGCCGCCATGGCCGGTATTTATTGCTCTTACTGGATCGTGCATCGGGCCGAGTGGAACGGCACCTCCTCCGATCTCAAGCGCTGTGTCGAGGAAGGAATCCTCATGTCCATGCACATCGAGCCCAAGCCTGCTGAAGGCACCGGCCTCGAACCACCTGCATCGCCCACGATCAAAGATGAAGGCAAAACCATCCTCACTCCCAACCAGGTCAACCGGATTCGAACCACCTTTGATGCCGACCTCGATCCCCAGGGATCCGGGTGGGCGGTCCGGCAGTCGCTCATCGCCGTCGGCTCCGGCGGCTGGCGCGGCAAGGGTTACAAACAGGGGGACCAGAATATCTACGGCTTCCTGCCCCAAAACACCTCCCATAATGACTACATCTTCCCGGTCATCGCGGAGGAATTTGGGTTCGTCGGCGGTGCCTCCCTGGTTCTGGTTCAGTCCCTGCTCATCCTCGGTGTCCTTCTGATCGGCGGCTCCACCCCGGACCGGAGAGGAAGCCTGATTTGTGCCGGTGTGGCCGGACTGCTTTTTACTCACTTTTTTATCAACGTGGGGATGACGATCCAACTGGTCCCGGTGACTGGAATTCCTCTCCCCTTTATCAGCTACGGCGGCACCTTCCTGGTCGCCTGCATGGCCGGACTCGGCCTGGTGCAGAGCGTCTGGATTCACCGCCATGAACGACCCCAGAAAGAAACATCACGCATATGATCATAGAAAAAATTAAAAAAATATTTGGCGGCCAGCCGTCCAGCCGTAAAGATCTCATCGTCAACGTCGATCCACTGGAAACCCGCGTCGCCCTGCTCGAAGACAATGTCCTGGAGGAATTTTCCATTGAGCGCCCCAACGACCGCAGCATCTCGGGAAATATTTACAAAGGGCGCATCCATAACATCGAACCCGCCCTCAAGGCACTCTTTGTCGATATCGGTGTGGATAAAAATGCCTTCCTCCACTACTGGGACGCCATGCCGGCGGCACTCGATTCCGGTTTCGAAACCATTCAACGCTCCGGAAAAGCAAAAAAGAAGATCAGCTCCAAGGACATTCCCAAGCTTTACCCGCCGGGCTCCGATATTATTGTGCAGGTGTCCAAGGGGCCCATCGGCACTAAAGGTGCCCGCATCACTACCAATATCTCCCTGCCCGGACGCTACATGGTCCTGATGCCCTATAGCGACCAATTCGGGATTTCCCGGAAAATCGAATCCCAGGAAGAACGCCGACGACTGCGCACCATCCTCGAGGAATTGGATGTGCCCGATGGCATGGGCATCATCATGCGCACTGCCGGAGAAGGCATGAAGGCACGCTACTTCGTCCGTGACCTCGCTCTTCTCCTCGAACGCTGGAGAAAAATCGACGGCGCGATTAAAAAGGGGCCGGCCCCCAGCCTGCTTCTTCAGGAACCGGATCTGGTCGAAAAAGCCGTGCGCGATTTCCTCACCGATGACATCAGCCAGGTCGCGGTCGATGACGAGGAAACCGCCCAGCGGATACGCGAATGGGTAACCCCCATCTCTAAGCGGTCTGTAAAAAAAGTCCACTGGTATCAGGATCCCACGCCCATCTTTGACAAATTCCAGATCAACGCACAGATCGACAGCGCCTTCCGCCGTAATGTCTGGCTGAAATCCGGTGCCTATCTCGTCATTGATGAAGCCGAGGCCCTCATTGCCATCGACATCAACACCGGACGCAACAAAGGTGGCAACGACACCGAGAACACCATCCTCAACACCAACCTCGAAGCGGCCCGCGAAATCGCCCGCCAATTACGCCTGCGCAATATTGGCGGATTGATCATCATCGACTTCATCGACATGAAGCATAAGAAGGACCAGCACGCTGTCGTCCGGGAATTCAAGGAATGCCTCAAACGCGATAAAGCCAAAACCCATGTCCTCCCCATATCCCCGCTTGGAATCATGGAAATGACCCGCCAGCGGGTCCAGGAATCCATCAGTCGCTCACTCTACACGGAATGCCCGGCCTGCCGCGGGCGCGGATTTGTCAAGTCCCCGGAAACCATGTCCGTGGACCTGCAGCGCGAAATCCAGCGCATTCTGGCCCGGGAGAAAAAGGTCCACGAACTCACCATCACTGTCAGTCCGCCAGTCATGGAACGGCTCAGAAACGAAGATGAAGAACTCCTCACCGGTCTGATGCGCCGCTTCGAGGCCAAACTCACCTTCCGGATCGACCCCCAATTCCATATCGAAGAATTCAAAATACTCAATTCCCAAACTGATGAGGAAATCAAGTAAGTAAAAAGAGATTTGAACCTGCTCACATTTCTGCCTATGTTTGTCAAACGGGCTAT
>CAYTLD010000064.1:0-10781 GCA_964438585.1 uncultured Blastochloridaceae bacterium | reverse complement strand
AAAGAAAATCCATATTCAGTAAGATGTATTAAACAGATTGCAGGACATAGGCAAGCCCTGTGGACGAGATGGCTTGACCGCGGATCGAAATTCAACTCTACTTAGCGCGGATTAAACAGCCATGTCCTGGTATTACGCAAAAGATGGAGAACAGCAGGGGCCTCACACAGAAGAGGAGTTCCATGCGATTGTTCATTCGGGTAACGTCACCGCTGACACCATGGTCTGGAAAGAGGGGATGGTGGACTGGAGACCCTGGGGTGAAGTATCCAGTGGTGAGGATTCCCCGGCCAATGATTCAGAGATGGTGGTATGCGCCATTTCCGGGAATACAGTTCCCCGTTCCAACGCCATCCAACTGGACGGAAAGTGGATATCCGCTGAACATAAGGAAGAAGCCATCCAGAAGCTCAAAACCGGCGGTCTGACGGAAGTAACCGGCGAAATGCACTATGCCGGATTTTGGATCCGGGTCGCAGCCCGGTTCATCGACGGTATCATCCTCGCTGTCGTCACTATGATAATCTATTTCATCGGTTTTATTCCGATCATGGGGATAGGGATGAGTGGTGGTGAAGAGGCTGCGGAGACCATGTCAGGGTGGATGATAGCTCTACAACTCGCTCTGCAATTGATCCAATGGGCCATAGCCATAGCCTATGAAACCTGGATGATCGGGAAGTATCAGGCGACATTAGGGAAGATGGCCTTTGGTCTGAAAGTGGTTCGCCCGGATGGAGACAAACTGACCATGCAGCGGGCCTTTGGGCGCTATTGGGGTGTTGTTTTGAGCTATATCACAATCGGAATCGGCTACATCATGGTGGCGTTTGACGATGAAAAACGCGGCTTACATGATCGAATTTGTGATACCCGTGTTATCAAGGTAAAAAAATAACAGCTACCTAGGCGTTCGGGATGAAAAAATACGACGTTATTTGCCCGAATTGCAAGGCAGCTCTCGATCCACAATCCATTGAATCAGATCGACTGGCCAGGTGCCCTGCCTGCGCCTCGGAAATCAGCACGACACTTTATCCAGCAGTTTATCGATGGCAGGATTCATATTCGTCGGGTGCTTCAAAGCTGGATGGAGAATCCAGTTGCTTTTACCACGCGGATCGAAAAGCGGTGGCTATTTGCGAGGTGTCAGGTCGCTTTCTCTGTTCTCTTTGCGACATTGAAATATCAGGCAAGCACTATTCACCTGAAGTCGTCAGCCGGGAAATCAAAGAAGGCGAACTGAAGCACCTGAAGAAAGGTGCGCGACTTGATGACGGAATTGCCCTGGGATTAGCCTTGGTTCCGCTAACGATGGTGGGGCTCTATTTCTTCTGGATCACTGCGCCAGTATCGATCTTTTTTGGTGTTCGTGCGATCCGGAAACAGGAAAGCCTGCTGCCGCGGAGCACATGGAGAGCCTGGGTGGCGATAGTTCTGAGTGTCTTTCAGCTTCTGGGGCTCCTGTTTTTCATCTTCGCACTGGTAGCGGGATTTGCCTCGGGATTTTCAGGTGAAAATGAACCGGATACGATCAATCAGGAGGAGACGGTCGAGCCATGAAAGATGCCAAGCCATCCGCTTACCGCAGATTGAAGTTGCCGGGGCTGGAGTCCCGCCACTTCTTTTCGGCGTCGCATGATTCGCTCTGGGAAGCTGCGGACCATCTGCTTCTGGTTAAGCGCACCGGGGTCATTTTCTACTTCGCGGAATCCTATCAGCGTTTTTATTATGATGATATTCAGTCTATTCAATGTGTGATGACCAATCGTAGCGAGCGGACAAGTAAAATCGCGGGGGTCATCATGGTGCTGGGCGGGATATTGGTGGGGATTCTTCTCCTCGATGTAATCTTTAATTATCAGACTCGCTCATTTATTGGCATTCATATTTTTTTCCTGGTTCTGGGGATACCGGTTCTCGCCATTTCCGTGTCACTTTTTATCCGCAACCGGCTAGCCGGGCCGACGTGTCATACTTTTGTGCGCATTGGAGGGGGGCTTGAACGGATTGCATGCCTTGGACGCCATATGGCGTTAATCCGGCTGCTGGAGATCATCGGTCCACGGGTGGAGGCCCGGCAGGGTGTCTATGACCGGGAAACGCATCTTGAAAAGATCAGGCAGGCCAAGGCAGATCCTCCGTCCATACCAACTCCTCAAAGCGCATCGTCTGCAGGCGCTTCCACAGCGTCTCCTCCTCCACTGGCAGGTGTTATTACGGAAAAAGGGAAGAAGTGGATGAAGCGGGTGGCGCATTATTTGCTCATGGCCTTGATATTTTCAGCTGTCGTCAACCTGATGGATTGGATGATCGCGTCCACACTGGTTTCCATCGGGAGTCTGGTGGCTTATGGAGCCGTGTTAGGTTTAAATTTGTTCGGTCTGGCGCAAACACTTTCTGAAAAAGCGCGTAAGTTATACCGTAATTATCATTTCTTTTTACTTGGTTACAACATGATCATTACCTTTGTCGGGGCGATTTATTATTTTTATTTTATCTTTACTTATGCGTCTGAAACTATGGGTAATGAATTTGCCTTATACCAGCAATTGATTATGCATGATTCCATGTCGGATCCCTTCATCACCGTTATTTATATGATCGAGGTGTCAGCTCATGTCATTTTTGCCGTATTCCTATACATGATACTCAGAAAGGGATTGCTGAAAACTTCTATCGGGTCAGGCACAAATAGAGAGCAGGAATCAGCCTGATGGCTCTGGAACAGCAAGTCTGTAGTATTCACCCGGAACGCGAGGCAGTGGCGCGTTGTCCGGGGTGCCACCGTTATTTTAGCAGGGAGTATGTTGCCGAGCATGAGGGCAAGATGCTATGCACGTTTTGCCTGGACAAGTTGGTAGGTTCTGAAAAGAAGACGACGGGCAGCTGGGCCAGTATGACGCTTACTATGCTTGTTGGTGCTGCCGGGGTGATGTCGATGTGCCTGATATTTATTCTGGTAGGCCATGTGCTGAGTTCGCTTCCGGATTCTTTCCATACCGGTATCCAGAAGGAGGAGTATGCGGAGAAGAAAGAAGCGCAGGAATAGGGAGCCACACCTCTTTGATATCATCGAAGAGGCCTATCGCCTGTTGCGGAGGTTGCCCGCCGGCGATTGGCTCTATTTCTACCTTGGATCATGTCCCTTTATTGTGGCGCTCATTCATTTTTGGACAGATTTCGCGCATTACAAGGGTGATATAGCCTTTCTGGATATTGCTTCCAGGGCATTGATTCTCGTTTTCTTATACCTCCTGATGAAAGGAAGCCAGGGGCTCTTTTGCCAAAGGCTGATCCGATTTCATAGCGGGAGCGAGCACGCTAAAATGACAATCCGGGAGGCGAGCCGTCTCTTCTTGCAGCAGGGAGCCGTCCAGAGCACCTCATGGATCGTCACCATGCTTTCATTGATATTTTTGCTGCCCTTTGCGTGGGTGGTAGCTTTTTATCAAAACTTCAGTTTTGCCGCAGACGGCAGGAAACCACTGGGCATGGCATTCAAGGAGGCGTATGACCAGGCCATGCTCTGGCCGCGCATGAATCATCTGGCCATCTGGGTGGCCAGTCCGGTTTTACTTATCATCACGCTGGTATCGATCCAACTGTCAATCGCTCTAATGAAATATCTGAATCCGGAATTTGCGATGATGGAGGCAGGAATGTTGTTGGTTCTGGCATTGGGGATTTCTGCAATGGGCATTGTGCTCAGTCCACTGCCATTCGTGGTAGCCCTGAATGTGGGGATTGGGATCATGGCGGGTCCTGAGTTATTGCGCATTTTTCTGGGGGTGGAGACAACATTCTCCATGAGTGCCGCTTATGCCATGGGGGCAACTTTTCAACTTGTTATCTGCAGTGTCACCTATCTGATTATGGAGCCTTTCTTAAAGGCCGTCTATGCGGTCAGGTGTTTTCGGGGGTTTTCACGCAGGAATGGAAAGGATCTGTCCATCGCCTTGCGACAATTTGGAAAAGCGGGAATGGTGGCGCTGCTTCTCCTCGCAAGCGTGGGGGCTGTGCCGTCGACACTTCAGGCCCAGTCAACGGAGACGGGGGCAGGAATCGAATATACCGCAGATGATTTAGATAATCATCTGGACCGGGTTCTCAGTAAGAAGGATTACCACTGGAGGCAGAATACAGGAGATGGCTCCGATAGAGGGGAAATGCCGGGGTGGTGGGCTTGGTGGGAGGAGCGCATCGAGGCCTTCTGGAATGGGGTCGAGGATGTTTGGGACTGGATTAAGGAGCAATTCAAGAAACTGATACCCGATATGCCTGAAACAGGTGTCAACATGGATGGGATGGAAGGAGCATTCAAGGCAGTGCGGACGATCAGTCTTATTCTTATCGCACTGGCAATCGTTTACCTGCTCGTGGTCATTTATAAAAGAATTCGAGCGGCCCCTCAAGTTGAGATGAGCCAGGTGGGGAAGCTGGATCTCATGCAGTCGGTGGCGGACGAATCGGTGCTGGCGGATGAAGTGCCGGCGGACGAGTGGTGGAATCTCGGACTTGAGTTGCTGGGGTACCAAAATTACCGTTTAGCACTTAGGGCTTTCTACCTGTCCTCACTTTCAAGGTTGGCAAGTGCGGGTTTGATATTAATCACCCGCTCCAAGACGAACAACCAGTATCTGGGCGAACTCAGGAAGACTTGCAGGCACCGTCAACAGGTTTTGGAGATTTTCCAGCTCAATACTCATCAATTTGAAGATGTCTGGTATGGCGATTATTTGATTGGTGAGGAAGGGGTTAACGAGTTCCGTAAACGCGTTATAGAATTGGGAGGATGCCTTGAACATTAAGTCGATAGCCTCTCTATGTCTCCTGGGGGCACTGTTTTGCTTTTCCATTTATTACCTTATCCAACGGGAGTTTGATGAAGGGCAGGTCTTCCCGGCTTATTCGTCATTCCGAAGCGACCCGCTGGGGACGAAGGCATTCTATGAGGCACTGGATGAAATGCCTGGTATCGAGGTCAGGAGAAACTACAGGATCCTGCCCGCAGATCCCGACTCGCTCTCCAAGGCCGTGTTCATATTCGGCATGAAGAAATCAAGCCTGTCCTATGTGCTTCCTTCACAGGCCAGGCATGTTGAGCAGCACGTCATGGAGGGGTGGCGTCTGGTGATTGCCTTTCCCGCTGTCACGAGTCGATTTAATAAACGCTTCGAAAGAGATGAGCAGAAGGAGGAGGAGGCCGAAGCGGTCTCAGAGGATGAGGAAGAGGAATTTTCTGGTGAGGGTCAGGCGGATGCTGCCACCGAAGTGACTCCTGAGGGTGAATCCCCGCCTTCGGAGAAGGAATTGGAGCATGAGGAAGAGCCGGAAACCGATGAGAAAGATAAAAAGGGCGGCACGCTTCCAGAGTCGATCAAGCCTGTTTCGCTACTTGAAAAGTGGGGGGTAAAAGTCAGAGTCAACCCCGCTCTTGATGGAGAATATCCACCTGCTGAATTTTCCGGGGCCATTCAAGCCGGTATGATGACTCCATGGTATTCCAATCAATCCTTCGAACTTACCGATGATTCCCCATGGCAGGTTATGGCGCGGGTGGCGGGTGAACCTGTCCTGATCGAGAGAAAATTAGGCAAGGGAACAATGGTCCTGATGACGGATACGTATCTATTCAGCAATGAAGCCATGGCCGGAGAACGGAAAACGGACTTTCTATTGTGGGCGTTATCGGGATATTCATCGGTTCTGATAGACGAATATCATCACGGAATAGCAAAGCGTCAGGGCATTACCTCATTAATTATCAAGTATAGACTGCACGGCGTGGGTGCCAGCTTGTTGATACTTTTGATCCTGGCAATATGGCGGAGTGGACTTGAAAGAGGCTTGCGCCACGGGCCCCCAAACCGGGAAGAGGACATTATCTATCCTCAGGCCAGCGATTCACACAATGGCATGATCAACCTCATCGCCACCCACTTAAATACCCGGACACTGGGGCGTCACTGCGCAGAAGCCTGGCTGACATCCGAATCCCAAACGCGGGCAGGTGCGGCTGCGGTTGTTAATGAAGCCCTGGAGGAGTGGAATAATAGTGGCAAACAACGCCCTCCCATTGTTGACTGGTTTAATCAAATACACGCAAGACTGGAACAGATTCGAAAGGAAAAATAATATGAATGAATCATTGGAACAACTACATGAAATCCTGAAAAGATCACGGGAGGAAATCGGAAAAGTCATAGTAGGACAGCAGGAAGTCATCGATCTGAGTCTGGTGACAATATTTTCGGGGCAGCATGCGCTTATTGAGGGAGTTCCCGGGATCGCGAAAACTTTGCTGGTGCGCACCCTGGCACATGTTTTGGGCTCTAAATTTTCCCGCATTCAATTCACACCTGATTTGATGCCGGCGGATATCACTGGCACCAATGTTTTTAATCTGAAATCGCATGAGTTTGTGCTCCAGCCAGGGCCGGTATTTACTACTTTTCTCCTGGCGGATGAAATCAACCGCGCCCCGGCTAAAACACAATCCGCACTCTTGCAGGCCATGCAGGAGCGCAAGGTTTCCATAGAAAACCAGACCTACTCCTTATCACCTAATTTCAGTGTCTTCGCTACCCAGAACCCGGTGGAATTTGAAGGCACCTACCCGCTCCCCGAGGCGCAGAAGGACAGGTTTATGCTGAAAATCCAGATGGATTACCCGGATTACGAGGATGAACTCGAGATTGCCCGCCGGATGCTGGGAGATACACCTCCGGAGCGGGCACTGGAGCAGCAGGTTGTGGAAACGGTCCTGGCGGAGGACGTTGTCGTTTCCGTCAAATCGACACTGAATGATCTGACTATTCGTGATGAGTTGGTCGAGTATATCGTTAAATTGGTCAGGGAGACGCGTAATCACCCGTCCGTTTTGGTTGGGGCAGGACCGCGGGCCACCCAGGCCCTGCTACTGTCCAGTAGAGTGCTGGCGGCCTTGCAGGGCCGGGATTACGTCAGCCCGGATGATGTTCGCTTTTTAGTCAAGCCGGTCATGGGCCATCGACTGATCTTGAGGCCGGAATATGAAATTGAGGGCCTCAGCGTTGAAGAGACGATTGACCGCATCGTAGAAAAAGTAGCCGTTCCCCGATGATCTACCCCACGACCAGATTGCTGGGCTGGGTTGCCTTGGTAACGTTGCCGGCAGGGTTGATGGCTTTGCCATTGCCGGAGATGGTCATGCCGCTTCTGGGGTTGTGTGTCTTTGGATTGATCCTGATTCTGTGGGACGCAAGCCGTCTCCAGGCGACATTCAAATCCCTGAGGCTGGAATTCGATGATGTTATCCGGTTAACCACTCGCCGCCCTTCACCCGTTCCTTTGCGTTTTTATATCGAGGAGGGGAGGCGTGGTCAGGTATCCATCGAATGCATCTGGCCAGAGACGATTGCGGTTGAGCCGGAAAAATGCCTGATCGAGGTTTCGGCTCAAGATGAGGGGATGATCGAGCTGAAAATCACACCTGCAAAACGCGGTGTTTTTCAACTTCAATCGGCCTTTGTGATTTATGAATCGCCTCTCCGACTCTGGAGCATGAAGCGCCATCTTACTTTGAAATCAGAAATTCGGGTTTATCCGGACTTGAAGTCAGAATCCCGTCAGCTGGCATCTGTTCTCCTGCGTGGAGGCCCGGGGCAGCACCGCTTTCGCAAGGTGGGGCAAGGCAGAGAATTTGAGCAACTCAGAGAATACCTTCCGGGAGATAGCTATGATGAAGTGGATTGGAAGGCAACTGCCAAACGAGGTGAGCCGGTAACACGGGTGTTTCGAGTCGAACAGCACCAGGAAATTTACCTCGCCATGGATACTTCCCGCTTCAGCATGCGTCCGGTTCAATCGGGAGATGAAGAGGAGCCGGTTCCCATTATCGAACACTGGATACGTTCATCCCTGGCGTTAGCTTCGGTAGTCGGCAGGCAAAACGACTCGTTTGGGATGATCACTTTTGATGACCGGATTCGTTCCTTCATACGAGCGGGTAGCGGACAATCTCACTATGAAACTTGTCGGGATACTATCTGCGCTATCAAGTCGCGTCCGGTGACTCCGGATTACGAGGAACTCGTCGTTTCGCTCCGGCGGCGGCTGCGTCGCAGAGCCATGATCATTATTTTGACCATGATTGATGATCCCTATCAGGCATCACTGCTACAGAGTGCTCTTCGAATTTTATGCCGCCAGCATTTAATCTTAGTAGCCTATCACCGGGCCAGGGATTCACGTGTGCTCTTTTCAGAACCGGTTGCCTCTGAGTATGATATTTACTCCAGCCTGTCCGGCCACTTGATTTACCGTGAATTAAAGGAGTGTGAGCTGGAATTGAAGAGAATCGGCATTACGGTTCTGCCAGTGGATGCCTCTACACTGTCAAGCCAGTTGGTGTCACGTTACCTCGAAGTTAAACAGCGACAAATCCTATGATTGTTGACTTACAGCACTTTATACGACAAGGGGCGCCTGGATGGGATCGGCTGGATGCCTTGGTTACCTCACTGGAGACGGATGTTGCGAAAAGGCTGACATTGCAGGAAGCAATCGAGCTTCAGCAATTATATAAACGCGCATCCCACGACTTGTCGCGATTAGGGGCATTTGGCGAGGAAGCCGAGTTGAAGACTTATCTCGAGTCGCTGGTGATGAGAAGTTACAGCCAGTTGTATGGACTGCGTGGCCGACAATACCCCTTCAAGCCTTTACAGTGGTTCACGGTCACGATACCTGAAGTTTTTAAGCGCCACATGAAGGCGTTCAGTTTTTCCGCTATCTTGTTTCTGGTAGGAGGGCTGTTTGGGGCAGGGGTTCTGCTGCTGGATCCGTCCTCTAAAGCAGTTTTAATGCCCTTTCCCCATCTCCTGATGCACCCCAGCGAACGGGTTGCTATGGAAGAGAGTGTTGATGAAGATGCGGTATCAGGTCAACAGGCGACATTCTCCGCCCAATTGATGACCAACAACATCCGGGTGTCACTCCTGGCGGCTTCATTAGGAATGTCAGCCGGCCTGCTAACTGCAGTTTTACTCTTTTATAACGGAGTTATCCTTGGTGCCGTCACTGCCGAATTTATCGCCGCCGGGGAATCCGAATTCCTATTTGCCTGGCTACTTCCCCATGGAGCCGTGGAAATTCCCGCCATTTTAATCGGAGGGCAGTGCGGGTTTGTCATTGCCGGTGCAATCATCGGCTGGGGTGACCGGCGAAGGTTTTCTCAGAGGCTGAGGGCCGTGGGTATGGATTTGGCGCATCTCTTCGGAGCCATCGCGATCCTGCTTATTTGGGCGGGGGTGATTGAAGCCTTTCTTTCGCAGTATCATGAACCTTTTATGCCTTATGAACTTAAGATCGCATTCGGGTTGATCGAGATAGCCCTCCTGTGGCTTTGGCTGGGACGGCGGGGCAGTAAAGGAGAGAAGTCTCCTGAGGATCCATCCCGGCAGATCCTGGAAGCGGAGTCTATCCCATGAAATATCAGGGCAAACTAACCGTATGCACCATCGAAGGAATACGCTTTTCCATGCAGTTGGCAGGGCCCGTGGTTCGGTTTCTGGCCTGGGTGATTGATCTTTTCTGCATCATTGTGGTCATGAATGTGATTAATTTCTTCAGCGCACTACTCATTCCGCTGTATTTGGATTTGGCAATCGCTTTAAATATTATTTCTTATTTTCTAATTATAATGGGCTATTCCATTTTCCTGGAATGGTACTGGAGGGGGCAGACCGTAGGTAAGAAATTGATGGGACTGCGAGTCGTCGATATGGAAGGCTTGCCTCTCACCTTCGTTCAGGTCGCCATTCGAAATATACTCAGGTTAGTCGATTCGATTCCTTTGCTTTACCTGGTAGGGGGAGTCGTTTCGGTTCTGCATCCCCGCAATCAACGATTGGGCGATATAGCGGCGAGCACCGTGGTTATTCGAATACCTGCTTTATTACAACCTGATGCAGAGCAACTAATGCATAAGGGTGAAAACTCATTTGCGAATTACCCGGAAGTGGTGGCACGTTTGAAGAGGGAAGTCGAGCCGTCCGAGGCCATGATTGCCGTTGAGGCATTAATACGCAGGGATTCACTGGAGCCCGGTGAGCGCGTTGCACTCTTTCGCGAGTTACGGGATCATTTTCAAATGAAGACCCCTTTTCCGGAGGAGGCTCTCCTGGGATTAAGTGCAGAACAATATTTGCGGAATATCGTAAACCTTCTCTACGCCCGCTCAACGGCCAACCCGGATACATCACAAACTTATGCGGCATCGGCCTTCCGGCCCGATGCGTCCGGATCAAAGCAGGGACAGGAGTCGGGCTAAAGACCAAGGAAATGGGGCCACAATCTTTGCCTGACCCCGTAGGTTTTATGAAAAACACCCGCAACCTGGACGCATTTAGAAGTCAGTATCCCCAAGGCAGGAATATCATCGTTACCGGCGCCGGGAAAACCGAACCGTTCGAATCAAGCCTGGGTCAGCACCGCGTGCGCTTCTGTGCCCCCGGAGATCTGCCAGATCTTCTGGCCGGGTAGAAGTTGCCTGAACGCTGTAAGCCTCGACTTGGCCGACACGTCCCCTTAAAAAACATGAAAAATTGGATTGACCCTTTCGGGTTTCCCTTTTCCCACTTAACTGCGTCATAATTTTGACTTTATCGCATATAGCATATATGCTATACATTGTGTGCAATGGCAGATAAACCCATTGATTGGATCGGGACCTCACTGGAGAATCTGAAACGGTTTCCAGATGCAGTTAAACAGTATTTTGGCTTCCGGCTTTATGA
>CAYTLD010000063.1:7164-10826 GCA_964438585.1 uncultured Blastochloridaceae bacterium | reverse complement strand
GAATTCGCTCACTGTCCCTTAATTGCCTGCACATCCGCGCTTGATCTCCGGTCCCTCGCCCGTAATGTTTATTTCTATGTCCACAAAATCCTCCGCCGCTGAAACCTCCAAAGACCAGGAGAAAAAGAACCTCGATCTCGCCATCCAATCAATCGTTAAACAATACGGGGATAACTCGATCATCCGCATGGGTGATGATCAGGCCAAAATGAAAATCCCTGTCATCCCGACCGGCAACATCATCATCGACCGGGCCCTCGGGGTCGGCGGCTTCCCGCGCGGACGGATCGTGGAAATTTACGGACCGGAATCCTCGGGAAAAACCACTCTCACGCTCACCCTCGTCGCCCAGGCCCAGAAACTAGGCGGCACCTGCGCATTTATCGATGTCGAACACGCCCTCGACCCGCGCTATGCTCGCAGGCTGGGAGTTAACATGCAGGAACTCCTCATCTCCCAGCCGGATTCCGGTGAGGAGGCGCTGACCATTTGCGAAACCCTCGTCCGCTCAAATGCCATCGATGTCATCGTGCTCGATTCCGTCGCCGCCCTCGTCACCAAGAACGAACTCGAAGGCCAGATGGGCGACGCTGTCGTCGGATCTCAGGCCCGCCTCATGTCCCAGGCCATGCGTAAACTCACCGCCATGATCGGACGGGCCAAGACGATCTGTGTCTTCACCAACCAGATCCGGGAAAAAATCGGCGTCATGTTCGGCAGCCCGGAAACCACCCCGGGCGGGAAAGCTCTCAAATTTTACTCCTCTGTCCGCTGTGACATCCGCCGCATCGGTGCCATCAAGTCACCCAATGGCGAAGTCCTCGGCAACCGCACCCGCGTCAAAGTGGTGAAAAACAAAGTCGCCCCCCCCTTCACCGAGGCTGAATTCGATATCATGTATAATGAAGGAATTTCCAAGACCGGCTCCCTCCTCGACCTCGCCGTCGAACTGGGTGTCGTTGAGAAAAAAGGCGCCTGGATCTCGTTCGAAGGCAACCACATCGGACAGGGCCGTGACGCTGCTAAAGTAGAACTGAAGGGCAACGAAGCCCTCTACAACAAAATCGAAAAACTCGTCCTCGCCAAAATCGACCCCGATGCCGAGCCGGAGGCCGCAGCACCCCAGACAGATTCCGACCCCGAAGTCGCCGGAGCCAACGGCAAACCCGCCGCCAGGAAAAAAACCGCCACCAGCTCATAAATCCCTTCTCCTCCCCTGTGCGAAGCATAGGGGAGGTGGATGCGCAGCAGACGGAGGGGTTCCTCCTCACCGACCAGCAGGATTTCCTCGAGATGGTCCCGGAGAATCGGAAGTGTTTTCCGGCCCGGATTCCGCACCGCGATTCCCTCAGCCACGGTGTATCTTTCCGTTTTGACCGGCTTTCCTTCCAGGTGCTGTTTGGCAGCGGGGAAGCGGTCGGATTGGACACCGATGAGGGTGATATCGGGTTTCACCTGCTCCCTGGTCAGAGTAAGTAACCGGTTCAGGGCGCCCCGCTCCTTAAAGGCTGCCGTGAATTGGAGGTTTTCGAATTTAAGATAGACCTTGGCCCCGGTCAGTTTTGAAAGCACCCGGCTGAAGGCGAAGGGCGTGTTGACAATATGCGGAGAAATACGTTCCCGCGCCCGATTGACTTCATTTCCTGTGAGCGGCACTCCCACACCATCGGGTGAGCCCGTGAGTACTCAAGTGCAAATTGTATCAGCAATTCTTATTTTAGAGGCTGACTAAGGAGCAAGGAACAAATGAGAGCCTGAATTTCTAGAACGCTGAGATCATTGGTTAGAAGGGTGAGAATTGCAGTGCAGGTTCTGATTGTCAGGAAGGCCCCTCGGTTCCATGATGTTGGGTTGATTTGAATCCCTCATGAAAATTTGTGATGCCACGCAGTTTTATTCCGAAGTCGGCGGCGGGGTGGGGCGTTACCTGCAAGAGAAGCGCGCCTACATCCGGCGTCAGGGCCGGGACACCCACGTTTTGCTCGTTCCCGGGATGCAAACCCGGAAGACTCGCGACGAGGCTGGCACCACCATCGAAATCGGCTCGCCGCTGATTAACCGGACCTCGCGCTACCGGGTGATGTTGAACCTGGCCCGTGCCGAGGAGATGCTGACGGCGGAGAAGCCCGATGTGATCGAATCCGGGGATCCCTACCACCTCGGTTGGCGGATGGTCTCGATTGGTCGGGCACTGCAGGTGCCGGTCATTGGATTTTATCATTCACATTTTCCGGAGGCCTATTTACGCACGGCGCTAAAATACGGAGGGCGGCTGGCCCGCGACGGCATTCTCGACGCGGCCCGGCGTTACATCGTCAAGCTCTACAATCAATTCGACGCCACCGTTGTTCCTTCGAACGAACTCAGGGAATTACTCGAGGAGTGGGGGGTTAGTAATACTCATTTCCTCCATCTGGGGGTCGATAGCCGGATCTTCTCCCCGGAATCGGATCCCGCCCTGGCAGCCACCCTGCCCGACCTTGATCCGGGCCGCTGCTGGTTGCTCTATGTCGGGAGGCTGGCCGGGGAAAAAAACACCCGTGTTCTACTGCGAACCTTCGAGCTTCTGGAGCAGCATCATCCGGGGGAATTCGGCTGTGTCGTCATTGGGGATGGGGCTCTGCGTCCGCAGTTGGAAAAGGCGCGCTCCGGCATCGAGTGTTTTCACTGGTCTTCCTACTGCGCGGATTCGAGGATTCTGGCCGAGTGGTATCGGCGGGTGGATCTTTTTGTCCATCCCGGTATTTATGAGACTTTCGGGTTGGTGGCACTCGAGAGTCAATCCTGCGGTTGCCCGGTGGTTGGAATCCGGGGCAGTAAGATGGATGCCAACATTGTCGAGGGACTCGATTTCTGGGCGAATGAAAATTCGCCCGAAGCCCTGGCCGCCGCTATCGTCCGGATGCGGGCCACCGATCTCAAGGCCATGGCACCGCGTCTGTCACAGACCGTCCGGGAGCGTTACAGTTGGGACGTGGTTTTCGGGCAGCTCTGGGAACTCTACCATGAACTACAGGAAAAGAAGAAACGGGAAGCGAAGAAATGAAGGATCAGGCAGCATTGAGTGTGCGGCACTACCGTCCTGAGGACCGGGACCGGGTGCGGGATATCTGTTGTCAGACCGGATTCCTCGGAAAGCCGGTGGATCCGGTTTTTGAGGACCGGGAACTCTTTGCCAATTTTCTCACCGGTTATTACCTCGATGAAGCCGCCGACCTGGCTGTGGTCCTCGAAAAGGAGGGAGAGGTGAGAGGATACATCCTCTGTGGGATCGATCCCGGCGCGCAGAAAAAGTATGAACGCCGCCACTTCCCCGCCTGGTTCTGGCGTGCCCTTAAGGGCTACCTCTTTCATTACCACCAGTCCACCCGCCGCTATCTACATTGGCTGCTGGTAAAAGGCCGGTCGGAAATACCCTTCACCCCGGAAAACATGGCCCATTTCCACATCAACCTCCTGCCGGACGTGCGGAGCATGGATGGCACCCGCCGACTCTTTGATTATTTTTTCAGCGACCTTCGGGAGCGGGGCGTTCATTCCATCTACGGTCAGATCGTGGCCTTTGAAGAGCGCCGGGGCCCGGCCATGCTCAAACGCTACGGATTCGAACTCCAGGATAAAGTGGAGGTGACCAAATTCAGACACCTGGTTGACCATTCGGT
>CAYTLD010000063.1:0-7064 GCA_964438585.1 uncultured Blastochloridaceae bacterium | reverse complement strand
CCGCCGGGGATGAACTCGTTCTCCACGGCTACTACCACGACCGGGAGGGACAGGAACTGGGAAATATTTTCTGGACCCGCTTCTATACCAATAATGAAGCGGAATTTCTCGACCTCAGTGACGGGGAGGTCCGTCACCGGATTACCATGGGTCGGAGGATCTGGGATGATCGGGGCTGGCCATTGTCGGGCTTCATCCCCCCCGCCTGGTTGATGCCGGAACGCCAATACACCCTCCTAAAACGGGAAAAGCTCCTCTATACCAACCGTCTGCGTGATATCCATTTATTACTCAAAAATCGCACCGTGCCTTCCCAAAGCTTGTGCTACAGCACCCGCTCCGCCTGGCGGCGCGGTATCTCGCCGATCTGGAACCAGTGGCTTTTTATGCGCCTGCGGGGCCAGCCTCTTATCCGCATCAGCCTGCACCCGCACGACTTTCAGTGTGGAGCCATCCGCCAGCAAATCGGCGAACTCCTGGAAATCGCCTTGGCGGATGGTTACCAGCCGATAACCTACGCTCAGTATGCCCAAAGCTGACCTTCACCTGCTCTCGGAATTTTCCCGGCACCCCCCGGAGTGGATCCTCCGCCAGTTGGGGATTCCGGAAAGTTATACCCCGGCTGAACAGGTCGAATCCGTCCTCCGATCCCGGAGCATGGATTTCATCACCCTGACGGATGTGGATACCATCGAAGGCTGTCTCCATATCGCCGAGCATCCCGGGGTCTTCATCAGTGAAAAAATTACCGCCACTTTTCCTGAGGATCATTGCAGGGTGCACATCCTGGCCTGGAATATCACCCCTGCTCAGCATGAGGCCCTCCAGAAGGCCCGGCAGGATATTTACCAATTGGCAGCGGTTCTGCGTGCGGAAAATATCGTGCACGGTGTTGCCACGCCCCTGCGTTCGATCAATTCCAAATTAACGGCTGATCACGTGGAGAAACTGCTCCTCCTTTTTGATTTGTTTGAAGGGCGTAACGCCTGCGATGCCCCGCTCGCCCAGGAGGTCTGGGTGGAATGTATCCGCCAATTGAGCCCGGAGGTTCTCGAAAGGCTGGCTAAGCGGCATGCTCTCGCTCAGGCGCTGCCGGCGGATATGCCCCGCCGTCTCTTTGCCGGTTCCGGTGATTATAGCGGACTATACCTCGGGGATGCGTTTACCGAGTGTGCGGTCGGAGATTCAGTGGAAGAATTTCTCAAAGAAGTGCGTGCCGGTCGGGCCTCCCTGGAGGGACGCAGCGGGGATGTCACCCGTTTTTCCTCGGCCCTCTACCACATCCTGATCAAATACGCCGCCCGGCGCATGTCCACGACGGCCCCCCACGGGTTCGGGCTGCTCAAGCAGGTGGCCGAACGCTTTCTGGCCGGAAAAAACCCCGCAGAAATTTCCCTCGGTGAACGCATCGGCCTTCTGACCGAGGCGGTGCGCACCGGTAAGGCCATCGATTTTATCCGCCCTCACGACCATTCCCTTAACCGGGAGGTGGCCCGCTACTTCCTCGACCCCCGGATTAAAAAAGAACTGGATCAAATCATCAAAGAGGAGACCACACCCGAGCGCCGCACCTTTGTCATGTCCTCACGCATTGCCAATGACCTGCTCTACCGCCTCTTCCAGCGTGCCCTCAATGATATCGAGAGAGGTGATTTGATCGACAGCCTGCAGCCGGTGACCGGAATGCTTCCCATCCTGGCCGGGGTCTCCCCCTACCTGCTCTCCTTTCATGCCCTCAACGGAAACCGCCCTCTGGTTCAGGAGGTGGCCGGACGGGTGATGTCCGAACCTCCGTCCGGGCTGAGTAATACCAAACGCGCCTGGTTCACGGATACCTATGACGATGTCAACGGAGTGGCGCGGACCATTCGCACTATGAGCCGTGCCGCCCGCCAGTCCGGACGCGATCTCACTGTTGTCATCAGCCGCTCCACTCCGCAGTCCGGCGAGGACTTTCCCTTGAAAAATTTCCCCCCCGTCGGGGAATTCGAACTCCCGGAATACGAATTGCAGAAACTCAGTTTCCCCCCCGTCCTGGATATGATCGACTACATCGAGCGGGAGCGGTTTACCGAATGCATTATCAGCACCCCCGGGCCGGTGGGCTTAACCGCCCTCGCTGCCGCCAAGCTCCTCGGCCTCCGCACCTCGGGGATTTACCATACGGATTTTCCTCAATACGTGCGCATTCTCACCGATGACGGATTCATGGAAACCATGATGTGGCAATACATGAAATGGTTCTATGCCCAGATGGACCGCGTCTATGTGAACTCGCAATTTTATCGCGACTGCTGGGTGGAGCGCGGCATCTCTCCGGAGAAGCTCTTCATCCTCTCGCGCGGGCTCGATACCGATCTCTTTCATTACCGGCGCCGGGATCCCGACTTCTGGCGGCAGCGCGGTGCACAACATCCCGTGCTCCTCTATGTGGGCCGGGTTTCCAGGGAAAAGGAACTCGAGTTCCTGACCCGGGTCTATCAGGAATTACACCGTCTGGGAGTGAAATGCGATCTGGCTATCGTCGGGGAAGGCCCCTACACGGAGGAACTGCGCAGACTGATTCCGGAAGCCATTTTTACCGGCGTGCTCCATGGCGAGGAACTCGGAACCGCTTACGCCTCCGCTGATCTCTTTGTCTTTCCCAGCACCACCGACACCTTCGGCAATGTCGTCGTCGAGGCCATCGCCAGCGGTCTGACCGCCTTCGTTTCCGACATCGGCGGCCCCAGGGAAATTGTCCGGGAGCCGGAAGAAGGCCGCATCCTCCCGGCCAATGACCTCAATGCCTGGGTGCAGGCTATCCGGGAATGGGCGGCTTCACCTGTCCCGGAAGCCAAACGGCTCAGCTACGCCGACCGCCTTCACCGGGAACGCAGTTGGCACCGCGCCTTCGCAACCTTCTGGGAAGGCAGAGATACCCATGTTTAGATGTATATATCCGCGCATAGACGCTTATAGTCGGCTGCTGGAAACGCTGGTTAAAAAAGTTTTTATGAGGATAAGTTTAAAAAGTTATTGACGCAACTGCCATGATTACGTTTTATATACCAACAGACTATGGCTACACCACCACCACCCAAGCCTAATTTACCGCCTGGAGCCCAGTTACCAGCCAAACCGCCGGCGGGTGTGCAAATGCCCCAGATGCCGAAGGGAGCAGGTATCCCGAGGCAGACGATTAACATTGGCGCAGCACGCACCGCCGCCCGGGTCACTTCCCAGGCTGCCAAGAGCCCGGCTCCACGTGCAACGCAAATTACCCCGCTGGCCGCTCCCAAAGCTCCTTCTTCTGTGACCAATCCCCGGATGAAAATCACTCAGGGGAAAATCAAAAAAGAAACCATGCGCATCAGCCTCCCGCCCAAACCGGGAGCCGCCAGCCCAGGGAAGCCAGTCACCGCCTTTAAGGCACCGCCCAAGGCTCAATTGCCTGCAGAGGATGCCCCTACCTTGAATGTAACCCGTCCCATGGGACTCGGAACCCAAGGCCAGATTCCAAAGCCCGCCGCTCCCAAGCCGCCCTTATCACCGGCGATGATGCAAGCCTCCGAGGCACCTACGGCCCTCATCGATGAAGAACCGGAAGTCAATGCCGAGAAGCCTACGGAGCGAATTCCCGGTGGCCCGCCTGCTCCCACAGGATTTTCTCCCCCACCCAAGCCGCCGGTAACCACCCCGCCCAAACCAGCGATGCCGGTCGGCAAAGCCCCGCTACCTTCCGCTGCCCTGCAATCAAGCGGAGATGATATCCGGAAAACCGGAAAGCTACAGCCCAGCGCAGTCGCAGCCGCCCAGGCCCAAGTGGATCCTGAAGGCCCCACCCTGCCCATCGCTTCCCAAAAAGTTCCCAAATTGCCGCCCAAGCCTGGGTTTGGAGCCAAACCGCCTTCCGGCCCCCTGGCTAGTCCCAAGCCGGCGTCCCCTCCGGAGGCGCATGGATTAAAACCGCCCTCCGGCCCCCTCGGTGAGACCTCACCCATGATGCGCTCGAAGCCTGCCGTTCCTGACCCGCCCAGCAAGCCGGTTCCGATCGAGGGTGCTGTCGCCAGTGCTCCGGTTCCCTCCGCTCCCCAAGCGCCAGCACAGGCCCCTAAAGCACAGGCCCCGGTTCCACCGGCACCCAAACCCCCCGCTCCACGGCCCACATCTCAGATGGGAATCAAGCCGACGCCAACTTTGGAGGTCTCCCCCCCCGACTCCAGTCCTCCCAAGAAGACAGCGCAGATCCCGGTTCCTCCCAAGCCCGCCATGGGTGGTGCCAAGCCCGGCTTTTCCCCTCCCAAGCCTGCCCCTCCCACACCTGGTGCAGGACCTGCAATGCCTTCAGCCAAAGCAGGTGGACCTCCTGCCCCTACAGGCAAGCCGCTGGCTGGGAAACCTCCCGTCGGGAAACCACCTGTCGGGAAACCACCGATCGGAAAACCTCCCGTCGGAAAACCCCAGGCACTGGGTAAACCCGCTGCAGCCAAGCCTCTCGGCTCCACCGCCACCGAAAAACCTGCGGCTCCTCCCAAGCCCGTCGCCGCCGCTCCTATGGCCGCCTCTGCTGGTGCCCCGGCTCAGAAGAGTGCTCTCGATACCATCCTGGCAGTGGTTGCCTTCCTCGCCGCCCTCGCCAGTGCTGCTGTAGTAACCCTCGGCTATATGGATATACTTTAAGAGGCTGTCTAAAGCCCGTGGGCGAAGGCCCGCAGGCTCACGCTCTCGGCGCTTCGATGACCAGACTGCTGCCACAAACTGGCAGCGGTAATGCCGTTGATCGCTTAACCACGGATGTAATGCTTGGCGTCCGGGCGGCGGGGTTGTACGTTTAATAGTCGTGCAAACCCTGATCGTCGTTCTTCTCTGTCTCCTCCTCGTCTGCGTCCTGGTCACCTTTATTGTCCTCACTCGCATCAAAGGTTCCCTCGAAATCCGCCAGCAGCAAGGCACGGCGGATCTGAAGGAGGCGATGCTCAAAGCCCTGGGCGATCAGAAAATCGACTTCCGTGACTTCAATAGCCAATCGGTCGAAACCCTCCGGAAGTCCCTCGGGGAATCACTGACCAACCAGTCGATGGTGCTCGAAAAACGCTTCGACTCCCTCCAGCAGCAAACCGATAAACGTCTGGATGAGATCCGTGTCAACGTCGAGAAACGGCTACAGACCAGCTTCGAGCAGAATTTTGGTGCCTTCAAGGAAATGAACAAATCCCTCCTCCATCTCAAGGGCAGCGCCGACCAGATGCTCAAGGTCAGTGAGCAGGTCAGTGAACTCAACCACATCCTGGCCTCGCCCAAGTTACAGGGAAATTTCGGGGAAACCGCCCTTCATGATCTGCTCAATGACATCCTGCCCGCCGGCGCCTTCGAGTGGCAGCCGCGGCTAGCTGAGGGCTGCCAGCCGGATGCCTGCATCCGGATCAAGGAGCACCGCCTCTGTATCGATGCCAAATTCCCCAAGGATCGGATCGCCGCCCTCCTTGACGAGGCCCGGGACGAAGCCTCCCTCCACCAGGCCAACAAGGAGCTGGCCGCCGTCATCCGGTCCATGGCCTCCGACATCGCTAAAAAATACATCCGTCCCGACCTCGGCACCACCGATCAGGCCTTCCTCTTCGTCCCCAGTGAAAAACTCTATTACGAGATCCTGAAAATGCCGGAGCTGGTCGAACATTGCCGGAAAGTGAAAGTGTCCATCGTCTCCCCGAACACCTTGGGAGCCACCCTCTATGCCGTGGCCCTCGCCTTCCGGGGCTATGAAATGCAGGAAAATGCCCGTGCCCTGGTCAAATCCATCCAGGAAATGGACAAGCACTTCAGGAACTTCCAGTCCGATTTCGAAAACGTCGGCAAACGGATCGAGCAGGCCCAGTCCGACTACCTCAAGGCCGGACGCGACCTCGACCGCTTCGATAAAACGATCACCAAACTCCGCGACGGCGAGGCCAACTTGAAGCTGGAGGAGTAGAGCATTTAAAAACAAGCGTTGCTGAATAGGCCAGGATTGGCTTTACTAGCCTTAATCCATGAGCAGTAAAACCGGAAAATCAGCCGTCGCAAAGAAATCCTCCGCCTATGCCCGATCCGGGGTCGATATTTCCCTGGGCAACAAAGTCAAGTCCGGCCTCGGACCTCTGGTAAAATCGACCCAGCGCCCGGAGGTGCTCAGTGCCATCGGCGGATTCGGCGGGCTCTTTGACGCACGCTTCAAAGATTATAAGCACCCGGTCCTGGTCACCAGCATCGATGGTGTGGGCACAAAGTTGAAAGTTGCCGCCTTGGCCGGAAAGCATGAGGGCATCGGTCAGGATCTGGTCAACCACTGCGTCGATGACATCGCCGTCCTCGGAGCGGAACCGCTTTTCTTTCTCGACTACCTCGGCACCTCCCGCCTGGATCCGAAGCGTTTCAAGGAAATCCTCCGTGGACTGACCAAAGCCTGTAAGGAAGCTGGCTGCACCCTCATCGGTGGGGAGACCGCCCAGATGCCCGGCCTCTACCACGGGGATGACTATGACTTAGTCGGTACCATCGTCGGCGTTGTCGATAAGTCGAAAATGATCGACGGGAAAAAAATCCAGCCCGGAGATGTGCTGGTCGGACTTCCCTCGTCCGGCCTCCACACCAACGGGTATTCCCTGGCTCGCGACATTTTATTTAACAAGCTCCGGATGCGTCTGGACGACCACGTGGCTGGATCGAAGAAATCACTGGGTGACCTCCTCCTCGCTCCGCACATCAATTACCAGCCCCTGCTCAAATCCCTCGCCGCTCAGGTGAAAATCAAGGGGCTCGCTCACATCACCGGCGGCGGCTTTGTCGATAATATCCCCCGCGTCCTCCCGCCCGGAACCGCCGCCTCCGTGCACGTCGGCTCCTGGAAACAGCCCCCCATCTTCGACCTCCTCGAATCACGCGGCGGGGTCGAACGCAAGGAACTCTATCGGGTCTTTAACATGGGCATCGGCATGGTCGTCATCGTCTCCCCCAAAGACGCCATCAAAGTCCTCGATCAAACCCGCGCCTGCGTCATCGGCAACATCACCGCCGGCAACCGCAAGGTCAAACTCGAATTCTAA
>CAYTLD010000062.1:1392-10907 GCA_964438585.1 uncultured Blastochloridaceae bacterium | reverse complement strand
GTAGAGTGCAACCTTGCCAAGGTTGATGTCGCGAGTTCGAATCTCGTCACCCGCTTCCCCCTTCGCTAAAGCTACGGAGGACAGGCCCCTCTCAACGCTCTCGATATTCCATCGTTTATTTATGTCCTGTAGTTCCGGGGGATCCTCCGTAGCCTTGGCAAAGGAGGAAATTCGCATGCACTACGTATATATCATCCAGTCTCAGTCAAAGAGGGATTTGTATTATGTCGGAAGGACAAAGGATCTGAAAAAACGTTTCAAAACCCACAACCAGGGCGGACATAAATTCACCTCTTCCAAGCGCCCTTGGAAACTAGCCTGGTATTGCGCATTCCCCTCCAAAACCAAAGCCATCCAATTCGAGAGATATCTCAAAAGTGGATCGGGCCACTCATTTCGAAAGAGGCATCTACTGTAAGCCATCGGAACTCTCCTTGTATTGCGCTTTTCCAGAAAAATAAAAAGCAGATGCCTTTGAGCGGTATCTTAAATCTGGATCGGGCCGAGCCTTCGCCAAACGTCACCTGCTGTAAACCAAGAGGGTTACCCCCGCTGGCGATGCGTCAGGGTGGCGAGGTTGGAGTCCAAAACATTGTCTAATTCTTCGGCACTATCCACCCCAGGAAGCGCATGACCAGACAGCATGCGCTTGATAAATACGGGAATCTAATTCCCATATTTACAATTGCATTTTCCACGATGGGCTGTACTATCAGGAGCGTGTTCAAACGAGAATTAGCTCCGATACTAAAATCTCGGGCCGAGGGCTTTCCTGTTCTATCCCTGACCGGGCCTCGTCAGTCGGGTAAGACGACCTTAGTGCGTCAGGCATTTCCAGATTACGCGTATGCGAATCTGGAAAACCTGGATGTCATGGCTGCCGCCACTGAAGATCCGAGGCGATTCCTGGCCCAGCACCGTGAAACCGGAATAATTATCGATGAGGCGCAGCGTGCTCCGGAATTGTTTTCTTATCTCCAGGGAATCGTGGATGAGAGACCTTCACTGGGGCACTATGTGCTAACGGGTTCCCAAAATTTTCTACTGCTTGAAAAAATCTCGCAGACGCTGGCTGGTCGCACGGCCATCCTTCATCTGCTTCCCTTTTCCCAGGCTGAGATGGAATCCTCCGGATTACTGACAACCGATCTGGACACCTGCCTTTTTCAGGGAGGCTATCCGCCACTCTTTGATCGTCCGGTGTCGGCTTCGGATTTCTTTCCTTCCTATATTGAAACCTATCTGGAACGGGATGTCCGGTCGATGAAGAACATTGGAAATCTGTCACTCTTTCGCCGCTTTCTCGCATTGTGTGCGGGCCGGGTGGGGCAACTTCTGAACATGTCCGCGCTGGGGAATGAACTCGGAGTAGATCATAAAACCATCGCATCCTGGATCTCCGTATTGGAAGCCAGTTTTGTTGTCTATCTCCTGGCACCGTATCATCGAAACTGGAACAAACGAGTGGTCAAACAGCGTAAGCTGTATTTCCACGACACCGGGTTGCTCTGCTCGCTCCTGGGTTTACGACGGCCTGAAGACCTACGTGATCATCATCTCCGGGGTGCACTATTTGAAAATCATGTCATCTCCGAGTATATGAAGACCACCATCAATGCCGGAGAGCGGCCTCGCGGGTATTTCTGGCGCGACCACAGCGGTCATGAAGTTGACCTTCTGATTGAAAACGGTCCGCAGCTCCAGGCCGTGGAAATTAAATCAGGATCCACCCTTCATCCTTCCTTTTTTGACGGTTTAAAATGGTTCGCCAACGCAACCGGATTGAGCCCGGACCATTGCACTCTCGTCTATGGGGGTGTGGAGTCGCAGCAGCGCCAGGCTGGCCGGGTCATTTCCTGGCGGGATCTTCACCATTCACTTCCACTCTCAACTTGATTTCTTTCAGCGTTAGACGTTCTCCCTGGAGGCGTCGAATCTCGCGTGAGCGTTCCACCATGGCGGGATGATAGAGCTGGTAGCCGGCCTGGGTGGTGTCGGCGACCTCTAGCAATCCTTCCCTGGTCCAAAAGCGCAGGGTGGCGTTTGTTTCACCGGTTAGTTTGGCGAGCTGGCCTATGCGGAGGAGATTGGCAGTGGGCGGGAGAGGTGTCTCGTCTGGAGAGAGTGCCTGGAGGTAGATGTTAAAGGAGCGGTCCACGGCTTCCGCGATGAGTTTGAAGTAATCTGCTTTATCGCCGCCCAGCTGCGCTTTCTCCAGCGACTGGATATAACGCAGACGGTCGCGCTTGCGAATGAGTGCTGGGGGGTAGCCGTGTTGCATCAGGATGAGATTCATGAGCAGGCGGGCCGTGCGTCCGTTTCCATCCACAAAGGGGTGGATGGTGACGAGTTGATAATGCGCCTCAGCGGCCAATTCCACCGGATGGCTAATGTCGGAGGTGGTGAGATCCCCGATGAACCGGGCCATCAGTCCGGGCACCTTGGCCGGGTTGTGCAGGACCACCATGGAGCCGGAAATCCGAACCGGGATGGTGCGGTAGCGGCCCGCATGGCTATCGTCGATGCCGCGCAGGATGGCGGTGTGGATATTCAGAAGGTCATGCCTGGTCAGGTCGCTCGTCCTGGATCGGGCCAGAGTTAGAATGGTTTTAAGTGCGTTAGCGTGGTTGGCCGCCTCCAGATGCTCGATCAGCGATTTTCCGCTGACAGTCAGTCCCTTCTCGACTACCAGGGCGGTTTCCTGGCGCGTGAGGGTGTTGCCCTCGATGGCGTTGCTGGTATAGGTCAACTCGACTGTAAACCACTGCTCCAGGTTTTTTACTAGATCCGGAGGCAGCGGACGATACTCATCCAGTCTCGTTTTTTTCTCAGAAAGACTGCTCCAATCCATGCAAAACCATGAAGCATCACTTCATGGTTGTCAATAATTATTCCGGATGCGGTAAGGCTTGTTCATTGAGCTCATCTGAACATGCACTTTCGACATGATAAAAATCAGGGCACGCGCTGGAGGCAGAACTGTCCGCAGGAGCATAGTGCCTTATACGCCTTGTTATGATGTTCAATCGGTGAAGAGACAAGCAAATCTTCTGCGTTAAATACCAATCTGCGGGGGTGGTTTGTATCCAAATCGTAACATTGAGACTCGTCTTATGGCTTTTAATCTCAATCAGTTGTTGAATTATATGAAAGACTTCGATAGAAAGTCGCGGGAGATTTTATGCTAAATTATATGAAAACATTCAAATGCACGTTAATCACTGGTGTCGTGGTTGTGACCGCCGTCACGAATCTGGCCTTGGGGCAGAGTGACGAACTGGGAGGCTTTGACAGCACGAGGACTAAAATTCAGAAATGGGTGGAGACGGAGCAGCTCATTTCCGAGAAGAAGGCGGAGTGGCAGGAGGGGAAGGGAATCCTCCAGGCACGGATCGAGCTATTGCAAAGTGAGTTGGGTGACTACGAGGAGAGGATTGAAAAAGCTGAAAGTGAAATTGCCAAGAGCGATGAGCAGGCAGGGAAGCTGGAAGCCCAGAGCCAGGATCTGAAAGCGGCCACGGATGCTTTGCGCACGATGATCGTCGGGATGGAGAAGAAACTCAAATCCGAGGTGCTGGCGTCCTTGCCGCAAGTGCTGGGTGACAAAATCCGGCCCCTGAGTCAGAAGCTTCCCGAGAATCCGGATGAGACCGATCTCTCACTTTCTCAGCGTTTCCAAAATGTGGTCGGGACACTCAATGAGATCAATAAATTCAACGCCAGTATTTCGACTTCAACTGCGATCCGGGAATTGAACGGCAAAGAGGTCGAGGTCAAAGAAATTTACCTGGGCCTGGGCCAAGCCTATTTTGTCAACAACGATGGCACGCAGGCCGGAACGGGGACGCCGGGTCCGAATGGCTGGGACTGGCAGCCGGTCAATGACCGCGCTCCGGAAATGATGAAAATATTTCAAATCCTCGATGGTGAGGGGCTGGCGGAATATATCCCGTTGCCATTTGAAGTGAAATAAACAACGGCGGACACTGATGATGAAAACCAAATCTTCCATTAACTACTATCCAATCCTCCTGGCGGCGACCTTCCTGGCCGTGACCGGGGCGGGACATGCGCAGGAGACGAACACCAGCCCGGAGGCCGTTGAAAGCCGGGTCGATAACGACCTCAAGCTCAGCATGGCCAAGCTGTCCGAACTCGAAGAGGCGATTACGGCGGAAAAAGTTCCGCTCAACCAGCAGTTGAATGAGCTGGAGGCGAAGCTGATCGAGCAGAGGAAAAAATTCGAGGAAGTGGACCGGGAATTGACCAGCCGGACATTGGCCGTGACCAATTTGCAGAATGAAATTAAAGCTCAGGAGGCGACCGAGGGCTACCTGAGCACGCTCTTCGACGACTACGTGAGAAATTTTGAAACCCAGGTGCATATTTCTGAGCTGGCCAAGTATGAGGCGGATTTAAAAGCCGCAGGCAACGCGCCGGAGAACCCGAATCTGACCCCGATCGAGGTTTTTCAGGCCCAGGCCAAGATTGTCGAACTCTCGATCGACCGGATCATTGATCTGTCCGGGGGTGCCCGTTTCGAGGGCCGGGCACTGGCGGATGGAAATATCCTGGAGGGGAGTTTTGTTCTTTCCGGCCCGGTGGCGGTCTTTGCCTCCAGCGACGGGAGCGTGGCCGGCCTGGCCGAGCAAAAGCTGGGATCACTCGAGCCCAATATTATTCCGCTTCCGGATCCGACCCTGGTGCCACAGATTAAGTCACTGGCATCGACCGGTTCCGGGTTGCTGCCCTTTGACCCGACGGAGGGAGATGCGCTCAAGGTCGAGGAAACGAATGAGACCCTGGCGGAACACCTGGGCAAGGGGGGATTTTTTATCTATCCCCTCATCGGGATCGCCCTCATCGCATGGCTGCTGGCGCTGTATAAGTTCATTACTTTCCTCTTTATCAAAACCGCCAAGCGCCAGCAGGTGGATGAAATCCTCGGTGCCATTCAGCGGCGGGATGTCGCCCAGGGGATGGCCATCGCGGATAAAATCGGAGGCCCGATCGGTGAGATGCTCAAAGCCGGAATCGATCACATCAATGAGCCGCGCGAACTGATCGAGGAAGTGATGTATGAAAAAATGCTCGATGCCCGCTTGAAGCTCAACTCACTCCTGCCCTTCATTTCGGTGACAGCGGCAGCGGCACCCCTGCTGGGGCTGTTGGGAACAGTGACCGGGATCATCAAGACCTTTAAGTTGCTCACTGTTTACGGTGCTGGTGATGCCAAGAGCCTCTCCTCAGGTATTTCCGAGGCCCTGATCACCACGGAGATAGGCCTGATCGTGGCCATTCCCTCCCTGATGCTCTATGCCTTCCTATCCAGAAAAGCGGGCAGCATCCTGAGCACGATGGAAAAAATGGCCATTGCCTTTTTGAATCGGATGAGTGCCACGGTCGGGGGGTCAGAGTCCGCACCCGCCTCCCCTGCGACACCAGCGTCCGGCTCCGTTAACAATCCGCCTTTGCCGCGTGTCATCCCGCCAGTGGCACAGGAACAACCTCAACCGGCAAGCTAAATGGAATCCGCCATCGGCAGTGAGCAGAGTCTGATCGACCTTACGCTGCAGACCTGGGTTCAGGGAGGCTGGGCGATGATCGGTCTGGCTATATTAGGCATGATCATGCTTTACAGCGCATTTTCGGTCTGGATTACGCTCAAAATGAGCGGGGCGGGAAAAGCAGATAAGCGGGCACTGAAGCGTCTCATGGACGACCCGACCTCCGCCACCGGCAAGGTGGGGGAAATGGTTACCTACGCACTGGATGCGGATGATCTGCAACAGCTCGATTACCGCTTTCAGGAAATCCGTGGGGTGGAGGTGGAGCCGCTGAGTCGCAACCTCCGGTTCATGAAGGTCTGTGTTACCGCCGCTCCCCTGATCGGATTGCTGGGAACCGTGACCGGTATGTTGGCCACCTTTGACGGCCTCGCCAGTGGGGGCGGGGGAGATGAGACCATGAACCTGGTCACCAGCGGGATTTCCGAAGCACTCTTTACCACCGCCCAGGGGCTGGTCATCGCCCTGCCGGGATACTTTCTTCATTACTACCTGCGCCGGGGGCGCGACTACTATGCCGCCTTTATCGAGCACCTGGAGAGTGCCTGTATGCAACGTCTCTACCGTCAGAAAAAATCAGATCCGATCCGGAAGCTGGTCACCACATAATCAGGGGATTGAAAGATGGGAAAACGATTCAGTGCCAATTCAGCCAGTGACGACGAGTCCGCAGTGGATATTTCACCGCTGATCGATGTGGTCTTTATTCTCCTCATCTTCTTTATTGTCACCACCGTCTTCGTCGAGGCGCCCGATGTGGATATCGCCAAGCCGACGGCGGCCAGCGCAAAAGATCTGGAAAAGAACAGCATCCTGATCGCGATCACGGCTGAGGGGGACATTGTCTATGGGGGCAAGCAAATCGGGATCACCGGCATCCAATCGACGATCAACCGGATGTCCACCAAGAACCAGCTTCCGGTCATCCTCCAGGCCGACCAGTCTGCGAACATGGATATTTTTATGCGGGCCTATGACCAGGCTGTTCTCACCGGTGCTAAAGTCAGCGTCTCCACGCTCAATCAATAACGATGGGAAAACGATTTAACAGTTCGAATTTGGCCGATGACGGAAATGAGGTGGATATCTCCCCGCTCATCGACGTGGTCTTTATTCTCCTCATCTTCTTTATTGTCACCACCATCTTTGTCGAAGAATCCGGAGTCCAGATCAACAAGCCGCAATCGGCTGCCGCCGCCTCGGATTCGGAAAACGATAACGTCGTCATCCTCATTACCGAGGCCGGACAGGTGACCCATGAGGGAGCCGCGATTGGAGTCAACGGGGTGCAGCCCGTCATCCGGCGCAAGGCACTGGCAAAAAACCTCCCGGTCCTGATCCAGGCCAAGAAGAAATCCGCATTGGGTGTTTTCATGCGGGTGTATGATGAAGCACTCCTGAGCGGGGCCGATGTCTCTGTCACCACGACCAACTAGGATGAAAAAGAACAACAGCGTATCCCAAGTGATCAAAGCGGCCGTGCCACTCCTGCTCGGCCTGCTCGGGACGCTCCTGCTCTTTATGGTCTTGCCTATCACCCAGCGGATCAACGACCGCATGGGAGAGGACAGCACCCTCCGGGATGCCCCGGTGGTGGTGACCCCTCCGCCGCCGGATATGATCGAGGAAGAACCGCCTCCGGAAGATCCCGAGCCCGAGGAACCGCCGGAAATGGTCGAACTCGACACCCCGAATTTAAGCCTGGATCAGCTCAACCTCGATGCCTCCGCCGGTGGTCTCGGTGGTGCCAGCTTCGGCGCGGATATAACAAGCCTGCTAGCTAAGGCCAACCAGCAGGTGAAAAAAGATATCTTTGACTCCGGGGCGCTCGATTCCCAGCCGAAACCGATTTTCCAGAGCCCACCCCGCTACCCCAATGAACTGCGCAGCGAAAAGAAGAAGGGGCAGGTCTATATAGTTTTCGTTGTCAATAAAAGCGGGAAGGTAGAAGATCCCGTGGCTAAGCGTGCGACACATCCGGCCTTTGAAAAGGCTGCCATCGACGCCATTCGCCAGTGGAAATTCGAACCCGCAACCCGCGGCGGGGAAGCTGTCGCGGCCAAGATGTCCATACCCATTACCTTCAACCCACCAGGATAAACCTATGAGAACTATACTAACTATCTTAATCATCATCCACTGCACTCTCGGGCTGCAAGCCCAGACAAAACTTCCGGATAAAACCGCCGACGTGCCGGAGTCCTACTGGAATTCGGAGGAATTCCAAAAGCGCTTCCTCGGCACCTATGGAATGAACAGTGAAATCGAGCCGGAGATTCCGGATGAGCAAATCGAAATCATGCAGGCCGTCCAGGAGATGATGAGCGAGGGCACGGAGGCTGCCGCCGTCGAACTGGAACTTCTGCTCCAGGACGACCCCGACAATGAACTCAGTGCCCAATTTGACTTCATTCTCGCCAACCTTTTCTTTCAAGCGGATAAAAATGAAAAAGCGGCCAAGTGGTATAACAGCGCGGTAGGCAAATTCCCCAAATTCCGCCGCGCCTGGAAAAATCTCGGCCTGGTTTACGCCAAGTCCGGGCAGATGAAGAAAAGCATCAAACCCTTCACCGAGGCCATTGCTCTGGGGGAAAACGATGCCCTCACCTACGGGATTCTCGGAACCGCGCTGCTGCAAAATGAAGATTACCTCTCCGCAGAATCCGCCTACCGCACCGCCCTCCTCTTCGAGCCGGAAACGCTCGATTACAAACTGGGCCTGGCGCAGGCCATCCTCCGGCAGCAGAAGTACGGAGAAGCCGCCTCCCTGGCCGGTGAGCTGATCAGCAAGTATCCGGACAAACCTGACTTCTGGATGATGCAGGCCAACGCCTACATCGGACTTGAACAGCCCATGAAAGCGGCGGAGAATTTCGAAATCCTCTACCACATGGGCAAGGCCACCCCGGAAAGCCTGAACCTGCTCGGTGATATTTACGCCACCCTCGAGAACCTAAGCATGGCGGCCAACGCCTACGCCCGCGCCCTGAAATCCGATGAAAACGGAAAGCCGGATGCCGCCCTGCGGGCCGCTAAAATTCTCGCCGGGCGCGCCGCCTACGGGGAGGCCAAGCAACTGATCGGGGAAATAAAGAAAGTAGCCATGGATCGCTTAACCGATGACCAGAAAAAGGATCTGCTGAAAACGGAATCCCGCATCGCCCTTGCCGAAGGCGCGGATGACGAGGCGGCCAAGGTCCTGCAGCAGGTGGTCGAAATGGATCCCCTGGACGGGGACGCCCTCCTGCTCCTGGGGCAGCACTTCCAGCGCTATGATGAGCCGGAGAAGGCGGAGGCCTATTACGAGCGCGCCGCCGACCTGGAAAAATTCGAAGCAGACGCCAGTGTCCGCCTCGGACAACTCATGGTTGGCCTGAAGAAATACAGTGAGGCCCTCACTTACCTGCGCCGCGCCCAGGAAATCAAACCCCGTGAGAACGTCGGCCAATTCCTGGAAAAAGTCGAACGCATGGCCAAGAGCGGGTAGGGATGCTGGGACTGATGGGAAGGTATAAAGGTATAAAGGTATAAAGGTTAGAAGGTGCGAAGGTGGCCTTTCTTCACCGATTGCCCATCATCTCACGCCGTGTAAGGCACTGTGATTGTAAACTTGCCGAAGGGAGGGAGCAGGAGCAATATATAACCATGAGCACGGTGACCGAAATTGAAGCGGCGATTGAGCAACTCCCGCCTGCAGACTATCGCGAATTGCTGGCATGGATCGAAGAACATCAGGTGATGGTTGCAGCTTCCGAAGCCCTCTTTGCCGTCTATGACGAAGAGGAGGCGCATGCCCAAGGCGAGACGCGGTGAACTGTGGATGGCCGACCTTGGCTTTGTCGCCAAGGTTCGGACATTTTTGCATTTACATCGCAGTTTGGCTCTGAGCCTACTCCGCCCGTTCAAATTCACCGGCGATGCCGACCTGATCTTTCAGGGTCAGGATGT
>CAYTLD010000062.1:0-1292 GCA_964438585.1 uncultured Blastochloridaceae bacterium | reverse complement strand
TCCGCCCGTTCAAATTCACCGGCGATGCCGACCTGATCTTTCAGGGTCAGGATGTTATCCTGGACGACGTAGTCATAGGAATTGGGCAGAACGTTTTTGAAGCGGATTTGGACGCGTCCGGCGGCGGTTTCTTCCCATTGGCCCTCGGTCTGGCCAAAGAAGAAGATACCTTCCGGTTGGAATTCGATGGTATCGACGGCGAAATTATTTTTTCCTTCGATCCCGTTCCATTTCCCGACGATCCCCTTGTCCTGTGAGCAGGAAACCAAGGACAGAGCCAGGCCGACGCCAAGTAAGATAAAGATATTTTTCATAGCTGTTTATTAGTCCGATAAGGATTTAAGGGCTCAGAGAATGATTGCAAGCCCGGAATTCAGGGACAGTGAGCTAACTCCCAGACGTCATGCGTTGTCATGTTATTACACATGGAGTTAGCTCACTGTCCCTGAATTCGCAAATGCCTGATGTGCCGGGGTTGCATGCCGGATTTCTGCCGCTTATTATCAGGTATGCGCCGGTTATCATTTTTTACCTGGAGAATCTTCCCATTGGTAGCGTGGGCCTGCTTTTTGGGCCACACCCTCCCGGCTGCGGACCGGCCACCGGAGGCGGGGCTTTACTATTTTCCCAACTACCCCCGTGAATTTCTTATCGAGGGCATCCGGGGACAGGTTGAGGCCCGCTATCTGGTCAATGCTAAGGGGCGGGTGGAAACGATTAAAATTTTATCCGCCACCCAGCCCGCCTTCGCGGAGTCCGTGAAACGGGCGTTGTCCGCCTGGCGTTTCTGGCCAGCCGAAAAAGAGGGGAAACCGACCGCTATCTGGTTGCAGCAGAAATTCCACTTTCAACCCACCCGCAAATCATACTATTCCATCGAGCCACTCAACACGGCCCTGCGAGTCCGTCAGCCGATCCCCTACACGGGCTACCGTCCGGTTTACCCCAAGGAACTCAAGGAGGAGCGGGTCATCGGCCATGCGGATGTAATTATCAGCATCCGGGTCGATGGTCGTGTCAACCGTGCGACACTCGAATCGGCCACCCACCCGGACTTTGAGAAGTCGGCACTCTCAGCGGCCCGGCAATGGAAATTCCATCCCGTCGATCCGAACGAACTCTACCAGGAGGAACACGGGAAAAGACCCGCCTACATATCGCCGGACTACGGAACCGTCGAGGTGAGGCTGACCTTTCTCTTTCACCCCGACGCCCCCCCCGGCGGCACCACTTCCGAATTTACCGGTCAGGTCATTGATGGCCTGAAAGTCAGAAAACGGGAGTAGAGGGGC
>CAYTLD010000061.1:0-10970 GCA_964438585.1 uncultured Blastochloridaceae bacterium | reverse complement strand
TGATCGGGAATGTAATGCTTTCGG
The DNA here is from genome assembly GCA_964438585.1 of uncultured Blastochloridaceae bacterium. Lineage (GTDB taxonomy): Bacteria > Verrucomicrobiota > Verrucomicrobiia > Methylacidiphilales > JBCBYL01 > JBCBYL01. Next base: position 10,946 of record CAYTLD010000061.1, on the reverse strand, counting down.
TCCTCGCCTGTCTGCTGGCCTGCTGGCTGGGTTATGTCGTCGCCCGTTCCATCAACTACAATATGTCCTAGGAGAAACCCACTATGAAAACCTGCCATGTCATGCGAATCTATGTGAGCGAGATGGAGAAACTCGACGGAAAGCCGATCTATGAAGCCCTTTTGTCGATGGTTCGGGAAAAGGGACTCTCAGGAGCAACGGCCTTCCGCGGGATGGCCGGCTTCGGGCCCCATCATGTCCTGCATACCGAAAAAATTCTCCGTCTCTCCGATGATCTCCCGGTGGTTATCGAAGTGGTGGACAGTCCAGAAGTTATCACCACCCTGGCCGAAAGTGTGCGGGAGGTCCTGCCCGATCACCTGATCACCGTGCAGGAAGTGAGAAGCATCTAATAATTAGGGACGCAGACCAATTTCCTGTGTCTGAATTGAAAGGTTGTAGCAGGAAATTGGTCTGCGTCCCTAATTAATGGCTTGGCGGAAGGTGTCGAGGGCGTAGGTGGAGGCGATTTCCTGGAAGGTGATCCGGTCTGGGGGGAGAACGTAGTGCGAGGAGGTGACAGTGGTTTTCTTACCTTGCCGGATAGCCAGCCCGATCCAGACTGAGCCGACTGGTTTCTCTTCAGTTCCACCGCCGGGGCCGGCGATTCCCGTGATGGAGACGGCGATGTCCGCCGGGCTCTGGTCGAGGGCGCCCCGGGCCATGGCTTCCGCCACTTCGGCACTGACGGCACCATGCGATTCGATGGTCTCGCGGGGGACGCCCAGGCATTCGATTTTCGCCTCATTGGAGTAGGTGACCCAGGCGCGATCGACGACGTCAGACGCGCCGGGAATCTGGATGAGACGCTGCGCGGTCTGGCCCCCGGTGCAGGATTCGGCGGTGGCCAGGAGCAGCTTCTTTTCCTTTGCCACCCGAATCACTGTTTCCGGGAGCGACTCGCCGGAGGTGGTGAAACATTCCTTATCGAATTCACGAGTCAGAATCTCGACCATACGTTCCTCCTGCGTCGGCTCTGAACTTTTGACGCGGATATCGACGATGCCGGGGTGGGCACAGTAGCCGATTTCCTCGGGCGGACAGTCCTGGAGACAGGTCTGGGTGCGGGTCTGCACTTCGGACTCGCCCAGTCCGACGACGGAGATAATACGGAAGCGGGGGCTGCGGGCGGATGGAAAAGCTGACAGGAGGCGCGGCAGGACGTGCCCTTCCCACATGGGGTGGAGTTCCCGTGGAGGCCCCGGCAGGAGAAAGATCAAGACACTACCATAAGCGAGGGCGATCCCTGGAGCCGTGCCGCTCGGATTGGGCAGCACCTCTCCTCCCTCCGGGATCATGGCTTGCCGGAAGACAAAATCCGGGGCCTCGCGCCCGCGTTTTTTAAAGTAGTCACTGATGTGAGCGGCTACGGCTTCATCGTGAAGGAGAGGCAGCCCGAGAATAGTGGCCAGGGTTTCGCGGGTCAGATCGTCGCTAGTGGGACCGAGGCCGCCGGTGACGATGACAACGTCCGAGCGGTGGATGGCTTCTCGGAGGACCGGCTCGATGTCGGGACCGTCCGAAACAGAAGTTTGACGCATAAGCCGAAGGCCATGATTGCGGAGGGCACTGCCGAGATAAATGACGTGCTGATTGACACGGGTGTCCAGCAACTCAGTGCCGGTGGTGATGAGTTCGATGCGTGGTGACATATCTATAGTTAAACGCAAAAAAGCGCGGGTGCTAAGACAATTTGGAATTTTCCTTCGTGCCGGATTCTTTTCAGAATCCAGCTTCCCCGATAGGCGTTGGGCTGCCTAAATTGTGGTATGACGGTTTTTTCGGCGTGGAAGCGTCTCTGGATATTAGTCGCGGCACCGGTGCTGCCACAGGTGCTGGGGAGTGTCTTCAATATCTGGTATAACGGCACGGTTATCGAGCCTTTGCTAAGCGAACCGCTGCGCCATCAGTTTTACACGACAGTGACATGGTATAATGCGCTGGTGTATCCCACCCTGGCTGGAGTCTGGGTGTGGCTGGTGCTGTCGTTTCGTCACGGGTTGCGGAGTGAAGGAGGATCCGAGGAGGTGCTGCTCCGCTTACGTCGGCGTTTGGTCAACCTGCCCTGGCTTGGTTCGGTTCTTCCTTTTCTGGGGTGGAGTCTCTGTGTTCCGGTTTTTCTCGGTTCCTTGGCGATGGTTCCCGGAACTCTGCCGGGGACCCTGCTCTGGCATTTGCCGGTTTCATTCCTGGTTTCCGGGTTTATCTCGCTGACCCACTCGTTTTTCCTCGTTGAACTGGCCAGCTACCGGACCTTGTATCCTGTTCTCTTTAATAATGAGCGGCCCGATCAGGTGTCGGGCACGTTTTCGCTGAGTCTTGAGGGCCGCGGAATTGCCTGGGCACTTTCGGCGGGAATTTGTCCGATTGGCTCTCTGATTCTCCTGGCCTTTGCCCCGCAGGATGCCAGTCAGGATTCCCAGTGGTTCGTCTTCTTTGTCGGAAGTGTCGGGATCGCTTTCGGGCTGTGCACGGCGGTGATGATGAGTCGTTTGGTCGCCCGCCCGGTGCAGATATTAAGGTCTGCCGCGCAGGAGGTGGCCCGGGGGAATCTCGATTTTGAAGTGAAGCTTCTGAGAGCGGATGAATTTGGTCTGCTAGTCTATGAGTTTAATCGGATGGTCCGGGAGTTGAAAGAAAAGCAGAAGCTGCGCCAAATGTTTGGTCTCCATGTCGGCACTGAGGCGGCAGAGCGATTATTAAAAAACAACCCCGAATTATCGGGGACTGAAGAGGTGATCACCGTGATGTTTGTCGATATCCGGAATTTCACGGCGCGGAGTGCCTCGAGACCGCCGGATGCTATTGTTAAACTGTTGAATACTTTCTTCGACTCGATGATCGACGTGATCGAGGTGCAGCACGGTGGGATGATCAATAAATTTCTGGGCGACGGGTTTATGGCCCTTTTCGGAACCGGGGGCGAATCGAAAGAGCATGCGCAGGCTGCTTTCGGGGCCGGGTGTTCCATGCTTAAAAGGCTGCCAGAGGTAAACAGGAAGCTGGCTGAAATGAATGAATCCCAGGTTGAAATAGGCATTGGTCTGGCAACCGGGCCCGCGGTGGTTGGCAGTATCGGCTCCAGCAAGCGCATGGAATTTACCGCCATCGGAAATACAGTGAATCTGGCCAGTCGAATCGAGGGCCTGACCAAGAAATTAGAACGGCCCCTTCTGATGTCGAAAGCGGTTTATGAACAATTAAATATAAAATCCGGAATTGAATTGGTAGGCCGCGAGCAGGTTAAAGGGGTGGATGAGCCGGTTGAGCTTTATGCCATCAAAGAACAGCCTTGAGTCGCCCCGAGTAGCTCACGCTGCATAGTGACGACTGTCCTGCGGGTGGGTGTGGGCGCGGATTCCGGAGCCGGTGGGCGTTGAATCTTTTGGCCAGCCGATATCTCCCCTCTCCCAGGTGTTGCGGAGGAAATCTTTTTCCTCTTTGGAGAGGTGGCGCTGGAGCCATTCGTAAGTGTGAAGCTGGCCATCGGCAGCACAGCCCCGGAGGCTGAATTTTCCGGCTGTGCGGGCGACGGGTGAGATGGTGCGGAAGAGATTGGCGGAGGTGGAAAGGTCCGGAGCGGGGTCGCGTCCGAGAGCGAGGAAGCTGAACTTCAGATGGTTGATGTCGCGGAAGAGTTTGCGATTGAGGAATTCCAGGCTTTCCGGTGGGGTCCAGCGGCGGACCTCGTGGCACCAGTGTTTACCTTCTGCCAGCATCGGGCAGGTCTGCCGATGCAAGCACGGCCCCCAGAGGTGGAGGTGGGTGGTTTCGGTGAACCAATCGCGCAGGGACATCAGGCGGGTGGATGTTTCCATCAGTGCGGGTTCGAGGATTAGGCAGACGCCGCCGGGGGCGAGGTTGGCCATGATGCGGACCAGCCAGTCCCCGAGGACGGAGTCCTCGCACTGGTTCGCCAGTTCATTGAGGGAAAAGGCGAGAACGATCAGATCCCATGACCCGCGAGGGAGGGCCAGGGATCCAGCGGCGGCGGGTTGCAGGTTCCGCTGTTGAAATTTAAGCTGCCAGGTGGTCCGACCAGCAGGTTCCCACTCACGGGTCAGGGAGCGGGCGGCTTCGAGGTTCTCACTGGCCTGATCAAGGCCGTGGATTTCCGCAGAGGCAACACGGTCGGAGAGGCTGGCCATGACCGCGCAGGTCGAGGCACCGGAGCCGCAGCCGATGTCGAGGATGCGGACGGGCCGGATAGGATCCGGCTGCCATTGTCGAAATTCGATCAATTCGTTCAGAGCCAGCGCGGTGCGGGCATAGGTCTGGGGAAAGTAGAAGAGCCCATAAGCGAGGACATCATCAGGGGTGTGGTAAGCCCGGGCGGTGGATTGCTCCCGCTCGACTGTGAAGAGGTCGCTGATCCGGGACACATGCTTGCGCAATTTTCCCAGCGCCACTTCCCGGTCCCTTCCCGGAAAGCCGCGCCGCAACTGCTCCAGCCACCACCCTTCCAGTGCCACCGGATAAAGGTCGTTGATTTTTTTAGCTCGGGTCATTGCAGGTCGAGGGAATTCAAAGTGAAGATATGGTGAAGAGGCTGGTGGTGATCACATAGGCATCTTCCAGGGACATGCGTTTTTCCTCATGCCCTTTTCCCCAACTGTCGGTGTAGAGGATTTCGTTCTTATCAAGGTCGATCCCGAATATGAGCCGCATGTGGCCGCCATAGGCCTGTGGCAGTTCCGGCTCACGGATGACGCCCAGCATGACTCCCCATAGTAACGGGATGCCATCTTTAAGATTCCTTTCGATCCGCTGAGAGAAGCGCTTGAATTTCATGTTGCTATCCAGCCGGATTTCTTTGAGGAGCGTGTCATCCATCTGTTTGTACATCACACCGATATCAATGATGAGACCATGGTTGAAGGGGCGGATTTTTTTCTTTTTAGCTGCTTTATTATAATCCTCGATAAGGTCGAGGTAGTCATCGATCTCCAGGAATTCTAGTTTCCGCACCTGAAATTCATACTGAGTGCTGATTGACTTAAGGGCATCGTAGAGTTGATCCGGGTTGGTTCCCATCTGGCCGGTATTGGCATATTGGGCCAGCTCATGCTGGGTTACATCCGCGCCGTAATAGCGAAGGATACGTTCCACACTGGCGGTGGCACAGTAGCCCTTCTGACCCTGGTCTACCATCGGGATGCCTTTCAAGCGGATGATTCCGTCTGGAGACTTTTCCACTTTTTCGCGTAGCGAGAAGATATCAATGTTGATCTTTTTACTATCGGCGATGCTGAAGGCGGCTTCGTTTTTAAAGGGCAGGATGGTGAGAAGGACAAATTCCGGTCGCGGTGTGTCGCTTCCCTTGATTTTCGTCTTAGATATTTCCAGTCGGAAAACACTGGGCTCCTGATTCCAGAGAAGAGTCTGGGTATCCCAGTTTGAACGTCCTCTAAGGCCTTCTATTGATTTTGGTTTGTTGCCAAGTTGCTTCTCGATTTTTTCCAGCAGTTTTGTTTCCAATGCCTGTAGATACTCTGCAGGGATTATGCCCATATCCCCGCGGTTGTAGAAAGAGGCGGTGATTTGCGACGGTTTCCCGTCTTCGAAGTAAATGATGAGTTCATTCACCATGTGGCCGAAGAGTGATAACCCGGGGCGGACGGCACGGGCGGAATTCTGTAAGTCCGAATTCCAGCGGAACGCATAGGGTTGCATCGCCTCGGTCAAGTCGTCTTTACTGCGTGTCCAGGGAATGGCATCGAAAAGCAGAGGTTCGATCTCAATTGGAGTTAATTTCTTTTGTGGATTCTCATTCTCAGCCTGCAACGGGCAAGAAAACAGCCATAGTCCGGCTGATAGTATCCCGATGGGCATGAACTTAAATCGGTTCATAATGTATTTTCTAAGCGGTATCCGACCGTGGGGCAAGCGCCATTCAGGAGGATTCGGGATTTCTATCAAGAAAAGCCCGCATCCATTCTTCCACGCTGAGGTGTTCGGGGCGGAGGTCGGAATCGATGCCGATGGTGTTGCGGAGTTTTTTTCGGCGTTGGGAGAAGGCTTTCCGGAGGGTTTGATAAAAGGTTCTCCGTTCGGGGTGGGTGAGAAGTGGGGATTCCCTGCGCCGGGCCCGGAAGACGACGGAGTCGATGGCGGGTTCAGGATAAAAGACGCCGGGTCCGATCTTACGGAGGTTTTCCACCTCGTAGCAGGATTGAAGGAGAACGGTGACAGCACCGTAATCGCGGGTGCGGGGCGGAGCGGCGAAGCGCTGGCCGGTCTCCCATTGCAGAGTGAAGACGAGGGTGCCGGGCAGGTGCTCCTGCTGGAGCAATTCGGCGACCAGGGGAGTGGAAATATTGTAAGGCAGGTTGCCAGTCAGGTAATCGGCGGGCAGGTGATCGTGCAGGCACGCAACAGCATCCCCCCGGATGAGGGTGAAGTGGTCATCGCTCTTCAATTCCTTCTCCAGATAGTCAGCCAAGCCCTTGTCTAATTCGATGGCATGGAGATCGAGGCCCATATCTAGAAGGGGGCGGGTCAGTGAGCCGAGGCCCGGTCCGATTTCGATGACCTTCGCACCGGAGGGGGCATCGATGGCGGCGGCGATGAAACGTGCCAGGTTGGTGTCGCAGAGAAAATTCTGACCCAGGGACTTGAGGGGGCGGAACCCCTCCTGATCGAGAATCCTGCGGACTTGCTCTCGGTTCATGGTTTCGGAGATTTAGTAACGGTTTCCGATTGATCTTCCAGCCAGAGGGCATAATCGGATTCGGTAATTTCACCCGCCGCCAGGCCGAGGGTTTGAATGACCGCCTCGGGTTCGGGGGCTATTAATTCCCATCCATTGGCACCGAGAAAGGTGTAGGCGGACATGAAGCCCGTGCGCTTATTGCCATCGATGAAGGGGTGATTTTTAACGATACCGCAGGCGTAGGAGGCCGCCATCTCGAAGAGAGTTGGCTCCCCGTAGTGAAAGAGTTGCTGAGGTTTGGCCAGGGCCGATTCCAGCATTCCCGGATCGCGAACGCCAGATGATCCACCAAAACGAACCAGCATCTCATTGTGAATGGCGAGGACGACCGCTGAGGGAATCCAGAAAGGCTCCTTCATTTTGCTAACTCACGCAATGCGTTGCGGTATCTCTGCATACCCTGTTCCGCAATTTCCATAACCCGCTGGAATTCAGCATCCCCCGGTGTGATTTCCATCTTCCCCTCCGGAGCTTCAGTGAGATAGAGCTTGGCCCCCTCCTTGACTTTAAGGGCCGCAATCGCCTCCTTCGGAAGCACGATCCCCAGTGAGTTGCCTATTTTTCTTACCTTGGTTTCGTATGCCATACGTTATAACATATATTATAACACCGAAGATCCAAGCCATTTCTGCTGCTCAACAACCAGCCCCGTTCCTATTCCCCATCTTGAATGTCATACGTATGACATTCAAGATGGGAGCCGGATAAGGGGCTGGGTGGGGCTGGGATCGGGGTAACCGTTATGACGTTTACTGGTTCCTCTTGGAGATTTTCAATCATAAAACTCGGGTTGCAATCGGGGCGGGTGTGTCTGTACTTCTAGTTCTTATGTTGGATATTAAACGAGTGCGGGAGGAGCCGGAGGTGATCCGGGAGCGGATGAAGGTGCGGGGCGCGGACGCCGCGGTGGTGGACAGACTGCTGGAATTGGATGCCGAGCGTCGTCAGCGTATCTCACAGGTCGAGGAGTTGAAGGCGGAGCGCAATGCGATCAACAAGGAAATCGGCGCGAGAAAAGCCCAGGGGGAATCAGCCGACGATCTCCTGGCGGGGATGAAGGAAAAATCCGATCTGATCACGCAGTTGGATAAAGAAGCGGGTGAGGTGGATGATGAGCAGAAAAATATCCTCCTGACCCTGCCGAATCCGCCCCATCCGGAATGTCCCATCGGCGACAGTGCGGAAGACAATCCCGAGGTCAGCCAGTGGGGTGTGGAGCCGGATTTTTCTTTTGTTCCGCAGGATCATGTCGCTCTCTGCGACAACCTGGGCCTGGTGGATTTCGAGGCGGCGGCGAAAATTTCCGGCAGCGGCTACGCGGTTTATAAAGGCCAGGGGGCGCGTCTGGAGCGAGCGTTGATCCAGTTTTTGCTCGATCTGCACACCAGCGAGCATGGCTACACCGAGGTGTCGCCCCCCTTCCTGATCCGGGAAGAGTGCATGGTGGGAACGGGGCAGTTGCCGAAATTCCGGGAGGATATGTATGGGATCGAGTCTGATCCGCTATATCTGGCACCGACCGCCGAGGTGCCGGTGACCAATTTGCATCGGGAGGAGATGATGGCGGAGACGGCGCTGCCCATCCGCTACGCCGCTTACACTCCGTGCTTCCGGCGGGAGGCGGGCAGTGCCGGCAAGGTGACCCGGGGTCTGATCCGGATGCATCAGTTTGACAAGGTGGAGTTGGTGCAGATCGTCCATCCGGATCATTCTTATCAGGCCCTGGAGGATATCCGCGGTCATGCACAAACGGTCCTGGAAAAGTTGGGCCTCCACTACCGGACAATCGAACTCTGCACGGGTGATCTCGGGTTCGGAGCGGCCAAGTGTTATGACATCGAGGTCTGGGCACCCGGCGAGGGTAGTTACCTTGAGGTTTCCTCCTGTAGCAACTTCCTCGATTTCCAGGCCCGGCGGATGAACCTCCGCTTCAAGGGAGAGGATAAGAAGCCCCGGTTCTGTCACACCCTCAATGGGTCGGGGACGGCACTGCCGCGTCTCTTCATCGCTCTGATCGAGACCTGTCAGCAGGAAGATGGAAGCATCCGCATCCCGGAGGCCCTGCGCCCCTATTTCGGCGCGGAAGTGATAAAGTGAAAGTGATTGCTAAGTGATGAGCCGGCTGTCGGGGTCGAACCGACGACCTGATGATTACAAATCAACTGCTCTACCACTGAGCTAAGCCGGCGAAATGTCTGCAAAGTATTCTAATTTATATGCGGTTTGGCAAATCAATTGTCTCGGCTTGGCGAAGCAGAGGCGGAAAGAGTTCAAAGGGCCAGCCCAGTATTTTAGACAATGCTTCGTGCTTGGAGAGAGGCACGAGACTCGCTTCAAAAAAGATACCCTTATGTGACCCCTCAGGTACCCCCCGTGTAGTGAATGAAGGTCTCGTAATCTGCAATTGGCCGGGCCTAAACCTGAAATCAGTCGCGCTTAAATCTCCGATTAGACGGGCATTAATTACCAATTGGCCGAGCCCGAATCTGCAATTAGACGGAGATGTATCTGCAATTGGACGGAGCCAAATCAGCAATTGGCTGAAGAAAATCTTTCCTCCTGCCTTAGATTCGGTGATTCTGTGACGGTCAAAGAGAAATTATGGCCTTACCGGTAAATATTGATGATCTCTTAAGCGGCCAGGTCGTGGAATGGGACCGTCTGGAATTTAAAGAGGGATGGAATCCCGAGGATGCACTTCACACGGTTTGCGCCTTTGCCAATGATTTCCATAACTGGGGCGGCGGCTACCTCGTTATCGGTATTGCCGAACAGGACGGAAAACCGATCCTGCCCCCAGCGGGTATTACCCCGGTGCAAGCCGACCAGGTTCAGAAGAAGTTGCTCGAATTTGGGCACAAAATTCAGCCAAGCTACCACCCCATCTGTGAGCCGGTTACTTTTCAGGATAAATTGATTCTGGTGGTGTGGGTATCAGGTGGCGAGATGCGGCCTTACAAAGCGCCTGTATTTCTGGGCAAGGATAACAAAGATTACGGATACTACATTCGGCTCAACTCGAATACGGTTCGCGCTCAGGGCGAACATGAAACCGAGCTTATTTCTCTGGCCAACAATATCCCTTTCGACGACCGGCAAAACCAGCAGGCCGGGTTAAGCGACCTCAAACCGCTATTTATCCAAGGATTTCTTGAAAAGGTGAATAGCGACCTAGCTAAAGAGGCTAAGGGTCTGGATGTCGGGCAGTTGGGTAAGCGAATGCAAATTGTTCGGGGTCCCGAAGAAAATCTCCGTCCACTCAACGTCGGCTTGTTATTTTTTAATGCTGAACCGGAGAAATGGTTCCCACAAACCCGTATAGACGTAGTCGAACTGCCGGACGGGGCCGGTGGTGACCGGCTTGCCGAGAAGACATTCACCGGCCCGCTGGATAGTATGCTTAATTCAGCGCTTCAATATCTCAGGAACAAGGTGATTACCAAATATACGGTAAAGCACCCCGACCGAGCCGAGGCCGCCAGTTACTACAAAGTTCCCTTCGCTGCCGTGGAAGAGGCCCTCGTGAATGCGGTTTACCACCGCAGCTATGAGGAAAGGGAACCGATTGAGGTCAGGATCACACCGGATGAACTGACCATTCTCAGCTTCCCGGGGCCGGACCGGAGTGTGGACATGGACCAACTCCGGCAAGGCCGGGCCGTCTCCCGCCGCTACCGGAATCGTCGGATCGGAGAATTCCTTAAGGAACTGGACCTGACTGAAGGCCGGAGCACGGGCATACCAAAGATATTAAGGGCTATGAAGGATAATGGTTCCCCGGAACCCCAGTTCGAGACCGACCCGGATCGGACTTCGTTTCTGGTTCGGCTGCCTCTGCGGTCTGCCCCGCCCTCTAAAACCAGACTTGGGACAAAATCTGTCCCAAGTCTGTCCCAAGTTTGTCCTAAGTCATTAGATGAAGAGGTTGTTTTAAAGATACTGAGGGCTAGTCGGGAACCAGTAAAACTGGTGGATTTAATGAAGGAAACGCGAGAAACAAACCGGAGTCGTTTCCGCGTAAGTTATATTGAGCCCTTGATCGAAGCAAATTTAATCAATTTAACGTTGCCTGATTCACCGAATAGTTCGAAACAGAAATACAAAATTTTGGAGTTGGGTCGAAAAATTTTGGATGGAGCGGAAGAAGAACAATGAATCCGTCTGCCACCTACACCGAAGACACCCTCGTCCAGCA
>CAYTLD010000060.1:0-11047 GCA_964438585.1 uncultured Blastochloridaceae bacterium | reverse complement strand
TATAAGGATAAGGGTTACTCTCCCGGCAAGCTAGTTACGGATGTCCCTGCCTTGTATGATGTACCGAAGTCGACGAGCCCCCCTTCCGGGATTGGGTTAATTCCAATTCCCGCCGAGGTCGCGTTCCTTGTAGAGTTTGGCAGCCTCCTCGGGGGTGACGAAGAGGGGTTGCCCGGCGTATTCGGCGAGGGGGCGTTTGCCGGTGTCCTGGAGGGGTTCGATGCGGGGTTTGAGTTCGGCCAGCATAGCCGGATCGTGCCGGTAATCGCCTTCTGTCATATCGCGTCGCTCGAAGCCGGGGCCTTCCCAGCTCAGTTCGAATTCCTTGCTCCAACCCTGGACCGTCGAGGGCTTGAGCTGGACGCAGAATTCAATCGGGTGGAGGCCCTTGGTCAGCGGCATCTGGACCGACTGGGCAATGGGTTCGCCGATATGCCCGTGATAATCGAGCAGACGTTGGCCGTCGACTTCCAGGTAGCCATCGTGGTTGCGGCGGAAGTAGAAGGTATAGACACCGTCTGCGGGGGCATTGACATATCCGGTGAAGACCTTGCGCCCGAAATAGTCACCGTAGGCGTAAAAGCGCTCAATGAGGTCGAGGATGCTGCCCTTCGGCTGGGCTTCGACGGCGGCCAGGTATTCCCGGTCGAAATATTTTTGTACATGGAATTTGGTGTAGGCGCTGTCGAAGTATTGGTAGTCATTTTTTCCGGGCAGGTCGAAGTCAGGTTTATCCATGCCCGAATCGACTTCCCCGGCGATATGGAGGATGCGGAATTCCGCCATGAGGCCAGCCTGCAGAGACTCGGCATTGACCGGGTCCGGGTCGGCGGCAAAGCGGAAGGTATAGGCATCCGGCAGCGGGGCCTTGATCCCCTGGGGAGAAACGCTGCGCACGTGGAGCTTCCCGCTTGAGTCCAGGGTCATCGTTCCCTCGGATTTTTTCCATTCCAGGGGTGCCTCGCTTCCGTAGGGGGCGAAGGCGTATTCGACGTCAGCCCCGGGAGCGGGGGAGGAAAGGCTGACCTCGACCGGCTCCATGAAGGCACCTCCGGCGGGAGAAACTACCGGGCGGGCCTGATTGCTGATACCCCGGACGATGGAGAAGGTGGTTTCCTTCCCGTGGGCCTTGCGGGCCGGGATGAAGACCTCCTCCGCCACTTTCTGGCCGCCATCGACGCGAATGCCGTGGTCCCGCTTGGTGATGAGCCAGGTCTTGCCCTGGCGTTTTTCAACCCGGTCGATCTCGACGGTGGTTTCGATACCGGAGCGGTCGAAGAAGAATTCGGCCTTGGGATCCGATTTTCCATCCTTGATCACGTCCTCACGCCGGGTGCCCCTTTTATAGGGAGCGCGGAAGTTGTGGGTGCGTTCGGGGATCTTATGGATCTGGCCGCGATTGGCGAGTTGGATCCAGCTCCCTTCCAGTTCCTCGCCCTCCCCGGGAAGGAGGTTTCCCTGGAGAGCGAAGCCATTGAGGTCATCTTCATCCCAAAGGCGTGCGCTTTCGCTGATGGTGCCGGTAAATTCTCCCACCTTCTGGGTGAGGTTGGTCTTGGACGTGGCCTCGGTGAAGGAAGATCCCCCGATGAGGTAGGCATCGGATCGTCCGTCTTGCATGCGGGCGACAAAGCCGACTTTGCCATCGAGCGTCATCCCCCCCGCCTGGGCCTGGACCGGCTCATTGGTCAGGCTCATGATGAGCCGATCCGTCCGGTCGGGGAAGGCTATCTCCAGGGCCAGAACGTTCCCCGGGGCGTTGATTCGTTTGACCGACCGGATGGCCGGCTTGCCCTCGTAGGGCTCATGCACGGCGACAAAGAGAGATTCTTCCCCCTCGTGCCGGACGATCGTTGTTGGCCATTGGCCGGGGTAATCCGAAAATTTCTCGTGTCCTCCTCCAGACAGAGAGGAATTGGTGGGAATTTGAGTTTTGAAGACGGTCATGTCCGGTCCACCCACGAAGTGGTGCTTGCTGCCCGCCTGCTTAGGCTGCTCGCCATCCGGCAGTTTCGGATGGGGTTTGGGATCCTGGATTTCGTAGGTGAAGGAGAAGTTTTTCGATCCGTCGCCTTCGCTCATTTTGGTGAAGGCTTTGTAGCGCTTGTTAAAGGATTCGAGCGGGGCCTCTCCGGGCATGTCGCGCAGGTTGAGGTCATAGCTGGCCTTGGTCTTATGGTTGGTGGACGAGATGAGCACATAATCCTTGACCTTTCCGCCCTGGACGCGAAAGACATCGATAACGTAGGGGCGCTCCGGCTGCGTGGTCACCAGCATCAGCTGGCGTGAGTAGATTTCCGGATTGCCGAGGTAGGCGCGCGGGGCGTCGACCTTCACGACTGAGAACCCGGGCAGGTTGGGTTCGTAGAGCACGACATCACCATCGCCCATGTTGGTGGTGTGCCCCCGGGCGTCGACGGTCACGGTATTGTGGTAGAGGTTGGTCGAATACTCGGCCCGCAGCCGGTTCTTGGGATAACTGATATCGGAGATCAGGTAGTGGCCCTTGCCCCAGAGCTGGAACCCGAGGGTGTCGCGGTGGGAGTGCCAGGTGCCGTTACCGAATCCGAGGTGGGCCTGGACCATGTCCTTGCCTTCGCCATCGCCGAGAATGACATGCTCGATCCCGGGTCGGTTGATATTGACCGCCCGGGTCAGGTCATCGCGCTTGATGAACGAGGCGCTGGTGCTGCTCGAGCTGTCCTGGAAGGTGACCTTGCTGCCATTGGGCAGGCGGAGGGCTTCATGGACTTCCAGTGCCCGGGCGTAGAATTTCTCGTATTCGCCGGTGGGGTGCTGGAAATTTTCGTAGCGCTTTTCTCCGGAGGGAACGCGAAATCCGGGGGGGTCTGAATATCCGTTCATATTCCTGAAGCTGGCCGTTTTCAGGAGCTGGATGCTGCCGTAGCCCAGTCCTTCGAGGTAACCGCCGTCGACGGTGAAAGTGTGGAAGGGAAATATTTCCCAGTTCCGCACCACCCGGCGGAGCATTTCGGTGTCGTTATTGATGAGGTCCCAGCGGCTCGGCCCGGGGGCGCCCTGCTGACCGCCTTTCAGCGGGGAGGCCAGTTGCTTACGCCGTTTTTCTTTTTTTTCGGATTCCGTGAGCGGTTTGCCGGTGTTGGTGCAGTATTCGACGACGTTCTGGATATACTTCTCGCGCAGGTCCTGTCCGAAGCGCTGCTTGGAATTTTTCATGGCCTCCGAGTTATAGAGCAGATCGAAGGTTGGCCACATGTGCTGCTTGGCTCCATCCGAACCGCCTCGGCGTCCGGAGCGGGTCACCACCCGGCGATCGAGCTTGCCTTTGGCATCCTTGTAGTGTCGGCCATAGCCGGTGCACATGAGGAATTCCGGGAAACGGTCGCAGTAGGCATTGAAGATGACCAGTGCTTTTTCGGCGTATTTTTCTTCTTTGGTGAGATGGTAGAGCCGGGCCAGATTCACCATCTGTTCCCGCATCCAATACCAGCGGGCGGTGTCGAGAGCCCCCCGCATGTAGTAATGCTTGTCCCTCTGCTTGGACTTGAACTCCGAATCCGGATCTCCCTTCTCGAGGAAGGATTTTATTTCAAACGTTTTTCCCATGGGGTTGGTGAACGTCTGCACGTGGTTCTCCGGATACTTCGGGTTATCGGGGTAGCTTGTACCACTGATCTTACAGGTAATGACGTCCGGCTTGAGGGGGTCATAGTCCCAGTACCAGATGTGGCGAAGTTGGCCGCGTTCCCCCTTGTCCATCCAGGTGACTTCCTTCTTGTCGGCATGGAGATCCGGGCAGCCGGTGTGGATGCGCGGTGTTTGCTCGGGCATGGCGGCCAGGATTTGCGCCTCGGTCATGGACATGATTTTTTCGACGTGTTCGGGCTTGACGCCTTCCATGGGGTGGATGTCCATGGGATGGCGGGAGGTGGGATCTTCGGCCCAACCCGTGGAAGCGATAGTCGCTCCCGCCAGGATCAGCCATGTCAATTTTTGCAGCTTCATCATTTTGTTTCTATTGGGGGTTATCATCTTGGTTTTGAGCCCTAACTGGGGCGAGGGTGGAGGGATTACATCACCGCGAATTCCTCCCGCATTTCATATCGGAGAAACGCATTGGCAGCTTCTCCGTGTGGACCGTGAAATGATTCGGTTTTTGGATCAAAATTCAATGTCGGGCCGAGAACCAACTGGCTCAAGTCTCCCCCGTTGCGCTCGATTTGGGCGAGGACGGCTTCGGCGGTGCGGAGGGCGTCCGGGTGATGGCTGAACGTTTCGATGACCTTTTCCGTGGTGGCCGGGCCGTTTGTTTCTCCCAGCCTGTGGCTGATATTGGCCAGGTGGCAGAGGGTGGCGCTGAGGTGGCCTCCGGAAATGTCGGCATTCAGGTCTTCTGATTTTCCGCTTCGGATGGACTCGATAAAATTCGTCAGGTGAGCAGCTCCGGCATTGCCGGAATAGGAGGCAATCTCCTTTTTTCCATCCGGGGTGTAGGCCTTACCAGCCCCACGTGAGATTTTGATCAGGGCTTCATCGCAACGGATGAGGTTTCCACTACGTGCGCCCTGGTAGGCGGAGGGGGCCTTACGGCCCTTGGTATGGGGCAGGTCGCGGATTTCGAGAACGACGGGGAGGCCTTCCCGTTCCATCAGGGCGAACAGCATATTCGGGGTCTCCCCGTTATCGTTCCAGACGAAGCGACCGCCAGCAGAGACCACCTGCGAAGGCGGGGTGTCCCAACCGAGGAGGTGACAGAGGTCATCGGTAAAATGGACGAGCCAGTTGCCGATTTCTCCACTGCCCCAATTCCATTGCCAGTGCCAGTCATAATGGAATTGCTGTCGCAGGATGGGGGCTGCCGGAGCGGGGCCGGACCAGAGGTTATAATCCACGGTCGAGGGGGGATCTTGAGGACTGGTTACCCGTCCAATCGACTCACGCAGTCCCAGGTTGAGGCAATGGACTTCCCGGACATTTCCAAAGCGACCGGACCGGATGTCGCGGGCGACTTCGATGGGAGCGGGGCACGAACGCTGCTGGGTGCCTGCCTGAACGATGCGCCCCGTCCGGCGGGCCGTCTCGACCATGAGGCGTCCTTCGGAAATAGTATGGCTTACCGGTTTTTCCACGTAAACGTGCTTACCGGCCTGGCAGGCCATGATCGTCATGGGAGCATGCCAGTGATTGGGAGTGGCCAGGACGACCGCATCAATATCCTGACGATCCAGGATGGCGCGGTAGTCCTGGTAAGTCTGGATGTCTCTCAGGTCAGCGGGATCGGTGGCTTCGATCTGGGCGGTGTCGGCATCGCAGACCGCACGGACCTGTGCCCCGGTTTCCGCATGCAGGCGGTTGAGGAGAACTTTACCCCGCCTCCCGAGTCCGATGACAGCGAGCTGGATCCGGCTATTGGCACTTGCGGGGGGGGGAGGGGAGGTGCAGGCACCGAGGGCCACAGTAGCGGTTGCCGCGAGACAGCTTTGTTTGAGGAATTCTCTCCGTTTGATTTGCTTCCTGTTCATGCGAGTCATGCAAAGCCCATACAAAGCCTTGTCAGAGTTTTAATAGCATAGACCATGGGTCGCGTTTCAAAAGCAAAAAAGGAAAATCGATTGGATCTTGAAAAAAAAATTGAAACAAAATACGTTACAACCTATTACACCATACACAGATATGAGATACCTTTGTTGCTCCCCCCTCTTGTTCACTCTCCTCCTCATCCCCATGGCCTCCGCGGAGAAGCCCAAGCCGGTGTCGCTCTATGAAAACTCGGTCCTGGTCCCGCACGGTGATTTTCCCAAGGAATCCGAACTCGAGCGCGATGCCCGCATGAAGTGGTGGCGTGACGCCAAGTTTGGGATGTTTGTCCACTGGGGGCTCTACTCTGGTTTGGGTGGCATGTGGAAGGGGAAGTACATTGAGGACGGGGGACGCGAGTGGATTCAATACGGGATCCGGGAAGATTCCGCCACTTATGCGGGCGAGGCGATCAAGTCCTTTGACCCTGATCCGTTGTTTGCCCGGGAGTGGGCCCGCCTGGCGCGGGAAGCAGGATGTCGATACGTCGTCTTCACCGCCAAGCACCATGACGGCTTTTCGCTCCACGATTCCCGGGTTTCCGAGTATGATGCCGGCTCCATGGTTGGACGCGACCTGGTCGGTGAAATCACCGGAGCCCTGCGCGATGAGGGTTTGAAGGTAGGTTATTACTATTCGGTGATCGACTGGTATCATCCGCACTATGAGTACCGGAAAGCACCCCATCTGCCGCACCCCTTCGAGGGCAGGCCTTACCCGAACGGCAAGCGGGATCAACAGAAATACCGAGACTACCTTCTCGGCCAGGTTGATGAATTGATGAGTAATTATGGCCCGGTCGATATTCTTTGGTGGGATTTTTCCCGTGGATATGCCCAAGGGGATTTCTGGGGGGCCAAGGATCTGATTGACGTCATGAAGACCAAGCAGCCTCAACTGATCTCGAACAGTCGGCTGTTCCGGGTGCAGGATCCGGTAAGCGGTGACACCACCGAGGGGGAATACGAGTTTTATAACTACAGCCACGGCGACTTCACCACTCCGGAACAGAAAGTGCCCCGCCTCCCTCTGGGGAATCTCGATTGGGAATCCTGCATGACCCACAACAAATCCTGGGGATACAACATCCAGGACGAAGAATGGAAATCCACCGGGGAAGTGCTCGAAATCCTGACGGGCGTGGTCGGGAAGGGCGGGAATCTGCTTTTCAACGTCGGTCCCCGGGCGGACGGTAGTATTCCGGAGCCCACGATCAAGATGATGCGGGAAGTGGGCGAGTGGCTAGACGTAAACGGGGAGGCGATCTACGGGACCCGGGCCTCGCCGATGATTGATCTTCCTTTTGAGGGCGCCTGCACGCTGAAAGGGAGCACGCTTTATTTTCTTCTCTATGAGGCAACGGAATCCGGAACAATCGATGTGCCGGATACCTATGCCATCCGGTCGGTCCAATGGCTGGCCAATGGGGAGGAAATCAAAATCGAGCCCCTGCCTGATCAGGGCATCACCCGTATTCACTGTGGCAAGACGCTTCCAGATGAGCGTGTCTCTGTCATCAAACTGGAAATGAACCATGAATAAAATTTTCTCCCCAATCGGACCACTAACCCTTTTCCTGGCGGTTCTGGTCGGCTGTCAACCGTCTCCTGAAGGTGGGGGGGAGTCCCCATCTTCGAGCATCCCATTTGATAGTCTGCATTATGACGAACCGGGAACCCGGTTCGTGGAGGGGCTTCCGCTGGGAAATGGCCAGCTCGGGGCCAATATCCTGGGACGGCCGGAGCACGACGGAATCTTTCTTAACCATGACACGCTCTATGCCGGGGAACCCTCGAATACGTCCGATGGTTTCGCGGCGGACATTCAGAAGACCTATGACGAGGTGGTGGATCTCCTTTCGGAGGAGAAATATATGGAGGCCGAGGCGCTGATCGACCGGAGCTGGCTGGGGAGGAAAATGCAGCCTTACCAGCCGATGGGACGCCTTTGGCTCGAATTTCCGGGGCATCAGGACTACAGTGATTACCACCGCGCACTCGACCTGCGGGATGCCGTCGCCCGGGTCCGGTATGAGCACAATGGGGTGCGGTATACACGAGAATATTTTTGTAGTTATCCTGATCAGGTCTTGGTCATTCGTTTAACAGCGGATCAGGACGGGGCACTGAATTTTCGGGCCCGTTTCAGCAGTCCTCACCCGATTACGCTGGAAAAGATAGGCCCGACGGAAACCACCATGCACGGGCAGGTGCCGGGTTTTGTCCTTCAACGGACGCTGGATTTTGTCGAGGGACTCGGCCCGACCGAAATGAACAAGTATCCCGAAATTTTCACGAATGACGGTCAGCGGAAATTCAACAAGCGTGTCCTCTATGGGGATGAGGTCGACGGTCTGGGCACCTTCTTCGAAGGCAGGCTGCATTGCCGCCTGGAGGGAGGAGGAGAGGCCTCAGTGGAAGATGGCGTCCTGAGGGTCACCGGGGCGCAGACGGTGGTCCTGCTCGTCAGTGGGGCAACCAGCTTTAATGGCTTCGATGTCAGCCCCAGCCGGGATGGCAGGGATCCAGCAGAGCAAAACCAGGCCACCTTGAAGGCTGTCCAGGAGACAGGTTACGCTGAGTTGATGGAACGGCATCTCGAGGATGTGCGCCAGTTCTATGACCGGGTTAGCTTCACCCTCCCGGTCACCTCCCAGTCTGAATGGACGACTGACGAGCGTATCCGAAAATACAATGACGGGGGTGATGAGGCCCTCTCGGTCCTCCTCTTCAATTATGGCCGCTATCTGATGATTGCCGGTTCCCGGCCCGGAACCCAGCCGCTCAACCTCCAGGGCATCTGGAGCCAATCGGTCGATCCTCCATGGGGCAGCGCCTACACCACCAATATCAATCTCGAGATGAATTACTGGCCCGCGGAGGTCTGCCAGCTACCGGAAATGCATGAACCCCTTATCCGGCTTGTTCGCGAACTCTCCGTCAATGGGGAGAAAATTGCGAGGGACGTTTATGGACGCAAGGGCTGGGTGGCCAACCACAACACCCACATCTGGCGCCGGGCTCAGAGTATTGACCGCAGTGCCCGCTTTGCGGTCTGGCCGGTTTCAGCCCCCTGGCTTTGCCAGCATATCTGGGAGCACTACCAGTTCAACCGGGATGAGGCATTCCTGAGAGAAAACCTTCCGGTGATGCAGGGCGCCGCGAAATTCCTCCTCGATTGGATGGTGGAAAACGAGGATGGCTATCTTCTGACCCCGGTTTCCACCTCTCCGGAAAATGACTTTGTTTATGGTGAGGGAAAGAGAGCTGCCGTCAGCCCGGGCTGCACCATGGACATGGCCATGATCCGCGATTTGTTTGGCAATTGTCTCGCCGCCTCCGAGATCCTGGGCGAATCGTCCCCCATCACGGATGAAATCCGCTCCGCACTTCCCAAACTTCTTCCCTACCAGATCGGTCAATTCGGCCAGCTTCAGGAATGGTATCGGGACTGGGACCGGAAAGAAGATAAACATCGCCATGTTTCCCATCTTTTTGCTGTTCATCCCGGCAATAGCATCACCGCCGAGGATGAGGACCTCTTCCAGGCTGCCCGCCAGTCCCTTGAATACCGGGGCGATATGGCGACGGGCTGGTCTCTGGCCTGGAAAATCAACTTTTGGGCCCGTTTCTATGACGGAGACCGGGCCCGCCGGCTGATTGGCAACCTCCTGAGCCCGGCCCGGGACGAGGGGGACATCGCCGGAGTCTATCCTAACCTCTGGGATGCCCATCCGCCCTTCCAGATCGACGGCAACTTTGGAGCAACCGCCGGGATTGCGGAAATGTTACTCCAATCCCAGAATGACGAGATTCATCTCCTCCCGGCGCTCCCGTCCGTCTGGCCCTCGGGAAGCATTCAGGGGCTTAAGGCTCGGGGCGGCTGGATCATAGATATGACCTGGAAGGAGGGCGTGCCCTCCCAAGTAACGGTCCACTCCCTCCATGGCGGCAAAACCCGCGTTCGTTACGGGGAAAAGGCCGTGGAAATCGACCTGAAGCCGGGAGCACGCAAAAACCTCTCCGGGACTTGGTAATCTGCCCCGAAAACTGCTTTAAACCCGGTCGGGGACGGTAAATTCTTTGCGCATTTCGTAGCGGAGAAGCTGGTTGGCCTCCGCGGCATGGTTGCCGGTAAAGGTTTCGGCTTGGGAGTCGAAGGTGAGTTTGGGGCCGAGAACCAGCTTGTCCAGGTCCGCTTCCAGGCCTTCCAGTTGCTTGAGTTGCTCATCGACGGTGTTTTTGATGTCTTCGTAATCGGCCATGCGTGAGCGCACTTCATCAGGGGAGGCCTGCTGGCCAAGGCGGTAGGAAATGTTGCTCAGGTGGCAAATGCCTGAACTGACATGACATCCTTCGATGGGGGCTTTGAGCTGGTCGTGATCACCGGAGCGAATGGCATCGATGAAATTTTGCTCATGTCCCTTACCCCCGTTTCCGGAATATTTTTTCACCTCACCCTGGCCGTCCGGCAGATAGGCCTTGCCGCCACCGCGGGCGATCTTAATCATTGCATCTTCGCACATGATAATATTTCCGTCCCGGGATCCCATGTAGACGGCCCGTGCGTTGACCTCCTTGGACATGGGAAGGTCGCGAATCTCCACGGTGAGCGGGATCCCCTGGTGCTCCATCATGGAAAAGAGCATATTCGGAGCATCGGCGGCATCGTCATGGATAAAGCGGCCTCCGGCCGAGGCAACGGAATTTGGCATGGTTTCCCAGCCCATCATGTGACAGAGGTCGCTTGTGTAATGGACGGCCCAATTGCCCATTTCGCCATCCCCCCAGCGCAGGTCCCAATGCCAGTCGTAATGGAATTTGTTACGATAGACCGGGTCCATGGGGGCTGGGCCGGCCCAGAGATTGTAGTCGAGATGCTCAGGAATCTCCATCGGCTGGTTGCGTTTTCCCACCGATCCGCGGTCGTGCATTTTAAAGCAATGAATCCATTTCACCTTTCCGAAGGTTCCTTCACGGAGGTCTTTACCGACTTCCTCAACGGCGGGGCAGGAGAGCTGCTGCGTGCCGGCTTGCATGACCACCTTGTATTTTTTACGCGCCTCGCACATTTGACGACCCTCCCAGATACCATGGCTGACCGGTTTTTCCACATACGTGTGTTTGCCGGCTTGGGCGGCGGCAACAGCCATGGGGGCGTGCCAGTGGTTTGGGGTCGCGATAACCAGGGCATCCAGTTCCTTTATCTCCAGTAGTTTGCGGAAATCCTGGACTTTTTCGGCTCCGGGAGCTGTCTCCGCGCACTGATCCATTTTTTTTGTGTCTGGATCACAGAGGGCAATGACATTCACATTTTCTAATCTTGAAAATGTTTTAAGATGGCCTTTCCCTTTTTTCCCCAAACCAGCGATGGCGATGTTAACTCGATCATTGGCACCGAGAACCGTGGAGGGAAAGAGGCTGTAGGCACTGAGCGCCGCTGCGGCGGATGCGCTTCTTTTCACGAATGTACGTCGATTTATCATAGT
>CAYTLD010000059.1:0-11099 GCA_964438585.1 uncultured Blastochloridaceae bacterium | reverse complement strand
CGCCGAATTATGGAGAACGACCGCCCGGAATACGGCATCATTCAGCCCCATAGAAAGCCTGACGGCAAGGAAGCCTGGGTGGAAATTAACAAGATGCCGCTTCACGATGAAAGGGGAAATGTCATCGGCATCGTGGGAGCCTACCGCGATATCACCGGGCCGAAATTGGAGGAGAAAATCCGGCACAACCAGCGGATGGAAACGGTCGGGCGCCTGGCCGGCGGAATCGCACACGATTTCAACAACATGCTGGCCGGCATCCGGGGCTCAGCCGACTTACTGGCCAAGAATAAGCATCTCCTCGAGGAAGATCGCGAACTGGTCGATGTCATTCTCAGCACATCCACCCGGGCCAGTGAGTTGACCGGAAAGCTGCTCGCCTTCTCCCGCAAGGGCCGCACCCATAGTGACTGGGTCAATCTTCACTCCATTCTGCGAAATGTCGTATCCATCCTGCGCAGCAGCATCAGTAAGCAAATCCAAATAGAGACCAACCTCAAGGCCACTTGGGCGGGCATGGAGGGGGACTCCTCTGAATTGGAAAATACCTTCCTGAATTTGGGCCTCAACGCCAGGGATGCCATGACCAGCGGGGGAACCCTTCGGTTCACAACCAACAATGTGGAAATTAAGGAAGAAACCGGTCAGGTGGGAAATTTTCAGCTTGGTCCGGGTCACTACATTGTCATCCAGGTCTGCGATACCGGTATCGGAATGGATGAGGCTACGATACAACACATTTTCGATCCCTTCTATACTACCAAACCCATTGGCCAGGGAACCGGTCTCGGTCTTGCGGCCGCCTATGGATCTGTTCAGGAACACGGAGGTGCCATCACCGTCACAAGCCGGGAAAATGTCGGCACCACATTCGAAATCCATCTGCCCATATCCCATTCCATCCATAAAATCCGCAAAAAAGAAATCCAACCCGTCCTCAAGGGCGAAGGAAAAATCCTGGTGGTGGATGATGAGGACAACATCCGCCGCATCCTGCGACGCCAGCTTCAACATCTGGGCTACGAAGTCCTCGAAGCGGAAAACGGGCTGGAGGGACTGCGGGTTTACCAGGAACACCAAAGCCAGATCGACGGGGTCATCTTGGATGTTCTTATGCCCGAATTGGGAGGGCGGGAGTGCTTCATGAAACTGCGTCAGGTCAATGCCGGCCTGCCAGTTCTCATGATCTCCGGATTTTCCGATACAAACATCTACGATGAATTGCGCCCCTTCGGCCTCAACGGCTACCTGAAAAAACCATTTACTCTCCAGGAACTCGCCAGCGAACTGAGCGAGATGCTGAAGTCAGATTAAAGCACCGGCAGCCCAACCCGCTGACCCGCGTTTCGGGAAGCGGCGGAGGGGACGGGATCTCCGAACCGTCCGCCGCATCCTGAATCAAGGCTTGGAGAAATGAAAAATTCCCCAGCAGAGGTAGCCTGCCGAACCGGCCTCGACCCAGTGTCCCAGTCCATTGACCATGCGGTCCACATACTCCGGCCCGCATAAGCCCTCGATCCGGGCACGCTCGGATTCCAACTCCTGGCGAACGCGTCGGTAGTGTTCAATCAACTGATTGGTATGATCCTCGAAACCGCGCTCGCTCCAGCCCAGTTCGGAGGCCACCTGACGGTAAAACCCCGGAGACCCGAGACTATCGAGGTGAATACGCGCCAGAACGGGCTCCAGCACCCCCGGAGGACATGCGTCACTCTGCATCGGGTCGGTGAAAATAAAAGATCCACCCGGCTTGAGCACCCGATGAACCTCCTCCAGCACCTGACGCCGGTGGCCGCTATGGAGGATGGCGTCCTGAGACCAGACAACATGGTGAGAGTCAGCAGGAAAGGGAATCTCCTCAAAGCTGCCGTCAATCACTTCTATTTTTGACTCCAGCCCCTGCCCGGCATTTTTCTCGCGGTTGCGCACGTTCTGGACCTCACTTAAATTGAGACAATCGACATGGCATCCATATTTCCTCGCCAGTGCTCTGGCGGCACCACCGTAGCCTGCTCCGATATCGAGAACCTGATGATCCTCTGTGAGTGGAGGCAGAATTTCCATCATCCGCTCGACGGTTTTTCCGCTCGCTTCCCGGATCGGGTGCTCCTCACTTTCATAGAGTCCGATGTGAATATCCTCACCTCCCCATATTTCATAATAAAAGCGGTCTGCCGAATCACTATTGTAATAATCCTGGGCGACTCGGGCGACGGCTTCGCCTTTTTGATCCGTACTCATTTCTTTTCCTCCTCGATGCCTGAGGGCTCGTTCTCATATCTTTTCTGTGCGACATGGACAAAGAAATCGGGCTCATCCTGGTGATAGGTTTCCTGGAAGTCCCCGTAGGTCTTGACCTGCTGAAAGCCCACTTCTTTTAAGAGGCGGGTGGTATAGTCCTTGCGCAGCGGGAACATATTGAGGTGGAATTTCCCTCCGTCTGGAAATTCATAGCAGAAGCGCGCCAGCCCCTCATCCATGTGCTCGGGATAGGCCTTCACATTGTCGCCACAGTAATAGTAAACGTGCTTGGAATCAAATCCGTGATCGAGAATGGAATCATAGTTCCTTTGATCGAGGATGAGAATGCCATCATGCCGGAGAGCGGCGTAAAATTCAGCCAGTGCCTTGCGCCGATCCCGCTCGGAATGGAGGTGGGTAAAGCTGTTGCCCAGGCAGATGACGGCATCGAATTTCTCGTGCACATCCCGGTTTAACCAGCGCCAGTCCGCGTGGATGACGCGGAGGATGTGGCCGCGACGACGCCCGTTATCAAAGGCCTTGCTCAGCATTTCCAGTGAGCCATCGACGCTGGTCACTTTAAATCCGGCTTCCATCAGGCGCACTGAATGGAATCCGGTCCCGGCGGCCGCATCGAGAATTTTTTTCTTCCCGAATTCCTTGAGGATATCGAGAAAGAAGTGCCCCTCACTGTCGGCCCGGGCCTCCCAGTCAATAAGCATGTCCCACTTATTGACGAAGTCGCGGATGTATTCTTCCTTATATTTATCGGTTTTGCGGATGGCCAGCGGATCCTGGCCATAATTTTGCTCCGCCAGCGGTTTAGCGATGCTTTCTTTATCAGGGTGTCTTGTCATATTTTTCTTCTCTAGTGTCAGTGGTTGTTATTTGGTGTGGTTCGTAAAATTCATTCCAGTGATTTCTCAGCCCCAGGTAAAGGCTGTAGGCCATAAAAAACAGGACAATGGCGAAGGGGAGTCCAGTGGTGACAGCAGCGGCTTGCAGCGCTTTCAGTCCTCCCCCGACCAGCAAAACCGCCGCCACCGTCCCCTCCATCAGTGCCCAAAAAACACGCTGAGGGACGGGGGGGTCGGGATGGCCGCCGGCCGTGATAATGTCGATGACCAAAGAAGCCGAGTCCGATGAGGTGACAAAAAAGACGATAATGACCGCCACCGCCATCATACTGCTGATCGTCGTGAGCGGGAAATGCTCCAGAAGTTGAAAGAGGGCGACTGAGACATCTGCCTGGACCGCGTCCACAATGCCACCCGCTCCAAAGAGTTCCTCATGAAGTGCGGCATTCCCGAAGACACTCAACCAGATGCCGGTCATCACCACCGGCACCAGGAGGACGGCCAGGAGAAATTCACGGATCGTTCTTCCCCTGGAAACACGGGCGATAAACATCCCGACAAAAGGCGACCAGGAAATCCACCAGGCCCAATAGAAAATCGTCCAGTCCTGCTGCCACTGGGTGGGGCTTCCATTGCGTCCCTGCTGATAGAGTTCCGTCCAGGTGCTCAACTGGACCAGATTTCCTATGTAGTTGCCCGCATTCTGGAGCAGGCTTTTGGCCAGAAAGACGGTCGGCCCAAGCATAAAAATACCCAGCAGTAACAATCCCGCCAGCATCATGTTAAATTGGCTCAGTCGGCGGATACCTCCGTCCAATCCCATTACCACGGAAACGGTGGCCAGTCCGGTAATCGCGATGATCAGCATCACCTGGACGTTGGTCCCGATCGGGATGCCTTCGACCAAGTAGGAAAGGCCGGCATTAACCTGTCTGGCTCCCAGCCCCAGTGAGGTGGCCAGCCCGAACAAGGTGGCCATAACTGCAATAATATCGATACCATCCCCCAGCCAGCCTTCAATCCGCTTGCCCAGCAGGGGACGAAAGACCGACCGCAGGGTCAGGGGCTGCCCGCGGTTGTAACTGAAAAAAGCCAGCGCCAAACCCATAGTCGCATAAATCCCCCAGGCATGAAATCCCCAATGGTAGTAAGCAAAGGTCATGGCCTCGGAGGCCGCCTCGGAACTCTCCGCCACCGTGGTGGCATAAGGCGGATCAGCAAAGTGCATGATCGGTTCCGCCACACTGTAAAAAACCAACCCAATCCCCATCCCCGCACTGAACAGCATGGAAAACCAGCCCCAACGGGAAAATTCAGGACGCGCCGCCTCCCCTCCCAGACGAATGTCACCAAAGCGGCTGAATGCCACCAACAGACAGAAAATCAGCAGGAGATTGGCCGTAACCAGAAAAAATATCCCGCCATTCGCCGTCAGCAGCGAGAGTGATGAGTCAAAAAAACGATCCGCCTCACGGAGATTAGAGAGTGTCAATCCAACGATGAGTAGGATTAGCAATACGGAAATGCTGAAGACACGTGGCTGGATCTTAAGCCAGCCCCAGGTCCACTGTCCGTAGGCTTTTTTCTTGTGCCCTGTGTCGCGATGTTCGTCTCTTGGTGCCAAAATAATGTCGTATTAAATGATATTACGTACTGATATGAGGAGACATGCATAACAAATCCGAAGGATATGTGAAGGGATATTATGAATTTATTTTCGAAACTTCAGCCGCCCGCGACCATACGCATGAACTCGATGCGGTCTCCGTGGCGGACCGGTGTGGTGGGCCACTGCGCTTTATGCAACGCGGTGCTGTTGTGCTCCACGAGCAGGAGGTTCTCGGACAGTGACGTTTCGCTTAGCAGATCCGGGATGGTAATGCCCGCTTCCACCTGGCGGGCCTTGCCGTTGAGAAAGATGGTGATTCGAGACATTACTTTAATGGAGATTGAATGTTCACCCTGCTGAGTTGGAAGTTGAATGCTCAAGCGTGGCGCACAATGCCGCATCCCAGTCTTTCCAGACCGGCTCCAGCCCCATCTGGCGGAGTTGCTCGACCACTTGCCCGACGGATCGATCATCGGAAATGTCAAATTGGCCGGTGGCGTGTTCTCCTTCTGAGCAGACCGACTCGATCTTCCGGCCTCGCACGGTTTGATGAAGCCGTTCATTGGCGGCGCAGGTATATCCTCCGGGCTCGGTATGCGATCCGGCACTGATCAGTGTCACCCCCAGCGGCATCAACCCGTCGCGCAATGGTGCTGGTTCCCGGGTGGAGAGAACCAATCCTACCTGCGGGAAGCAAACCCGGAAGGCACAGATCATCCGCGTCAATTCACGGTCGGACACCTGAACGAGTGGCTCGAATTCGCCTGCGGCCGGACGGAGCCTTGGAAAGGAGAGTGTCAGTGCTGATTTCCAATGGAACTTGAGCAAATACTCGGCATGGGCGGCCAGTGCCCGCGCCTCCGCTTTCCAGTCGGCCAGCCCGAAGAGGGCTCCAATGCCGATCCGGCGAAACCCGGCGGCGGCGGCCCGTTCCGGGCATTCCAGCCTCCAGTCAAAATCCTTCTTCGGCCCGGCGGTGTGCATGGTCTGATAGACAGCGCGGTCGTAGGTTTCCTGATAGACCACCAAGCCTTCCGCGCCGGCCTTAACCATCCGACGGTATTCATCAGACTCCATCGGCCCCACTTCCAGAGAAAGCGAGGGAACAAAATGCCTCAGCCGCTCAAGGCACTCCTCCAGATAGCCGTTGCTGATGAATTTCGGATGTTCACCGGCCACCAGAAGAATATTCCGAAAGCCTTCGGCTACCAGATGCCGGGCCTCTCTTTCCACTTCCTCCGGGGTCAGGGTCACCCGCCAGATCGGGTTGTCGCGGGAAAACCCGCAGTAGCTGCAGTTATTGATACACTCATTGGAAAGATACAAGGGGGCGAAGAGTCGCATCGTCTTGCCGAAATATTGCCGGGTCAGGTGCTGGGCCTCGGATGCGAGACCGTTGAGATCCACACGTTCATCCAGCAAGCTGGTCATTTTTCGAGTGGCTGCCGACTCCATAGCATCAGCAGAGGTCAGCTGGTTATAGGTTTTTACAAAACTCATCATGAAAACTTAGAATACTTCAGGCCAAGTTCAACCTCGCACTCGAGAAGAACGAGAAGGTCCGCAGGTTTCTCAAGTAGTTTTGCGGCGCCGGCTTCGATTAATTCCTCCCGTCCTCGAAACCCCCAGAGTGCGCCGACCGGGCGCATCCCGGCGGCGACCGCCGTTTTCATGTCGGTGGCGGTGTCTCCGATATAGAGGCAGTCAGCGGGCTCAACCTCGAGGTTCCGGCAGATGGCCAGGGCTCCGTCGGGGGCCGGTTTCAAGGGTGTCTCCGGTCCCTGGCCGCGCACTTCCGCAAAGGTTCCAGCTTGGAAATAATGCTCAACACACAAACACGTAAATGCATCCGGCTTATTGGAAAAAACAGCCATGGGGATATTCCGTTCCCCTATTTCCCGAAGCACCTTAATCATGCCCTCGTAAGGCCGGGTTTTTACCTGCCAGTTCTTGGCATAGATTTGTTTCATGAGTGCTACCGCCTCCTCAACACGCGCATCGTTGCGTTCTGATTCCGGCAGGATGCGGCGCATCAACTCCTGAACCCCGTCGCCGACAAAGTAACGGTAATGATCAACCGGATGCGTCGGGCAACCATAAGCAGTCAGAACTGAATTGGCCGCGTCCGCCAAATCCTCCAGTGAATCCAGCAGGGTGCCATCCAGGTCCCAGAGTATCGCCTCAATTTTCATGAACTCACCCGGTCATCGAAAGCCGGGAAACCAAGTCCGGCCACGCCGACGTCCTCGATGACAAAGAGTCGCCCTCCCAAAGCCTCATCGTCCGCACTTTTCTTCCCGGTGGTGATGTAAAGGCTCCGCATCTCCGGCCCCCCGAAGGCGCAGGCTGTCGTCTCCACCGCCGGCACTTCGATGCGCTGGAGGATTTTCCCGCTTGAGGGATCGAACTGAATGACGCACCCGCCATGGCAAAAAGCCACCCAGAGATGGCCCGCTTCATCAATGGCCATCCCGTCCGGAGAGCCCTCAATGGTCGTCGTCTTCACCGCCACCCGGTGGGTCCCCAACGCCCCGGTGGCCCGGTCGTAAGGGAAAGCCTTGATTTCCCGGCTCGGGGTGTCGATGTAATAACAAGTCGCGCCATCAGGTGACCAGACGATCCCATTTGAATTGGTCACCGGGGCATAGACCTGATGGCAGGATAAGTCAGGATCGAGACGATAGAGCGCCGCCTCCGGCAGGCGCTGACCGGAAATCGTTCCGGCCAAGAGCCGTCCATCCGGCGACGTCTTGCCATCATTAAAGCGGTGGTCTTTCCGGCCCGGCTCCGGATCGATAATAAATTCACTCTGGCCGCTCACGGGGTCGAGAAAGTAAAGCCCCCCCTGCCCCCCATACAATAAGCGTCCGGAACGACAGGCCACCACAAAGCCCACCTGTTGCCTCACCTCCCAAACCTTCTCCTCTCCGGAAGCGGGGTTAAAGAAAAGAATCGCCTCCCCACGGATATCCACATAATAGAGAATTCCATCATGCCAGAGAGGCCCTTCCCCCCAGGCGGAAGCCCGTTGACCAACCGGTTCTGGTTTCATCATGCCCTGAAAGTAACCACTCCCGAATTGAGCACAAGCCCTGCTTCAGGGCTTATGCATCAAATGTTGATTGGGTAGGCATGAGCGGAGGGGCGTGCGGAGTTCTCCGCCTTTATCATTGGAGAGGCCGAACGGCGTGAGGGAGACCGTCACCAGGCAGATCGGCAACAATTTGACCGGAGAAAGCCAGCCATGACCGGAAGATAGCCTCTCCCCCTTTCATTAGCCTTCCCATTCGCATACGTCGTGTTACTGTCTTCGACCAAGACAGCCGCTTGATCGGATGATCGGAAAACACCGCGCATGAGATATAACCGAAGCAGGAATAAAATGACCGCCTCGACGGCCTGCTTTGTTATCTCCGCACTGGCCAGTATTCTCACCCTCTGCATGCAAATGGCACTCTACTTCATTGCCCCCGGAGGCATTCTCCTGGATATCGAGTCTTTAGTCGTCCGAAACCTGCCTGCTTACTGGCTGATGATGGCCATTTTTTGTGGTGCCATCGCAATCACCTGGGGGGTGGGATTTTGCCTCCTTCTGCATACCTGGTGGATTCTCCGTCGGGTCAAACGCCATGAGCTGGCCGGAGCGCTGCTGACTCCGACGGTGGTTATCGCCGGAGCCATGTTATTCAGCCTCTTGGCCTACTATATTCCACCACTGAGTATTTGAAGACGTTAAGGGACGGAGTATTAAGCAACGCTCAGGTTGCGCGTCGGTGCTATCATGATTGAATTAGTACTCCGTCCCCTAACCGCGCGCCTACTGACCTACGTCAGCATAAATACACTCCTGAATTTCCCGGATCCGCGACTGGTGCCGAGGTTCGCCCGGCATTCCGTTTGAAATCCAGACCACCGCCAAGTCATTTTCCGGATCGTAGTAGCCGCAGGACGACTGGGCTCCGCTGTGGCCGAAACTTTCCACTCCAGCAGAGGATCCGTAACCGTAGGTCATTTTTTTCTCCTGTGTCTCATAGCGATGGGAATTGAGGTAGAGTCCCAGCCCGAAATCAACCGGGTGTCCGAAGGTCTTGTCCGGAATTCCCTGACGGTGCCGGGTCACCAATTCCCGTGCTGTTTCCGCTTCCAGCAATTTTCCCTTTCCCGCGAGAGCGGCCCGGAACTCCAGATACAATTTCCCCAGATCACCGGCCGAACCCCAGCAGTTGCGTCCGGGGCGCGGGAGGCGTAAATCCTCGGCTGTCCCATAAACCGGGTGGGGCTGGACCGCCTCGCCACTGCCATCATAGACATGGATCCCCAGTCTCAAATACCTGCCCCCCAACCCGGATTCGTCCATTCCCAGCGGCTGGAATATCTCATCCCGGTAAAACGTATCCGGCATCCGCCCGTCCACCCGGCGCAGCACCTCGCCCAGTAAAACCCAGGTCCCTCCGGTATGGTAGCCCCCCGTATTCCCGATTTCCCAGCGCGGCTCGACTGATAAGCGGACGATCTGGCTGACAACGTCCTCCCAACTCTCTCCAGTAATCCGGTCGGCGTGACGCAACCCGCAGGTATGGGTCAACACCTGCCGGAGGGTGATGCCATCCTTCCCCTCGCACGCGAATTCGGGAATGGATTTTGAAACCGGATCATCCCAGCCAAGCACACCTCTCTGCACCAGCAGAGCGAGCGCCACCGACATCAGCGGCTTACCCGAGGACATCCAAAGCATCGGTGTAGCCGTTTCCAGCATCCGCCCCGGCTCGGATTCGCCAACAGCCAAATCCACGACGACCTCTCCTCCGCGCGCAACCCAGAGCTGCGCCCCCAGATGCCACCCCTCATCGATCTGCCGTTGAAACAATTCCCGCGTCCTCACCATTCCCCTATCTCCTATCTCCCACCATCGGCACTTTTAAGGCGTAAACCGTTGTATCATCCGATTCAGAAATCACACCAGACTCGACGGCTGGGGCCGTGGCTTTCTGGATGGACTGAAAATAATCATGCACTGCCCGGGCCAGCTTGGGACCGACTCCTTCGACCGCCATCAACTCCTCCTCGCCGGCCTGACGGATTTTTTCTATGGTTCCAAAGTGGCTGAGAAGGGCCTGCTTCTTACGGGTGCTGATCCCGGAAATATCATCGAGGATGCTTTCGGAAATCCGGCGCTTCATCATCAGCTGGTGGTATCCGTTGGCTACCCGGTGTGCCTCGTCGCGGACCCGCTGCAGGAGCCGCAACGCCCCGGACGTCCGGGGCAGCACGATCGGCTCCGGCTGGCCAGGCAGGAATATTTCCTCATTACGCTTCGCCAGCCCGACAATCGGCTGGTGGGGACATTCCAGAACCTGCAATTCCTTTAGGGCCGCCCCCAACTGCCCCTTCCCGCCATCGACCACGATCAGATCAGGCATCGTCCCGCGCTCCCGGAGGAGGCGGGAGTAGCGGCGTTGCACCGCCTCCGCCATGCTGGCGAAATCGTTCTGCCCCTCGACTCCCTTGATCCGGTAGCGGCGGTGACGGTAGCGGTTGGCCTTACCGTTGCGGAAAACCACCATCGAGGCCACTTTGTGCAGGGTGGAAATGTTGGAAATATCGAAACACTCGATGTGGCGGGGCTGGCGCGCCAGGCCCAATACCTTCTGCAATTCAGCCACATCCTCCTCCGGCAACCTCAAATCCGGGGTTTCCCGCACAAAGCGGCGCTGCTTTCGGGTCGTCTTCCGAATCCCGTCGATGACATCCCGCAGAGCCGCCGCTTTTTCATACTGATGATTTGTCGCCGCTCGTTTCATCTGGTCGCGAATCCGCTCCAGCAGATCGGTCTCCTGCCCGGCCAGAAACCGGCAGGCCTTCTCAACATTGGCCCGGTAATCCTCACCGGAGATTTTCCCCATGCAGGGGGCCGAGCAATTGCGGATGACATCATCGTGACAGTGCCGGAAATCCTTTTCTCCCGGAACCTTCGGGCGGCAGGTGCGCAGGTGGTAATGTCGCTCCATCATTTCGATCGTGGATCGCAGCGCTCCCGAATGGGCAAAGGGACCAAAATACCGCGCCCCATCCTCCTTCTTGATCCGCGCCGTCTCGAAGCGTGGGTAGGGATCATTCATATTCACCTTAACCAGGAGGAATCGCTTGTCGTCCCGGAAACTGATGTTATAGCGCGGTCGGTACTCCTTGATCAGCTTGCCCTCCAGAATGATCGACTCCGGCTCGGACCGGACCTCATGCACCTCCATGTCGCGAATGGTTTCGATCAGGGCGCGCGTCTTCCGATCCGACCGGCTCCCGCGGGAGGGATGGAAATATTGCGAGACCCGCTTGCGCAAATCCCGCGCCTTCCCGACATAAATCACCCGGTTAAACTGATCCTTGAAAAGATA
>CAYTLD010000058.1:4498-11121 GCA_964438585.1 uncultured Blastochloridaceae bacterium | reverse complement strand
GGAAATAGGTCTCTGTCCCTTATTTCCACGAACATGCTCACTCAGATTGATTTGGTATTAGACAGTCGGCAATGCGTAGCCAGCGCGGCGGGGGCGGTCCTGCATTTTGGCGATTTCCGGATCTCCGACTACCTGCTCCTTGGCCGGATCCCATTTAATCGGGCGTCCGGTTCGTTCCGCGATGGCGGAGAGGTGGCAGATGGTGGCGGTGCGGTGTCCGACAGTGGCCGGACAAATGGTCGGCTTCCTTGACTTCACACACTCGAGGAAATTTCCCCGGTGGTTGGTGGATTTGTAAACAATCTCCTCCTTCTCCGTGAAGCGATGCTTGGAATATTTTTCTGGAACGACATCCAACTTGCCCCCGCGGCTGACTCCGAGTTTGCCCTCGCTGCCAAAGAACCAGATCATGTGATCCATTGGCTCACCATTCTTTGGATTGATCATGACCTCATCGGGTGCCGGCTTCCGGTCGCGATAGACGGTGATGCCATCCTCATAACGGAAATGATGGTGTTCGGCTCCATCGTGCCCCTTGGGGATGAATTCGACCGGGCCGGTGTTGTCACGATCCAGCGCCCACTGAACGATGTCATAGTGGTGCGCTCCCCAGTCTCCGAACTTCCTGCCCCCATAACCCCAGTAACAACGCCAGCCACCGCCATAATTTCCCTTAACCCGGTGCTCTGAGTATTCATAAAAGGGCGTTGGCCCCAGCCAGCGGTCATAGTCGAAGCCCTCCGGAACCGGAACGATGTTCTCCTTTTCGGGGGGTTGAGGGAATGAACCGAGGCTGCAATAAATACGCTCAATCTTACCGATCCAACCATTTCGGATGATATTGACGGCATTGCGGAAGGCCCGTTCGGAGCGTTGCTGAGACCCTACCTGAAGGATTCGTCCGTATTTTGCCTGAGCCGCAACCATCGCCTTGCCCTCCTCGATGGTCAGGGTCATCGGCTTTTCCACATAAACATCCTTGCCCGCCTTCATGGCTGCAATGGCCAGGGCCGCATGCCAGTGGTCCGGAGTTCCAATCACCACCAAATCGATATCTTTGTTTTCAATTACCTCTTCCCAGCGCCCGGTCCCTATGCAATCCACCTGCGCTTTCTGTTTGATCGCCTGCAGACCGGACTCCACCCGCTCTTTTTTGACATCACATAGGGCGACGGGTTGGGTTTCCTTAATCGTGGAAAATGCACCCACGTGCCCCCGCATGATCAGCCCGTAACCGAAAAATCCGACTCCAATCCGCGAGTTGGCACCCACCTTGACGGCGTTTCCGAGGGTTTCGGATTTAACGATCATGGGCGCCGCCCAAAGAGATCCCGCTGCTAGAGCACCGGTTTTGAGAAAAGTGCGACGGGGGGTAAATTGATGAGCAAAGGGAAGTTTTTTATTCTTACTCATCAAACAACCTACCAAAGCAGCGGCTCTTGTAAAGATTGCATCAGAGAACGTTAGGGGACGGAGTATTAAGCGAAACCTTACAATATGAGTGCGCCTTTCTTGAAGCCCGCTTAATACTCCGCCCCCTAACCGACGCAGCTTAGTAGAAAGCTTTAAAACTTCGCCTGCAGGCCGATGGAGCCGTAGGGGGTGGGTGAGGTGCGGATGATTAAATCGTCCTCGTGGAAATCAAAACGGCGGTAGAAGACGTAGCCTCCCTCGAAGACCAGGTTCACAGCTGGATGAATTTTATATTGCACGCCCAGGTTGGCCCGCGCTTCGGAATAGTCAACGGGTGCGGAATTGAGCCGGTTCTGACCAAAAGAGGTGCCGAAGTCATCGCGGACGACGTAGGTGCCCCCGCGCAGGTCGGCTCCGACATGCAGAGTAAGGGAGTCATCGATCCGGTATTCAAGCCGCGGCTTCGGGAAGATAGCGTTGAGCGTCCAGTCCTCGGCAAATTGCCAGCGCACCCCGGCACCGGGCAGGACGGGAATGTCACTGCGCAGGTTGGCTTGAAGTCCGAAGACCCATTGGAGCCGACTGTCCACCAAATAGGAAAAGCCCACGATAAGCGGCATATTAAAATCATCCGCGCTGATGTCGTCGGCAAAGTCACTGTAAATTCCCGGCTCCACCTCCACCCGCAGCAGCCAGTTGCCTCCGAGTTCGGCATCGATGCCCAAACTCAGGGAGGTGCTCTGAAGTGTGTTGGGCAGAATGGCACCCGTGGGCACTCCGAAGGAGTAGCGATCCCAGCGCAGACCGAGGCGGGTGTGAATCGAATCGGTCGTCGGAATAGACGCCACATAGGACAAGCTATTCTGATGCTCCTCGAGATCCCCGAAACGGGCCGTGCCCTGTTTGGTTGTCGATCCGGCCACGTAGGAATAATCGGCATTGAATTCATGTCCGATCTCCGGGCGGCGGGTCTGGACATCCTGAGGGTTGACCTCCAGCCATGAAGGTTCCGCCTCCTCAGCCGCCACGGAAAGAGCCGTGAAGCAGAGCAGACCGAAGCCGCCGATAGCTGAGAATAAGGTGCGCATAGTTACAAGTTTGATAAAATGCCACTGTTGTCATACTTGACAAGGCGCAAGTTCACAGGAGCTTGTAATTATGCGTGCATTAATGCTGACCGTAGTTGCCTTCTTGCTGGTTCAAAACCCGACATGGGCGTCCGAGCCTCCACCCCCTCCCCTCTACGAGAATGACATCTGGAACGACGGGAAAGCGGAAGTTTCCACCTATGATGCCCTCATGCCCCACTACGGAAAACTCTACGCGTCCCGGGTGGCCATGATCTACGTCAAGGAATCCTTCCGGACGGATAAGCGGGTTAAATCAGACCAGCCCTCCGGGCCACAGATCGAACCCGCCATCAAGTTCAACTACCAGATATCCACCCGGACTGGCAGCTACACCTACGAGCAAATGCTCTCCGCCTTCTGGATCATCCAGGACCAATCCCTCAGTAAATGGACCCTCAGCCACCACGGGGCCTGCGGAAATACCTTCAAAATGGGACTGCCCAATGACAAGACCCTCGAACTGACCTATCACACCTACTGGGACGGAGAAGGCAGTGGCAAGATGATCATCCCCATTCCGGAAAAGGCCTGGTTTTATGAAGAATTGCCCTATCGCCTCCGTGAAGTGGCGGCCACCCGCTCGCAGGACACCCTCCCGATCCATCTCTTCAGCCCCGTCATCTCCTCCAAGCTGGGGCGTCCGGGCTTCCGTCCCGCCACCGTGATCTGGAAAGACGATCTGCCCAACACCGTTTTCGAAGTTCAACACCACGGCGGCACCGACACCCTCACCTTCGACCGCAAATTCCCCCATGTCCTGCGCGAGTGGAAACAGGCCGGAGGTGCCATCCTCAAACTCATCGACTCCCAACGCCTCGCCTACTGGCAAAACCACCAGCCCACCGACCCGCCCCTCATCCCCGGCAAATAATTATTTATTTTCGAGCTGGGCGCGGAGGGCGGCGAAGGCGTTGGTGGTTTTCTCGATGCTGGCGACTTCGTGCACGGTGTCGGCTTGAATGCGCTCCAGAACTTCCTCGGGCAGTTCTTCGAGAAAGACAGAGGGGTGACAGGGTTCCTCCTGTCCGTATCGCCTGCGGCTGGCGCAGTAACTGAGCGTCAGCAATTGGCGGGCCCGGGTCAGACCGACGTAAAAGAGCCGCCGTTCCTCATCGACATTTCCCTCCAGCTTGACCCGGTCATGGGGAAGCAGCCCCTCCTCGACGCCGACGATATAGACCCGCTTGAATTCCAGCCCCTTGGCCGCATGCAGGGTCATGAGCTTGACTCCGTAGAGATCCTCTTTTTCTTCTTTTCCCTTTTTTTCCTCCTTCTTGGGATCCTCCTTGTCTCGGAGCAGCATGGCGTCGATGAAGTCCGTCAGGTCGGTCTTATCGGTTTCTGTCAGGTTGCTGACAACGGCACTCCGTTCAAAATCCTCCAATGAACGGAGGAATTCCTGGACATTGTCCCGGCGTGAGGCGGCCTCGGCGGCGTCCTTACTGGTGCGTGATAAATCATCCTCGTAGGCCAGTTCCCGGATCAACTGGCGGGCAGCCTCCGTCCAGCCTCCGTCTGGAGCCAGAAAGCGGGGACGGAAGTGGTGAACTATCTGGATAAAACTGTCAAAGGCCGCCCGCGCGCGGAGGGCCAGATATGGCGTGTCAGTCTCCGTGATTTCTTTCCAGAGCGTGCGTTCCGATTCCCGGCTGGCCTTCATCACCGCCTCGAGGCTGGATTTTCCGATTCCCCGGGGTGGTTTATTGATGATTCTCAGGAGCTGGTTGTCATCCCCCGGATTGAGCATGACCTGCAGGTAGGCGAGGAGGTCCTTCACCTCGCGACGCTCGAAGAATTCCTGCCCGCCGACCACCTCATAGGGGATACGAACTTTTCTTAATTCCTGCTCGATGGTGCGTGAGAGGTGATTGGCACGATAGAGGATACCGACCTCTTCCCAGGGCAGATGTCCCTCCTGACGAGCCTCCAACAAGTCGGAGGCGATCCAGGATGCCTCATCGGTGTCATCGGATGCCTCGACGAGGCGGACCCGCGCCCCCTCATCCCCCCGAGCCCAGAGCTTTTTGGCATGGCGACGGGCATTGTTTTTAATCACCTCATTGGCCGCCCGCAGAATGCGAGGGGTGCAGCGGTAATTCTGTTCCAGGCGCACGACATGCGCGCCGGGGAAATGTTTCTCAAATTCAAGAATATGCCGACTCTCTGCCCCGCGCCAACTGTAGATGCTCTGGTCATCATCTCCGACCACACAGACGTTTTGGTGCTGGTGAGCCAGGCGGCGGACAATCTCGAACTGGAGTTGATTGGTGTCCTGGTATTCATCGATGAGGATGTGCGTGTAGCAGCGCCGGATCTCCGCTGTCGCCTCCTCATCCGATCTAAGCAGGTTCATGGTCAGGAGTAGGAGATCATCAAAATCGACCGCATTTCTCAATTGCAGGGCCTGCTGGTATTTGGTGGCGATCCGGTTCGAAGTTGCAGGCCCGCCAAAGGCGTTTTTATCGCGACTCAACTGGGCCAGTGCTGCACGCACCTCTTTGCGCCCGGCCAACACCCCGCACTCGACCATGATTTCCTTAAGCAGGTCGATCTGGTCTGACTCCGAATAAATGGAAAAATTTTTCTGATACCCGATCCGGTTCGCGTAGCGTCGTAGGAGCCGGACACAAAAAGAATGGAAGGTGCCGGCAAAGAGCTTGCCCCCCTCCTTCCGCAGGGGCAGTCCAGCGGTCAGGCGGAGCGTGCGTTCTTTCATCTCGCGGGCCGCTTTATTGGTGAAAGTGAGTGCCAGAATAGACGAGGGCTGGATTCCCGCCTGGATCATGTAAGCCATCCGGTGGGTAATGACGGATGTTTTGCCTGTCCCCGCACCCGCTAGCACCAGGAGTGGCCCGTCCACGGTCTCCACCGCTGTTCTTTGCTCCGGGTTTAGATGATCGAGATCCAGTGACATCCCGATGAGGCTAGTGCTTCGCGGAAGCTTGTCAAAGCTCAGGGCTTACGCCTCAAAAATAGACACTATTAAACTCAAGGCCAAGGTGGGGCGCAGTCTCCAGACAAGCCGTTTGTCGCTCCACCCTGCCACCCTGCGGCTTGCCTGGAGGCGGCGCCCTACCTATCGATACCTTGATGCACAAGCATTTATCAAAGCGGTTATGCCAGATCTTGCAATCCGGCCACCACATCCTCAACGCTAATTGCCGCCATCCGCTCTGCCGCCATGACATCATTGAGCAGGCGGCGGCGTCCGTAGTCCTCGACCTTTGGGCTGCGATCGAGGAGAACGACTTTCGCCCCCCGGGGACCGGTCCTCGCAGGAGAGGTGGCACCAAACATGGCCACTACCGGAATCCCGAGAAGGACGGCAATATGCACCGGCCCGGAATCGGTGCTCAAGACGGCCTGGGCTCCGGCGATCAACGGCAGCAAATCCTCCAGAGACGTCCGGTTACGGAGATCGATGACATTATCGGCCAGAACGGGAAAGGGCTCCCCCTGACCAATCATGACGAACCGCGTGTCCGGACAGGCCTGCGCCACCGCTTCATAGCGTTGCCAGGGCCAGAGTTTCCCGGCCCGCTGGGAATAGGGATGCATAATGACGTAGGGCGGATCAGGAAGGGGGATCGTCGGCACCGGGAACCGCTCCGGCAACACGGGTTGAGGCTTCACGGGACGACTTAGACAATGTTCAACCGCCTGGGCGTAGCGGTCCACTGCGTGGATGGCATTATCCTGCACGCACTCCGTATAAGCCAGACGTGAAAATTCACGTGCCGAGGCCAGCCCGATGCGTCGCTGCGCGTGCGTCATGCGGGTCATGAGTCCGCTGCGGGCTAGTCCCTGCAAGTCCAAAACCAGGTCATAGCCGCCCGCCGCCAGATCCCGGAACCAGACGAACATCTGGTCCACACGGCGGCTCCGGCTCCAGCGTGAACGTGGAAAGGTAATGACCTGATCGACTTCCGGACTGAGCCGGACGAGTGACTGATACTGCTCATCGACCAGCCAGTCCAACTGTTGACAGAATCCCGAACGCTTTAATTCCGGCACCACCAGCAGTGCCTGGGCGACATCACCCAGAGCGGTGGGCTTGACCACCAGAAGTCGCATAACCAC
>CAYTLD010000058.1:0-4398 GCA_964438585.1 uncultured Blastochloridaceae bacterium | reverse complement strand
GCATAACCACTAGACCGCGTTGGCCAGCCGCTCTGCGAGGCGGTCCGGCAATCCGGCTTCGATTATTTTTTCCTGGGCCCGGTTGATGTCATAGGGAATCCGGCGCAGTTCGATCATGCGTTTCTGCGTATCATAGATAACATAGGCGGAACGCCAGTCGCCGTCCCGTGGCTGTCCCACCGAACCGACATTGACGTAATAACGTTTACCGCTCTCCACGTTGATGCGTTTGTAGTAGCACTCCTCGACTTCTCCCAGCTCTTCGATATAGGCATTGGGCACATGGGTATGGCCAAAGAAACAGACCTGAGTGCGCTGGTAAACGAAACTCTTCTGGGCTTCCTCAAGTGAAAAGACATAGGTCCAACGGGCCGGGCCATCCAGGCTGGAATGAACAACGGTGAAATCCGCCACACTCTTCTGCATCACCAGTGAACGCAGATAACGCTTCTGCGCGTCGGAAAGGTTTTCCCGGGAATATTGCATGGACTGGAGCGCGAGCGGGTTGAAGTGCTCGATGCTCCGATCCTCTGAGGCTTCTTCATCATGGTTCCCTTTCACGATCGGGCACCCCATTGAACGCACCAGCTCCAGGCACTCGGAGGGATTGGCATTGTAACCGACGATATCTCCGATGCAGACGGCTGAGGTCACATGCTGCCCCTGCATATCCTCGAGCACCGCCTCCAAACCCTCGAGGTTGCTGTGAATATCACCAAATATGCCAAATTTCATAAACTATCTTTAAAGTGAACATCACGTCATATCGTCTAATCGGCCCGGAGTCGAGCCTTGCCTCACTTATTATTCCCGATGCGCTCTTGCTCAGGGATCTCCAATTTTTCCTCCAAATCCTGGATATGACTCAGAACATTCCGCCACGGAGGCCGGTCGGCATCCCCGCGGGCCACCGCCTCGGGCCAAACCTGCTTCCAATAGGCATAAGCCTCCCGGTCCTGCCCCGCTTTTTCGAGGGCATACCCGACAAAACGCTCCGCATAGGCCGGGGCATCCTCCTGCCGCGCCGCCTCCCGGTAATACTCAGCCGCACGCGGATAGTCCTCCAGCCGCTGCCAGTAAATTTCCCCCATCCGGAGGTAGAGATTGGCACGGGTGGGATGAACCTTGAGGCCCCGCTCGAGCATGTCGATCCCGGCCTCGATCCATTTGCGCGACTCCACCCGGGCCCGAGAAGGGTTCTGAAACCCGGCATATTTTTCCGCATCGATACTCGCATTCCAGGCCATGTGCCAGGCGCCCTGCTCCCAGAAAAGCAACATCTTGGGCTGAATGGTGGTGGCCAGATCGGCCAATGCGCGGACACGCGTCCACTCCTTGTCCTCCCAGGCCGAGGTCAATGAGATCCAACTGAAGGTGGCCGCCAGCCCCCGAAATCCTCCGAGGATGGCCAGAGACAATTCCTGCCCCAGCAGGTCGCGGGTGCCGACAGTTAAAGGCACGTCGGCCCCGTGGATAATGACCCGGCGCTGACGGTCGATGGATGCCTCCCAGCCCGGTTTGATCACACCCCAGACAACTAAAAGAGCAACTCCCGCAGCAATCCCCTTCACAACTCCCGATCCTGAAATATCAACGCCGATACGGCTAGAATGATGAGGGTGTAAATCAACGTGTAACCGAAAATTTCCGACGTGTAGGCCAGGGAAACCGCCTCCCCGGCCAGGATTTCATCGATGACGGAAAAGGATTGAAAGTTGGGCACCAGCAGCGCCACCAGAGCCAGCAGGGTCTCGAGCAGGAAATGGTCCGATGAACTTTCCATCCACACCTCCCGCGCCGTCGATTGCAAATGGCCGATAATGTAAACCACCACCGAGGCGAAGATGATGAAAATATTCGAGGTCGCGATGGTGGAAAAGAAGAGCGCAATGGCCTCCACCAGGGCCAGCCGGGCCCAGAGGAGGAGGATGGCCTGGAGCATGGCCGGATCCCGGGCCTGCTCCCGGATCTGTTCCACAGAGGCGATCTGGCCCTCCGACCAGGCGGATGCCGGGGTGCCGCCGACCACCTCGGCAATAAAAACCTGTTCCTGAAAAAGGAGCACTCCGAAGAAAATCACCGTCATGCCCAGCACCATGAGCGTGATCAAGGAAAGCAGGCCCAGGTATTTGCCGAGCAGGAATTCAAAGCGCCGGATCGGCTTGCTGAGTGTCACGTAAATCGTCCGCCGCTCGATCTCCGCAGG
Organism: uncultured Blastochloridaceae bacterium; assembly: GCA_964438585.1. Classification (GTDB taxonomy): domain Bacteria; phylum Verrucomicrobiota; class Verrucomicrobiia; order Methylacidiphilales; family JBCBYL01; genus JBCBYL01. The sequence continues at coordinate 2,192 of CAYTLD010000058.1, read as the reverse complement.
AATCAATTGCGCGGCTCCGATCAATGCCGTCAGCAACCCCAGCAGACTGATGGCGGCGGAGCCGACATCCTTCATGAATTTAAATTCTTTCTCGAAGGTGAATTCCGTGAAGTAAACCGAGGACCCCAGCAGGACCAGCGCGAAGATCAGTAACACCCAGAGTGCCTTTTGCCGGAGTGATTCCATCAGGGTGGACCAGGCCACCGCCATGACTCGATGCCAGATGCTCATTTCTCGCCCCTCCCATTATCCTCTTTTTTCCCCTTTGCCTCTTTATTCCTCTTTGCCTCTCCATCCCCGTCCTTAATATCCTGAACGATCTTGTGGAGGAAATAATCCTCCAGCGTCACCCTGGGCCGGCGCAGGGCCAGTCCGGTCATGCCCTCTTTTTCCAGCAGGTGCCGGATCACCCCCGCATCCATTCCACCCCGCCAGTCCATCTGGATTTCGAGACGGTCCGGCACCGCCAGCAATTCTTCCAGAGATCCCTCTTCAATCTTCTTCCCCCGGTGCAGGATGGCCACCTGGTCGGAGACCGCCTCCACCTGTTCGAGCAAGTGGGATGAAAATATGATCGTCCGGCCTTCCTCCTTCAGACCGATCATCAGATCCCGGATGAACCGCGACCCCTCGGGATCGACTCCCGAGGTGGGCTCATCCAGAACCAGCAGAGCCGGGTCATGGATAAGTGCCTGAGCCAACCCGATCCGTTGCAACATCCCCTTGGAATACGTTTTGAGGCGGCGGCGCCCGGCCTCCGCCATCGCCACCCGCTCCAGCAGGTGATCTACCTTTTCGCGTAAATCCGCACCTCGCATCCCGCAGAGCTTCCCGCAATAACTAAGGAATTCCCGCCCGGTCAGGTAATGCGGGAAATACGGGTTCTCCGGCAGGAAGCCGATCTTCTCCCGCGCCGCCACCGAACCAGCCGGGTGTCCGAATATTTTCACCTCTCCTCCCGTGGGCCGGATTAAGCCCAACATCAACTTCATCGTCGTACTTTTTCCGGATCCATTGGGCCCCAGCAACCCGTAGATCGTCCCGACCGGAATCTCCAAATCCAAATTTTCCAGCGCGATCAATCGCTTGCGGGTCCACTCCAGCAGGAATTTCTTGGTCAGTCCCCGGATTTCAACCGCCCATTCCGTCTGATTCGCTTTTTCTTCCATGACCTTGATTTATTATAACCGAATTGAAAACCCGTTCATTTCCTTGCACACACTCTCGTCCTGGACATCCTCCTTGCGGATACACCCGTTCAGGTGGCTTCCGCGTATCTCCTCCAGCATCCCGGACACCTCGGACTCCTCCCCCTGAAGGAAAAGTTCCACCCGCCCATCCGGCAAATTTTCCACCGTGCCACTGACCTCATATCCGGCCGCCATCTGCTTCACGGAGTAGCGGAATCCCACGCCCTGAACATGACCTGAGTATCGGACCCGAGTTGCCATCATAGAGCATTATTTTATATCCAGACCGGGAAAAATTTCAAATGGTCTTATTCGGTTACGGATTCCGAACGGAATTTAGGGACAGTGAGCGAACTCCGATAGTCTTCTAAATTACGTTTTTTAGCGACGGAGTTCGCTCACTGTCCCTAAATTGCTCAGTATCTCTCGTTATTCGAAGAACCTGTAAATGATTTCTGAGTAGCCAGCCCGCCGTCGCTGGGCTATACAACTTTCCATGTCGCTGACCTTTGTCGAAATCTGCCGGATGACCCTCTTTCGCGGGTTTGACGCCTCTTTCATCCGCCTCCTCGATCTTTTCTTTGTCGAGGGAAATTATGCCTCAGATCGCCTGCTCATCCGCGAAGGCGACCACCAGGATCGCTTTTACGTCATTTTTGCCGGTGAAGTGGAAATTTTACGCAGAACACCGGATTGTGAAATCCATCTCGGCAACCTCTGCGCCGGACAATTTTTTGGCGAAATGAACCTCTTCGACCCCGGCGAGGCTACCGCTAGTGTCCGGGCCCTGACTCCAGTTCGCACCCTGGAAATATCCAACGCCCAGTTCCGCGAATTCATTCAGCAAAAGCCCGAGCTGGCCGCCGACTTCACCTTCCAGTTGACGGAAACCATCGTCAAACGCTTCCGCGACACCAATTCCGCTATCCTCGAACAACTAACCCACCCCGACAACCTGAAAAAAGCAGAACAAATGGGTCGAGGCACCCCGGCCTAAGAGGC
>CAYTLD010000057.1:0-11219 GCA_964438585.1 uncultured Blastochloridaceae bacterium | reverse complement strand
CGATTATTTCGCGAGGCGAGGTTACATCATTGCTCGGCCACGAGATGGGCAACTTGCTCATGGTCGTGCAAAACCGGCTTGACGCCCTGCGATCCCGTTACAGGGAAGAAACCGGTTTTGAGAGCGGAAGGGCGGAAGGGGCAGTAAACTACTTCTGGACAAATTGCGAGATAAATTGTCAATTAAACTTTAATTAGTCATAGCATGAAATTCATACTCCTTTTAACATCGATTCTGGGTATTATGTTGCAGAATGTTCAATGTTCAGATGATGCTCAAAACAGTTTAAACTTTAAACTTCAAGTGCGGCGGATTCTTTCAAATGAGAAAAATTCAAACATCTCCCGCGACTGGAAATTGGTAGGCGCTGAACTTCATGGCCGAATACAAGAATTTTACTTATACAGTAATGAAATAGAAGCACGTCTTGAAGAGTCAGAGGCTTTGTCAATTCGTCATGATTCTAATATAAAACTTTTGTATGCAATCATGTTGTCGAATTTTGCATATGTGGATTCTAGTAATACGCCTGAATTTAAATACTTCTTTAACATCCTCACTAGAAGCTATCCACTTGCGGGTGATGGGAAATCAACGGAAATTGAGCGAATGTTACTCGTTAAGTCTTTGATGGAGATAAAAGCGGTTGATAAGAATTATTATCATCGTGCGCTGAAATCGATGCAGGCCCGATTAACTATGCCTGACTTACTTCCTATCGTTTGTTTAACCTATGGAGATGAGGAGGCAGAATTATTGAGTAGTCAAGAAATTCCAGATAGTCTTATGCAAGAGGCTAAAAGTCTTCATCTGATGACAAAAGGTAGCACCGAATTCGAACAAAAGAAAGAAGGGGTCAGGTAGATATATCGCAGAAGAGCAGAAGGCAAGCAGCAGAAGGGGTCAGTCAACCAATCTTGACAAAAGTTATGTTTTGAAGTTTTATCATTAAATGGGGGATGTAACGATGATTGAAAAATGTCATGAATGGTTGACTGACCCCATTTCCTCATTGTATGATTCAATCTCGGCTATCGGCAAATGCCAAAAGCCATATTGGCTTGAGGGGGGGTATCAGTCAAATATTCCTTACCAATATGAGCCCCTTTTCCCAACCTTTCCCAAGCTGCATCCGGCCGTTGCGGATTTTGTGGCTGAGCAGGCTGACATTTCCCGTGCTCCGCATGTCCAGCTCCCGGCGATCCCTCCATTGCCCAGCGTCGTGTGGGTCTTGATCACCATCGCAGCAGTCAATTTGACCGGATGCCGACTGGGTAGTGTTTCCATTATGCTTGATTTTAAATTTCCCTGCGAGACATCGGAGGTCAGGAAATCAATTCAACTGCTTAAACCCTTTTCGCGAGTTCGATGAAGAAGTCGGGTGACCAGAGTTGGGTTTCGCGGGGATCTTTCAGGAAGGGCTGAACTTCTTCAGCGGCTTTTTCCACCTCGGCGGATTGAAATTTTTCAATCAGCATCCGGTGAAGAGCCTCCCGGTTGAGAGGGGTGCCCTGCCAATGCCCGGACTGCTTCATCCGGGCTTCGAGGTGGGGCAGATTCACGTTGATTCCTCTAGCGACATACCAGACAAAGTCGTAGAAATCGCGCCCTTTGACCCGCCCCTTCCATTCCCGACAGAGCAAGGCGTGGAGTTTTCCGGCAAACAGACTGGGTAGATCGTATATCCGGACCTGATGGGGAATGGGCAGAAGCTTGGTTTGTATTTCCGTGGTCGCCAGGGGCGGTGGAGAAGTATCCAATTCCAGCTTTATTTTAATTTTCTGACTCTGCGGCAATTTTTCAGCCAGGGCTTTCGGTGCCCCGATGTGAAGCAGGTTCACCTGAGTCTGCCCTTTGAGGAAGGCGGACTCGATTCCAGTGCGTTTCCCCGATGACTTGCTTTCCGCCTCGAAATCGAACCCCCAGGAATTTAACTCGGTTTCGACGGACGGTAGCGAGTTTTCCAGACGGGTGGATTCATTTTGTTTCATGAGGGTGAAATCGAGATCCTCCGAATAGCGTTCGATTCCATGGAAAATACGCAGAGCGGTTCCACCATAGAAGGCGGAGTGTTCGAAAAATCCGTTTCGCCAAAGTCCAACGAGCGCGATTTCCTGAGTAATCTCGCGAACCGCATTGAGATAGTCCAGCGGCGTCACGGGGCGATAGGGGGCGAGCATGTCCTTGAGGGCATGATTCATGATTCGATCCAACCCCATTTCTCTGCCGTTTGGCCCAACCAACGAACGGAAGTGCGCTGATAGCCTTCAACACAATCCCGAAGTTCAGATGCGTCAAGTGGGAGGGGAGTATCTATACGCATACTTTCCAGCCAACGGCGAACCTCCACCATCGAGCGCATCGGCCCCGCACGGCCGATGGTGTCGCAAATGGCCTTGGTCGGACTGGCTATCAGGAAGGGAATCGTCGCCTCTTTCATCATAGTGATACCCACGGGATAAACCTTCGAAGGAATCTGCCTGTAGCGATACGTGCCGAAATCGTTTTGGAATTCAGACGGCCGTTTTAATGTAGCGGAAAGAATGGCTTCCACCCGCTCAGGGATGAGACCATGCCACGAAAGGGCAGTTTCGAAGCTGACGTAGGAAGGTCCATAAATCGCCCCCGCCAATTCCATCGGATTGACATCCCGGCGCACCGCATACAATCCCCGGCGCAACAGGGTCAGATCGCCCGCGCGAAGCATGCGTGCGATTTTTCCGCGCTGATCCTTGACGCCGCGAAGTGCTCCCTTCAGGCGCAGCGTATCTGCGACCGGGATTTCCTGGATTGAGTTCAGAGAATGCATGATTTAACCCTGTAAGTTGCAAGTTATACAACCTTCTTACATAAAACAACCATATTTTATTTTCGATGGACCAAAACTACAGGAAAGCGAACATGGGAAAAATTTAAGATTCTTCCAAGGAATCCAAAAGTCTATACGTTGTATGAGGTCAGAAAGGCAATGAATGACGAAACGGCCGAGAGCCAGATACAGGATTGGGTGGCTCAATCCAAGCGAGGCAGCGAAGCGGCTTTCGGTCATTTATTCGAGGCCCATTACACCATGATCTACCAGTTTTGCTATCGGTTCACCCTGAATGCCCACATCGCGCAGGATCTGGCCCAAATCACCTTCATCAAGGCTGCCCGTTCGATACACACCTACCGGAATCACTCCTCCTTCAAAAACTGGCTTTACCGGATTGCCTCCAATTCAGCAAAAGACTGGTTGCGAAAACACCGGCGAGAGACGGAGGCTCTCTGCGAACTTGCAGAATCCGAGCCCATTCAATCCCATACTCCTTCTCTGCACGAGCAGGTGAAATCCGCTCTAAGTTCCCTGCCCCCGAAACACAGGCAGGCGGTTGTCCTGATTTATTACGAAGGCCTGAACCATCAGGAAGCGGCCACCGTCATGGGATGTGCCGAGGGCACGGTCTCATGGTATGCACTGCGGGCCCGGCAAAAACTGAAACGGTATTTCAATCATGAAGCGTGAAGAAATAGAATCGCACCTCTGGCATCTGGAAATCCCGGAACCGGATGCCGAACTAAAGGCCAAAGCCCTGCACCGGGCCACCCTGGCTCTGGGCACCGACAGTTTCGGTTCGGATCCCCTACCCGGCACCGTGCGCCACCCCTGGCTGACCCCGGCTCTGACTGCTCTGGTTATCCTCCTCGGTGTCTATATACTGGTTCAGCCTTCACAACCGGATAAGAAATCGCTGTCCCACTATTCCGAAGTTCTGGAAGAGATAGACCTGTTGTTCCCCGGTCGCATTTCCTCGTTGATCTGGAAGAACGGTGAGTTGGCCGTCGAAATCAGCGAACCCACCGGAGACTCGGGCCATCCGATCGAAATTCTCTTAACCAAGGGCGACGAGCACATCCAGGTCATCAGCTACAGCGGACAAAAAGTCTGCCTGGATATGAAAGGGCGTAAGGCCTGTTTTGAAGTGCTTTACAGCGGATCGGAAAATGAGGTTTTTCTGGTGGGGCGGGAATTTATCTGGACCCCGCAGGAGCACAGCACCTTCGAAGGCTATCGCATCCAGGTTCATTCGATGAAAAAGGTGTCGTCGTGAAGCACTTCGGCCCTCCAGCACTGCTCTGCCTCTGCCTGGGCACCCTGACGTCCCTGGCCGGGATGGAACTGCACTCCTTTTACGGCTCCGGTTCGGATCAACCCGAGCCCGTGACCTTTCACCGCTTCTCCGGCCAGGAAGTGCGCCTGCCCGTTGTCATCTCCTGGGATTCCGAAACCAAAATCGCACTCTCCGCAGACCTCTTGCAAGTGACATCCGGCATTGCCGCTCCCATTGAAAAAAATATCAGGATTGCGGATGATCTCCCCCTTTCCCCCAATGCTTATAGCAAGCTGGAAGTGGCCATCACCTTGCCCGAAGTGAAAGCCCCCTCCCTGTTTGTCCTGAAACTAAACGGAACCTCAGACGCCAGTCAGGGAACCGGAATCATTAAAATCCACGCCTACCCGCCGAAGGAAAAAATCATGGAGCAGTTCAAAAAACTCCTCGAACGCTACCAGGAAAAGCATGAGGTCTGGATTCATCTCTTCGGCGAAAAAGAGAAACACCCGTTCCGTCATCTTCTTGAGGCCTCGGATGCCGAATTCAAAGAGGAAGGCGAAGCACTTCCCGCCGCCTGGGAGGAAGGGAAAAACCTCTTTATCGGCAGCGTGTCCGAAAATGAGGCCAATGAAATTCTCGCCGACCGCGGCCATCGCCTGCCTGCGAACCTCCACCTCCTCCTTTTTATCAACGACGATTTTTCCCTGTTCCCGGGGATTTATCCACAACCCACCACCCGTCAGGGGGCGCGAATCAAGATCTGCCTGCCCTTAATCAAGCAGATCGACGATCCCAGGACATGGGACACATGTCTTCGCCTCCTCCAGGAACAACTGAAACAAATATGAAAACCACACCATTGTTAATCACTCTATTATCCATGAGCCTGCTCTCATGGGGCACCCTCCATGCCGAACCCCTGACCGGCGCCGTCCTTAACTTCCAGGTCTCCGGTAAAAAACTCGAGAACAAGGGAGAGGAAACCGCCCTCCTCCTCAACGCCTTCCTCAGTTCCTCCGAAAACCTCTACCTCGTGGAACGGGCCGAACTGACTAAAATCCTCGGCGAACAGGAGCTGAGCCTGACCGGCACCGTCTCCCCCGACAGCGCCTCGAAAATCGGCAGCCTCGTCGGTGCCAAGATCCTCATCACCGGGCGCGTCTTCGAGGTCGGCGATAAAATATTCGTCGCCGCCAAAGTCATGAGCACCGAAACCGGACGGGTCTTCGGCGAGACCGTCAACTTCGCCGATGTCAAAGGTCTCGACGGCGGCATCGAAATACTGGCCGGGAAGATCAACACCACCGTCTCGAAACGATCCGGCGATCTCGTCGCCAAAGTGGAAACCGATGAGGAATTGATCGCCCGACTTGGTAAATTGGTTCCAAAGGGAGACAAGCCCTCGGTCTATGTATCCGTTGAAGAACAACACATCGGACGCCCCGTCATCGACCCCGCCGTCGAAACCGAAATGAAAATGCTTCTGCAAAAATTGGGCTACGAAGTGGTTGACGATAAATCCGGAAAGTCGGCCGACATTAATATCTCCGGCGAAGGCTTCAGCGAATTCGCCGCCCGCTTCGGAAGTCTCGCGGCCTGCCGGGGACGGGTCGAGATCAACGTTCACCGGAATAGCGACAGCACCCTCCTGCTCACCACCCGCCACAACGCCTCCTCAGCCGACATCGCCGAAAACGTGGCCGGAAAACGCGCCCTCGAAAAAGCAGCTACTGTGCTGATGGAGGAAATAATTCCAAAGTTGACCCTGAAATAAAATACTAAATCCTCAAACATCACGAGAAACAGCCTAATGAAAAAACTGAGATTTATCTGCATGGCCTTCCTGTTCTTCTGGCTACTGCCCCACTCCGCACCCGCCCAGACGGTCGATGATTACATTGCCTTGATCGATGGCTGTAGAACGGGCGATCTGGGGCAGGTGAAAGCTGCTTTGAACGCCGGCATTGAAATCGACACCCCCGACAAGGATGGTCTGACTCCATTGATGCACGCTTTGGACGCAGGACAAGGCGACGTTGCCAAATATCTGGTCAAACTAGGTGCTGATCTAACGCTTCGCAACCGCTTTTTCGAAGCCCCTTTGAACCTAGCCATTCGCAGCACCGATTTAGATACGGTTAAATATCTACTCGATAGCGGCGCCCCAATCAGCGGCAATGGGACATCTCCAGTCCGAACTGCCCTGGAGTGGGGTACGAGCGATAGCCTTAAAGCCCTAACGCGGCATGGAGCCAGGATAGTTGACTGGCATGACGACTCTGAAAGCAGTTCAACAGTGGCCGCAAGGCACAACAATCTCGAAGCAATAGAATTGCTGCTCAACCTAGGTGCTAATATCAACCATCCAGATCCGGATGGAAATTATCCCCTAGGGGTTGCGTGCCTGCACGGGCACACAGAAATGGCATCTTTCTTGCTTAAACGAGATGCCGATCCCAATGCAATCAATCAAGGTGCTCTTAAGATAACCAGGGTAAGACGTTTTCCTCACACGGCCCTCATCGCTGCAGTTCGAGCCAATGATGCTGAGATCGTCAAGTTGCTCCTAGAAGCAGGTGCAAACCCCACACTGATGGATAACCAAGCTATTTTACAGGCCGACTTGGCAGGCAATCAGGTAATCTACGACATGCTCCTGGCGAAGGGTGCTTCGAAGCCCTACCCCTACCAGTTCATGGAGATTCCGGAAATCAAAGAAAACATGAAAGCGAATGAATTCAGGGAATTGAGAAAAGAGCCGACCGTCAAAGTGACTTCTGATTGGGGCCTGCTATCAATCATCAATAAGCATGAACATAATATAGATATAGAGCCAACTTTTCCGGAAAATTGCAGTTTTTCCGTGGCCACAATTACTAAGGATGAGACATCAGAGCCTGTCGGGCTTCTGCTGACGAGCCAACTATCCTCGGTGGAAGGAATTCGTGTCATCGAGCGCCAAGACATCACCAAAGCTCTCAAGGAACAGAATCTATCCGCAATTTCAGGCGATCATCCGGAGCAGTCAATTGCTTCCGGGAAATTACTGGGAGCCGATTGTTTGATCGTGCTCATCTGCGACGAAAAGCTCCAGAAGGCAAAAATTATTTCCACCGCCACCGGGTTGGTTCTGGAGACCCTGGTCGCTTCATCGGAGAAGAATCCTGAGGAATGGGCGAAAACAATATTCAATGCAATGGCCCGTAACAGTGGGCCCCTCATGCTCCCACCGGAAAAGAGAATTCTGGTGTCGATTCCTCGTATCACAGCTATTGAGGAGCGAACCTCTCGACTCGACTTGTCGAAATCCCTTTCTGGCGCACTAAGTTTCCACCTTGGATCCCTTGAAAATGTTTACGTCCTGGAGCGGCAGGAATTGAACCGTCTGGTTATGGAAAAAACTTTAACCAAAGACCTAACGGATTTTTACAGCAGCGGCTGGCTCCTCGACGGACACTATAACATCTCCGGGGGCGACCTATTGGAACTGAAACTCCGACTGCGGAAGGGACGTCAAGGACAGGAGAAGGTAATCTCAGTTTCTGGCCCGCTCTCCGATCCCCAAAAAATCCTGGCAGACGCCACTTCCCACATTGCCTCCATGCTACAGGCCGCCCCCTCCTCCAACTGGTCAGCCACGGAAGAAGCCTCTACTTTTTCGAGTGACGCCAAGTTGGCTTTTAATGCCAACTTATGGGAAGTGGCTCAGCATAACGCGGACGCAGCTTGGTATATGGGTAATACGAGTGATGAGATCACTGATATGCGGGTCAGGTCCCGTGTTCACAGAATCCGAACGGCTCGCTGGCTCAATATTCAGCCTCACATATCTAATCGCGGGCTGGATCGGGGTGTCAACCTGCTTGATAGCCGCTCCCCCCTGCTCCGGGTGCCGAGAGATTCAAGGGAACTCAATGCCATGCACTACCTACAGTTATCCGGCGACCTTCTTGATATCTATGAGCCGGTCCTTGAAAAAGAGAGTTTGTCAAAATACGAACTCGACCTGCTCATGTTCTATCCCGAAGTGCTCAAGGCAGCCACCACCCCCTTGCACTTCCTCGACACCATTTCTGATATGACATTGTATGTCTCAGATTTAAATCCATTACGTCAGCGCCTTCTGAAAATCACACGAAGGGCATTGACCGTCGCCAAAGAAAATAATTACTCGTATTTATACCAGGCTATTCTCAACAGCTATGTTCATCACTTGCCCTATTGGATTAACGATGAGGATAAACTCTATGGCGAAATCCACCGACGCTGCCGGGAGGCAGCCTCGATGCGTGCCCCCTATTCAAAACATACGTTCTTTAATGCACTGGAGAGAATCATGATCCGCCAAACGAATAATTTCGGAGGAAAAGCAGGAACATCCTGGCAGAGATTAGCCGAGAAAATGATTAAAAGTGATGTCAGTGATGAACGTCTTTTGGGATTACACACGACAAGACGTCACACAGAAGACTATCGGGCCAAGCTCCGTTACACCGGGGAACTCTTCAAATTAACTCAAGAGGTCCTCAAAGCAGACCAGAGCCTGCTAGGCATTACGGATAGTTATCGTATGGAATTAGATGAGAAGCTGACCATCCGAAACACCTTTCGCAAGCTACCGGAATACGGATTGGGCGTGTGGTATCCGGATCCTCTTGACTTCAGATTAGGCAGAGCGATGAATACATTTGGGCCGGCTAGGCGATACTGGAACCCTTCAACTAAATATTCCTCCGCAGCACCGGGGGGATTTAGCCGACGCACGCTCAAAGATTATCAAATTCCACTCGTTCTTCTGATGGACACGCGTCTGGATGCCATGCTCCAACATGGTGCTCTGGCCTGTGATATTAATGAACCGGAACGTTTTCAGGGCGTTCCTTCCCGTCAACTCAGTGATCTAGCAGATAAAGCAGAATCCGCACTCGAACGTGCGAAACAAACTCACAAGGATAAGACATACTTAGACAATACCCTTGTTCGTTTTAATTCATACGTAATCAAGCGTATTCACAACCTCATTCCCAAAGCTGAATCTTCTGCAGATTTTGCCGATGCTGACAGTAAACCGAATAATGCGAATCCTCCGACCTCGTCAATACCAACAAAACCGCTTGGTCACAACAGGATATTTCATGTCATGAAATATCCCGGTTGGGATGCTGAAAAAGGAGTCAAGTTTCTACTGCACAGACTGACAACTATGGGGAGTTTACTGTTACTAGCTGATGAAAACTTCGGATTTTACGTTTATGATCCTGATGAAGATTCAATAGTAGACTCATTTTTTTGTCCTGATGGCGGCCATTTTGCCAGCGAGTCGTTTTATGTTGATGAGCATAATTTGGTCGTATATTTTTTCGCTTTTGAAAGACAGAGAGCCTCCAAAATTGGCTTCTTTGATCGAAAGAATAAAAAGTGGACCCTGTATGAACCAGAAAAGATTAACGCTAACGGATATCATCGCAACGCCATCTCCAAGGTTCTGTTGCTTGAGAATTATCTCTATTATTCATTTCTCATACACCCAGATCCCCATGGACTATTATGGAGGGAAATAATTAAAGACTCTAAGACGTCCAAGGGCATTGCACGTATCAACCTGAAGTCCTCAAAGGAAGAATTATTGGTAAGCAATAGACGAACTCCTGCTGAAACACCCATTGATCAGGCAAATTGTAACGTTTATGACCTGAATTTGGTTTCTGACCATCAATTTAGCTCGTGCGGGTATACCTTTGATGAGAAAACCGGACAGTGGTCAAAAACGAAAAGTGAGAATATAAACAAACCTGATCGCAGACTATATATCGAACTACAAGCGAAAAAATATTTTTTAACTACTTCTCAATACGATTTATCCGTCCCTTCAATTGTCACAAACCTCTACAACGTTGAAACAAATACCAAAGCCATACCGGAAAAAATTAGTCTTCCATTGGACGTCAGCAGCTTCAAAAAGTTAAAACTCACTGAAAGAGCCAAGCGCGATGTGAACAGCTTCGATAAGAATTCCGGCAAACCGATATTCAGAGTAGAACTGCTTTCCTCTGGCCTCCTACTCCATAACAGGATCGGCTTCATGTTCATTCCCAAGGAGGAATTGGAAGCTCACTTGAATGTGCTTGAGTGGGGTCAGTAGATGACACAGGACGCATGGCAAATATGGGATTACCAAATATCATAATCTATGACTGATAGCCATTCATGCCATGGAATTGAACCGACAAGTTACAACCAAAGTAAACCACAAATATGAGCCCAAATGACAGGAATCTGCAGCCGAATCCCTCAAGCATGGACGAAGGCCGAAGAGTCGCAACCGGAACAACCGTGGTGGTTGCGATACTGGACCGGCGGTGCCTAATGAAAAAACTGAGATTTATCTGCATGGCCTTCCTGGTCTTCTGGCTACTGCCCCACTCCGCACCCGCCCAGACGGTTGAGAAATTCACCGCTGAGGATTTCTCCGACTTTATTGTCGCTTGCCGACTCGGAGATCAAGACACCGTGATCAAACTCCTTAAACAAGGCGCTCCTCTGGAAGAATCCACCAGCAATGACTGGACACCGCTAATCCACGCATGTGATGCCGGTCAGGACGAGATCGCACAGCTACTTATTAAGGAGGGTGCCAATGTAAATGTAATGGGAAGAGACGATCAACGACCTCTGAATGCTGCGATCCGGGCTGCAAATCTATCCACGGTTAAAAAACTTCTAGATAAGGGAGCGCACATTAAATCCAATCTGAGAGAATTCCGTGATCCTGTAATTTCAGCAATTATTTGGAATAATATCGATGCCCTTAAAGAATTGGAGTCTCGTGGAGCAAGGAGCGATACCTGGAAAACCCCCTACCATAATCCACTTACGCTGGCCGCGTATCATAGGAATCTGGAAATGGTTAAATATCTGATTGATAAGGGACACAACCCTAATAAACCCAATCCTCAAGGGAACTTCCCTCTGGCGGTCGCAACCTTTCAGAAAGACGGAGATGTTATCGATCTACTGATCAAGAATGGTTCGGAAGTCAATCAGGTTAATCTGGGTGCGCCGCCGATCACCGATCATTCCCCCTACCCCCACACCGCCCTATTCGCAGCGGTTCGCACCAATAAT
>CAYTLD010000056.1:0-11266 GCA_964438585.1 uncultured Blastochloridaceae bacterium | reverse complement strand
CCGTGGTGGATTTTTCCATTTAGAGGCTGTCTAAAAAGTGGATGATAACAAACTTCCTGCGCTAAATTCCGCCCTGCTTCGTTGCTCCTCAGTTACGTATCTATGTAGATATGCGCCTTCGTCGCGCCTCACAGGACCGAAATTTTTCTTGAAATTTTGTCACCACCACTTTTTAGACAGCCTCTTAGGTGTTTGCCCTTCTTTCCCATCCCAACCAGATGCTCGCCTTCCGCCGTCGCCCAAGGGCTATGGCGCGACAGGAAAGGCGAGAACTCCGAACGCTCATCCGCTCACGCATTATCCTGTGACCCCCGCATCATCTTGGGACTGTTCGGAGTGACGGCTTTAGCCGTTTTCCCATCCCAACCGGACACTGATTTTTAAAAAGTCGCGGTTGAGTTCGGGGAGGCAAACTCTATGGTGTTACAACAATGCTTCGTTTTATTCTCTTTCTACTCATCGGGATCATGATCGTCCGGATGGTGGTTCGGGCTACCCGCTTTTTGAGCACCCGTCAGCAGCGGCGGCAAATGGAGGGCCGCCGCCGCCAGCATCCGGAAGATTACGCCAAGCGGGCGCAGGTCATCGAAGAGGAAAGCCAAGATAAAGAAAGAAAATCGGACAAACCCGACGCCTGATATTTGACGCTGAGGGCACTTCTGGTTATTCTCTTGTCATGATTACTGTTACAGATGCGGCCGCCGCCCAGATTAAACAATTGTCCGGCCAGAAAGATCCGTCTGCTTCCGGACTGCGGATTTACGTCGAGCGGGGAGGATGTTCCGGACTGCAATATGCCATGACTATCGCCGCGCCGGAGCCGGGAGATGCGCGGATCGACCACGCGGATGCCGCTGTCTTTCTGGATGGCGAAGCCCAGCGCTACCTGAAGGGATCGGTCATTGATTATTCCAATGCACTGAGCAGCACGGGATTTAAAATAACGAATCCCAACGCCAAGCAAACCTGCGGATGCGGCACTTCCTTTGAAGCCTGAATCAACCGGGTCCATGTCGCGCCGACTTGCCATCCTCCTGATCACATCACTTCCGGGATTGGTGTTACTCTCCTGTGGCGGATCATCTCCCGGAGTCGATGCCCCCTCCGCCCCGCCGGTGGTGGATGAAGCCTTTGTCCTGGAAGAGTCCGGAGAATATAATCCGATCGCCGACCCGCGTGCGACCAAGGGCGGCACCTTCACGACCTGGGGTGGCCCCTACCCCAAGTCACTGAACATGTGGCTCAACTACAATTCCTTTTCCAAAAGCATCTGCGACCTCATGTTCGAAAACCTCGCCGGGATGCATCCCACGGAAAACCGTCCGATTGGCCTCCTCGCGGAAAGCTGGGAAGTCTCCGAGGACCGGATGACGTTTACCTTCAAACTGCGCGAGCAGGCGACATGGAGTGACGGCCAGCCGATCACCGCGCGGGATGTGCAATTCTACTACGACACCATCATGAACCCGGAAAACCTGACGTCCCTCTTCCGCGTGGGACTGAGCCGCTTCCACCGTCCCGAAATCATCGACTCCAGGACCATCCGCATCCGGGCCAATGAATCCCACTGGATGAATTTCTGGGAGGCGGCCAGCCTGGGTGCCTTCCCCACCCACGTCTGGGAGGGAAAGGATTTTAATGAAATCAATTTTGACTTCCCGGTCGTCTCCGGCCCCTATCACCTTTATGAAGTCAAAACCAACCGGTCGATTATGCTCCAGCGCCGGGGGGACTGGTGGGGGCGCTACCTGAAAATCAATCAGCACACCTACAATTTCGACTACCTCCGCTTCCGCTCCATGGAGGACCGGGTCAAGGCACTGGAATTGATGAAACGCGGTGACTTTGACCTTTACGCGATCTACACCGCCCGGATCTGGGCCCGGCAGACCCGCTTCGATCAGGTGAAGAAAAATTGGATCGTTAGGCAGACCGTCTATAACCAGGCCCCGATGGGATTCCAGGGCTTTGCCATCAACATGCGCCGCGAGAAATTCCAGGACGTGCGCGTTCGGCAGGCCCTCGCCCACCTGCTCAACCGGGAGATGATGATGGAAAAATTGATGTTCAATGAATATCACAACCTCAATTGCTACTACCCGGATCTCTACCCGAAGAGCCGGAATCCCGACGCTCCCTACATGGAATACAATCCCGACAAGGCACGCCGCCTCTTTAAGGAAGCCGGCTACACGGTCAATGACCAGGGCCTGCTGGAAAAAGAGGGGGAAATTTTTACTGTCACCCTCCTGCACCACGGGGTCGTCTTTCCTCAGATGACGATCTATATCGAGGATTTGAAAAAAATCGGTGTCTCGGCCAATCTGGATGTCGTCTCACGTGCCGCCCACACCCGGCGGCTCGATCAGCATGAATTCGACCTCGCCTGGAGGAACTGGAATTCCTCCCGCCTGCGTAATCCGGAGCCGATGTGGCACTCGAAAACCGCCGACCAGGCCGCCACCCAGAATGTCGCCGGCGTCCGTGATCCGCAGATCGACGCCCTGATCGAAGAGCAGAAAACCCTCGACGACATCGATGCCCGCAATGCCATCATCCGGCAGATCGACACCCGACTGACCGAAATCCACCCCTACATCCTGCTCTGGAATTCCGACCGCAACCGGCTGCTCTACTGGAACCGCTTCGGCACGCCCCGCTACATCCTCGACAAGTATAACTACGAAGAAGTGGCCCCGGTTTACTGGTGGCTGGACCGGGAAAAAGATGCTGCGCTCAAGGAAGCCATGCGCCTGAACCGTCCCCTGCCCGCCCAGCCGGAGGAGGTTGTTTTCCCCTGATGCATCGCTGACATGACCACCTACATCCTGCGCCGCCTCCTGCTCTTTATTCCCACCCTGCTGGGAATTTCCCTGGTCACCTTCATTCTCATTCAATTCGTCCCCGGCGGACCGGTGGAGGAATATATCTCTCAGGTTCAGGGGATGACTGCCGCTCAGGGAGGCAATACCAAGGAACTCTCTCCGGAGGAAATTGAGAATATTAAAAAATACTTCGGCTTCGATCAGCCCGCCCACGTCCGCTATGTCCATTGGCTGGGCAGTCTGCTTCAGGGCGATTGGGGCCGCTCCTACGTCTATCGCGAGCCTGTTCTCGATGTCATCCTCAGCAAGATGCCGATTTCCCTCTTCTTCGGGGTCACGTCTTTTATCCTGGCCTACGCGATTTCCATTCCGCTCGGGGTCTGGAAGGCCAGGCACGACCGGAGCCTCTTTGACACGGTCAGCTCGACGGTCATCTTTGCCGGATTTGTCATTCCGGGCTTTGCCCTCGGTGTTTTGCTGATCATCCTCTTCGGCGGCGGCAGTTACTTCGACCTCTTCCCGGTTACCGGGGTTGTCTCGGACAACCATGAGTATCTCAGCCCGGTCAATCGTGTCCTCGACTTTCTGCACCACATGATCCTGCCCCTCATCTGCTACATGGTCAGTGAATTCGCCTTCCTCACCCTGCTGACCAAGAATAGCCTGCTCGAAGAACTCAATAAGGATTACGTCCGCACCGCCCTGGCCAAGGGCCTGCCCCGGACGACCGCCATCTGGAGGCATGCGCTCCGGAATTCGCTCATCCCCCTGGCCACCGGAATGGCGGAAATCTTTATGGTCATGTTTGCCGGATCGCTCCTTATCGAACGGGTCTTTGATATCGACGGCATGGGCCTGCTTTTTTATAACTCCATCGTGGGGCGCGATTACAACGTCGTCCTCGGCCTGATCATGCTGGTCAGCATCTTCACCATGGCCGGACGTTTGTTCGCCGACCTGCTCTACGTCTGGGTTGACCCTCGCATCCGCCTTCATTAAACAGCCATGTTCTCTGAACTCACCATCCAGCAATTCCGCAAGTTCCGCTCCTTCAAGCGTGCCTGGTACTCGCTCATCCTGCTGGTCACCTTCTACCTCCTCTCCCTCTTCAGCGAACATCTGGCCAACAGCCGCCCCCTGGTGGCCGGCTTCGATGGAAACCTCCTCTTCCCCACCCTCAACTTCCATACCGATGCGGATCTGGGCGGAGCTTTCAGGACTGAGGCCGACTATAAAACGCTGCGGGATGACCCCGACTTCCTCGCCAAAGGCGGCTGGATGATTTTCCCGATCATCCCCCATGACCCCCTCGCCTCGGACTGGGAGGAACCCGGTGCCCCGCCCCATCCGCCTTCGCAACGCCACTGGCTGGGCACGGACAATTCCTCCCGGGATGTCATGGCCCGCATCCTCTATGCGTTCCGCACTGGCATGACCTTCGCCCTGGCCCTGACCGCCACCAGCCTGGTCCTCGGAGTGCTCATCGGCAGCCTGCAGGGCTACGCCGGCGGGGCTGTCGATATCACCGCCCAGCGCTTTGTGGAAATCTGGTCCGCCCTCCCCTTTCTCTATGTGGTCATCCTGATGGGGTCGATCTACGGTCAATCCTTTGGCATCCTCCTGCTGGTGTTCACCCTCTTCCGCTGGATCGGCATGTCCTATTATGTCCGGGCCGAATTCCTCCGGCTAAAAAACCAGACCTACGTCCAGGCCGCCCAAGCCCAGGGAGCCGGGCATGCCCTCATTATCCTCCGCCACATCCTTCCCAATGCCTTCACCCCCATCCTTACCCTCCTCCCTTTCAGCCTCGTCACCGCCATCTCCGCTCTCACCGCCCTCGATTTCCTCGGCTTCGGCATCGCCCCTCCCGCCCCCTCCTGGGGGGAATTGCTGCAACAGGGACTGGAAAATCTCTACGCTCCCTGGATGACACTGTCCGCCGTCGCCGCCCTCTTCCTCACCCTGCTTCTGGCCAGCTTTGTCGGAGAAGGGGCTCGCGCCGCCTTTGATCCCCGTGCATCCTCAACCCGTTGACGCCTATGAATACCGCCCCACTCATCCACATCGATCAACTCCGCATCCGCTTCGGTCAGGAACCGGACGGAGTGGAAGCCGTCAGGGGAATCTCCTTTGATATCCAATCCGGCGAAACCCTGGCCGTGGTCGGGGAAAGCGGGAGCGGAAAAAGTGTCACCGCCCTCGCCATGACCCGCCTCCTGCCCGGCGGCAACCAGTGCCTCCTGAGCGGCCAGATCGAGGTCGAAGGAAAAAATATCATCGACATGAGCGAGGACGAGCTGCGCCACCTCCGCGGTGGAAAAATCGCCTACATTTTCCAGGAACCCTCCACCTCTCTCAATCCCGTTTACACCATCGGCTTCCAGATCGGCGAGGCACTCGCACTCCACCGCCCAGAGATCAAAGACCGGACGGCGGAGGCTATGCAACTGCTGGCAGACGTCGGGATAAAAGATCCGGCCCGGACGCTGAAAGATTACCCGCACCAGCTCAGTGGCGGTATGCAGCAGCGCGCCATGATTGCCATGGCCCTGGCCTGCCGCCCGAAACTCCTCATCGCTGATGAGCCCACCACCGCCCTCGATGTCACCATCCAGGCCCAGATCATCGACCTGCTCAAAGATCTGAAATCGAAGCACCAGATGTCCATCCTCCTCATCACCCATAATTTCGGCATCGTCTCCGGATTCGCCGACCGCGTTCTGGTCATGTTCCGCGGCGAAATCGTCGAAGCGGGCCCGACCGCACAAATCCTGCGCGACCCGCAGCACCCCTACACCCGTGCCCTGATCGATTGCATCCCCCGCCTCGGACATAAAAAAGACCGCCTCACCACCATCGATCATGAGAAAATTCAGCCGTCCCCCGACTCCACCGGACAAGCGGAGGTGAAAAATTTATGACTACCTTGCTATCGGTAAAAAACCTCAAAGTTCACTTTCCGGTCAAAACCGGAATTTTCCAGAGAATTACTGACCATATCCGGGCTGTGGACGACATCTCCTTCGAGATCCCCCTCCACACCTCGGTGGGACTGGTGGGAGAAAGCGGCAGCGGAAAATCCACCACCGGAAAGGCCATCATCGGCCTCAACCCGGTCACCAGCGGCTCGATCCAATACGCCGATGAGGAACTCAGCCAACTGGATAACCGCGCCCGCCATCCCTACCGGAAAAAAATTCAGATGGTTTTTCAGGATCCTTTCAACTCGCTCAACCCCCGCATGACCATCCTCAGCATCCTCAGCGAACCACTGGAAATCCACTTTCCCGAATTAAAACGCCCCCAGCGCTCCGACCGGGCGGCTGAACTGCTCGAACAAGTCGGCCTGGAATCCGACATGCTCACCCGCTACCCCCACGCTTTCAGTGGCGGCCAGCGTCAGCGGATCGGCATCGCCCGCGCCCTCGCCGTCAAACCGGATCTCCTCATCCTCGACGAACCCGTCAGCGCCCTCGACGTCTCCGTCCAGGCCCAGATAGTTAATCTCCTGGCCGACCTGCAAAAGGAACTCAACCTGACCTACCTCTTCATCTCCCATGACCTGGCCCTTGTCGAACATTTCTGCAGCCGGGTCGTCGTCATGAATGAAGGCAAAATCGAGGAACAGGGAGAAACCGACACGGTCATCCGCTCCCCTCAAAGCGACTACACCCGAAAACTACTCTCCGCCGTTCCCACCATCGATGTCTGAATTGATGCGTAAACCCTGCTTATCGTGTTGACGAACATCCTCGATTGGCTAATTATAAATACATGCAGTCGGCAGCCCAAGTCAGAATGCAGCGAGGCCAGGGTCTCGGCATGTTGCTGTTCATTGTGGCCTGTATTATCGCTGGCTGGGCCATATTGCACTCCGTTCAAAGCCAGCCGGTAGAGTCGGCACATCCGGGTTATAACGAGGCCCTGGAGGCGGCCCAGGCCGATGGGAATAACGTTCTCCTGATCTTTACCGCCAGTTGGTGCGGTCCCTGCAAGAGTATGAAAAAAAATGTCTATTACAGTCCTCAAGTTCGTAATATTTCTCAAAGATTCGAGTGGGTCACCATTGATGTGGATATGAAATCCAATCAGGATCTCTCCCGTAAATTCGGCGTCCGCGGGATTCCCGCCCACGTTATTGTCAATAGTAAGGGCAGCAAGGTTGCCTCCCGCAGCGGATCCTGCTCAGCCTCCCACTTCGCCGGTTGGCTGAAAGAGCACCGACCTTAGAGCATTCTGCATGTTATCTGCAGCTCGCACGGAAAAGCAGGTGGGGCGCAGTCTCTTGACAAGCCGCTAACCATCAGTGACTTGCGGCTTGCGAAGACGCTGCGCCCTACCTGCTGATTCTTTTTTAAGCACGTCATATTGAATAGTAAATGCGCTAGACGCTTTATTCGTCTTCTGAATCGAAAAGATCATCGGGCTCCGCGTCCTCATCCTGATGCTTGAGGTCCTCGAGCAGTGAAGAAATATCCGAGAGTCGGTTCCAAACTGACATGGCCACGTAGATCGGCTTTTTCTCCTCCAGGGCGATGGCCACACAGTCACTGGGGCGGGCATCGATTTCGATGATTTTGCGGTGAATCTCGTTTTCGGCCTTCAAGGTCAGGCGGGCATAGTAGGTGTCATTGCGCAAATCATTGATGACGATCCGCTCCACTGAGATGCTGAAGGAGCGGAAGATCAATTGAATTAAATCATGGGTCAACGGGCGCTCCCGTTTCTGCTCTTTCAGGAGCAATGCGATGCTGGTGCCAATCCCGTGATCGACTTGAATGCTGAATGTCTTCTCCCCATTCCCCAGAAAAACGGCTATCCCGTGATTGGAAGGCACCAGCCCCACTATTTGCACTTCGATCAATTCATCGGCCATACCAAAAACCCTACACCAGTTTATCAGACCTTGGCGAATCAAACCCGTCTCAGATTTTTGGATGGTTCTGATTGTCAACGGAGTTGGAATCCCCCATAACTCAGCGAAATGGAAGCACCGTGGAATCTCGAATCAGCGATGGAAACCTACCGGATCTCACGGTGGGGGGACGGATACTTTCAAATCAACGAGGCGGGAGAATTGACCGCCCACCCGCTCCGAAACGGAACCGCCATTTCCCTCCACCAGGTTATCGAGCAGGTCGCGCGTGAAAACCGGATCAGTGCGCCATTCCTTCTCCGCTTCCAGGACATCATCCGCAACCAGGTGGTTACCCTCAACGATTCTTTTAATCATGCCATCCGCGATGCCGGCTACCAGAACAACTACCGCGGTGTCTTTCCGATTAAAGTCAACCAGCTGCGTGAAGTCGTCGAGGAAATCCTCGATGCCGGCAAACCCTACCACTTCGGGCTTGAAGTGGGCAGTAAACCCGAACTCATCATCGCCCTCGCCATCCACGAGGACAAGGAGAGTCTCCTGATCTGTAATGGATACAAGGACAGCGCCTACATCGACATGGCGCTGGCCGGATGCCGACTCGGTAAGAAAGTCATCCTGGTGGTTGAAAAAAGCGAGGAACTCAAGCTGATCATGGAACGCGCCCAGTCCGCCACCTCCCCCTCCGCCCCGCTCCAGGTCGGCATCCGCCTCCGCCTCAATGCCAAGGGCAGCGGGAAGTGGGCCATGTCCGGCGGAGAAGGGGCCAAATTCGGCCTGACTACGCCTGAACTGATGGAAGCCGCCCACTACCTGATCGAGACCGGCCAGCAGGACTGCCTGAAGCTGATCCACTTTCACGTCGGGTCGCAAATTTCCGACATCAACCAATGCTCCCAGGCCGTCCGCGAAGGTGCCCGCTGTTATGCCAAACTGAAGAAAATGGGATTTGGCCTCGACTCCATCGATGTCGGCGGCGGTGTCGGCGTGGACTACGATGGCTCGCGCACGGCCAGTGATAATTCCATGAACTACACGCTGGATGAATTTGCCCGGATGGTGGTGCAAAGCATCAAATCCGTTTGTGATGAAGAGGAGATCCCCCACCCCCACATTCTCAACGAGAGCGGACGGGCCATCGTCGCCCACCACTCGGTCCTGGTCGTGGAGGCCTTCTCTTACATCGAAAAAGCCCGCGGCGACCTTCTGCCGCCTTCTGAGGAAGCCGACCGGCTGGTGCACCAATTGCACGACCTGGCCCGGGAACTGAGCAACGACACCCGCCGGGCCACACTGCACCAGGCGCAATTGATCAAGGAGGAGGCCTCGACACGCTTCGGGCTCGGACTCCTGAGCCTGGAAGACAAGGCCGCCATCGAATCGGGATTTTGGAAACTGGCCCGCCAAATCTCCGGCATGTTCGACCCGGAGGACACCACGATCCCGGAAATGATTGAACTGCGTGATCAGTTGAGTGAAATGTTTGTCTGCAATTTCTCCGTTTTTCAGAGCATGATCGACCACTGGGCGGTCGGCCAGCTCTTTCCCATCGCCCCCTTACACCGACTCCTCGAAGCTCCGGCGCACCCCGCCTCCCTGGTCGATATCACCTGTGATTCGGATGGAAAAATTGACCGCTTCATCGGAGAGGGCACCATGCAGAAGAATCTGCCCCTCCATTCACCCGACGGATCGCCCTACCGCCTCGGCATCTTCATGATGGGCGCCTATCAGGACGTGATGGGTGATATTCACAATCTCTTCGGATCGGTGCCCGAGGTTCATATCTTCCTCGATGAAGACGAGACCGAAGGCTACTACGTCGAGGAAATCGTCCCCGGACACAACATCTTTGACGTCCTGTCCGATGTGCAATACGAACCACGCCAACTAATCCGGCAACTGAAGGCGCAAGTCGATGCCTCCATCAAAGCGGACCTGATCAAACCCAATGACGGCATGAATATTGTCCGTCACTACGAGAACGCCCTGCGCGGATCCACCTACCTTTCCCTGCATGATTAAAGGCGGTTTGAATAAAAAACGCCCCGGGCCGGTATTTTATTGTTGGCAAAGCGATTAACTTCACCTAGTAATTTCCGATTCTATGCCAAAAAAGAAAGCAACCCGGAAGTCGGCTCCAGTGCCTCGCAAGCCGTCCGCCCCCAAGTCAGCCAAAAAAGCTGCCGGAAAACCAACATCTAAGCCCGCCACCAAAAAGGCGGCTAAGAAGCCGGTAAAAAAGGCAGCCAAGAAGGCTGTGACCAAGAAGACCGTGAAAAAAGCGGCCGCCAAACCTGCGAAAAAAGCCGCTGTTAAAAAAACGGTCAAAAAGAAGGTGGCGACAAAAAAGGCGGTCAAGCAACCAGCCAAGAAGGTAACTGCGAAAAAAGCGCCGAAAGCTAAGCCTTCCTCAGGCAAGAAATCGGCCAAAACGTCCAGCACCCCACCGGTCCGGACCGGCCCCCGGTTCCCGATCATCGTCTCCAACCCCAACTTTCCGGTTCAAAGCACCGCACAAAAGAAGAAAGGCAAGTCCAAGCCTCGTGCCCTGACGCCCGTCTTCCTGGAAAAGCAAAAGCAGAAATTGATCGAACTGCGGGATCACATTCTCGATCAAATGCAAGGTGTTGCGCAGGACAGCCTCCGGTCCAATGGAGACAGCGGTGGCGGATCCGCCTTTGGCATGCACCAAGCCGACGCCGGAAGCGATGCTTACGAGAAGGATTTCGCCCTCAGCCTCCTCTCCCAGGAACAGGACGCCTTATACGAGGTCGAGGAAGCCATCGTGCGCATTAATAGCAAGACTTACGGCATCTGCGAGATGTCGGGAGATGCCATCCCCAAAGCCCGACTGGAAGCCATCCCCTTCGCGCGCTTTACCGTCGAATGCCAGCACCAGGTCGAGAAAAGTCAGCGCGGCAAGTCCCGTTGGAACTCCTCTCCGCAATTCATGAAATCAACCGACAATTTCTTTGACGAATCCGATAATACAGACGATGATGATCGGTCCAGCAACAAAGATTAAAGGATTAACTACTATGGGAAAACAAGCATCCAGCAAACCACGTCGGCGCAATCGCACCGCTTCACGGAGACGCATTGACGTCAATATGGAAGCCGTCGATTACCGTAACCCCGACATGCTGAAAAAATTCATTACGGAAAAAGGGAAAATCATTCCGCGCCGGATTACCGGCATGCCCGCCGCCCTGCACCGCAAATTGACGCGGGAAATCAAGCGGGCCCGCAATGTCCTCCTGATTAAATAAGCCACCCAGCCACCCCAGAGGAAAAACACCATGTCCAGAATTTGTCCGATCACTAAATCCAAGCCCTCGCGTGGCCATAAAATCAACCGCTCCGGTTTGGCCAAGAAAAAGGGAGGCATCGGGATGCACATTACCTCCAATACCAAGCGCGAGATTGCACCCAATCTGCAAAACAAGCGCATCTGGGTGCCGGAGTTGAATAAGCATGTCCGTGTCCGGGTCACCGCCCGTGCCTTAAAGACCATCGATAAGAATGGTGCCTATAAGACCCTTAAAGAAGCCGGTCTTATTTA
>CAYTLD010000055.1:0-11319 GCA_964438585.1 uncultured Blastochloridaceae bacterium | reverse complement strand
GGGATCGGCCACCATGCCAGTCACCTGCCATTGGGGCAAAGACGGCATCCATTACCGCTGGAGTGACGGCGGCGTCGAAGCCACCGCCTTCGCCCTGCGGGCCCTGCTCAAAATCGACCCCGAGAACAAACGGGTCGATCAAGCCGCCCGCTGGCTCATCAACAACCGCCGCGGTGCCCAATGGAAAAATACCCGCGATACCGCCATCGTCATCCACACCCTCATCGACTACATGAAGACACGCGGTGAAACCACACCCAACTTCCAGGTAAAACTCGCCTTGAACGGAAAAGTCATTCATGAGGAAAAATTCACTTCGAAAAACGCGCTCGGTGTCGTTTCCCTCCGGCTCCCCGAATCCAAGCTCCAGGGAGGCGGCAACCAGCTCAACATAACCCTGACCGGTACCGGACGGCTCTACGCCTCGGGATGGCTGACCTATTTCACCAAAGAAAAGGACATCCCCGCCGCCGGAAACGAAATCTACGTGAAACGCGAATACACCCTCGAACGCGCCGTGGAAACATTGATCGGCGAGGTCAAACTCAAGAAAATGCCGCTCGAGCCCGGAGAAGAACTCCGGCCCGGCGACCGCGTCCATGTCCGCCTGCTCCTGGAGGCGAAAAATAATTACGAATACCTCGTCATCGAAGACCGGAAACCCGCCGGGCTCGAAGCCGTGCAAATCCGCAGTGGGGAGCCCGCCTACGCCAGCCAACAACTTGCCGACGGAACATTCAACGGAGCGAAGACGCGGATGGTTCAGGAACTGCGCGACCGCCATGTGGCTTTCTTCATCACGAAGCTTGAGGAGGGCGTGCACGAGATGAGCTATCTCCTGCGCGCGGAAACGCCGGGAATTTTCCACGCCCTGCCCGCCACCACCGAGGCCATGTATGTCCCCGAAATCAAATCCAACAGCACCAGCCGCATCTTCAGCGTCCGCGATCCCCGCCCCTGATCCATGAGAAAACATTTGTTTCTGTAAAAGGCTGTCTAAGGTCGGGATGAATCGAATAAAAATATGAGCGATAGGCGAAGCAAAGTGTTCATCGGGCTAGCTGCTTTGATCGTCACGTTGATCTGCGGTATTTTCTTCTGGTGGGGATTAAAACAGTGGAGGATCGAGCAGGCGGTGGCAGCTACCCGCTCCGCTCTGATCGCAGATGATGTTCAGAAAATAGTGAGCGGGTTGCGCCTGCTCAACACACACGATTCCAACCATCCCCTTCTACCTGTATTCCGGGCACAATTTTATTCACGCTACGCGCCTCGACTGGCTCCGCCATTCTGGGAGCAGGCAATTGATCGACACCCGGAGGACCTCGAGATCCGGACCGCCTACGCACTTAATCTGGTGGGGATCGGCGAACTGGAGCGAGCCGAGAAGCAAGTGCGTGCCTGGCTGACGGAAGATGCCGAGGCATCCGCACATCTGCGAGCAGCCCTGGCGGTTGCCTTTGCTCAAAAGAACTTTGATTGGGCGCGTGATCATGCCGGGCGGTTGTCAGAATTGGAGCCGGATTCGACCGTCAACCGGATCAATCAGGCGGCATTGGAACTATCGACCGGAACCGGAGAGGAGCAAGCTGCGGCCATGGCAACGCTGAAGGCGTTACTAGAGAATCCAGAGTCCGGGATAGAGGCGCTACGGCTGCTGCTGCAATTTGCCATACGTCAGCAGGATCTTGCCCTGTTCAACCAACTGCGAAGTATGAAAGCCATAGGCGGCTCCGAGGCAGATACTCTTTTTTTAGAAGCCGCCAGCCAGATGGGACAGGAGCCGGACCGAAACCTGGTGCGGCAACTCTGGCATGACACAGCACCCGGAAGCCTGAAACGAAGCCGCCTCGGAGGATGGTTGGTCAATCAGGGGCTGGGCGAGTGGATGATGACACTGGCTGAGCAGGAACCTGACCGTTGGCAATTCCCGGAAGGGCTGCCACTGGCCGAGGCGCATCTTCAGGCAGGTCAGGTCAGCGACGCCTTGGACGGTTTGTCCAAGGTGGAATGGCCCGGATTGGAATATCTACACTTTTTTGTCCGGGCCCGCCTGGCAGCAGGTGTTTCCGAAACTGCGTCAAAAACCTTTCTGCGCCTCGCACTAAAACAAACGGGAAATCATGAATCTCAATGGGAGCATCTCTATGCCACGGCACGAACCTGGGGGTGGCGGGACGGGATGGTCGGCGTGGCTCGTTATGCCGTTCAACACGTTTCGCTGACCTCTCCACACTTTCGCTTTTGGATCGAGCAGGTGACTTCACTGCGCGATGCAGAAGGACTGCTAACAGCCAGTAAGCGATTCCTGGAAAAAAATCCCAACCATGTGCCGTCTCTGAATAATGCCGCCTATTGCGCCTTCCTGCAGAAGCGTAACCTCGACGAGGCACTTGCCCGGTCACGCCACGCCTATGATCTGGCACCCGATGCTGCGGGAGTCCGAAGCTCGCTCCTGTTTCTGGAAATCGAACGGGGAAATATCGAAAATGCTAAACATTTGCTCGACGAGCTTTCTGTCCATGATCCTTACCGATGGCTGGGGCAGCTATATCTCGCCCAAAAGCTGGGGAAATTTCCTGATCCTAAAATTCAAGAGCAGGTGCGGCAACACACCTATTTCTGGCCTGAAGAAGAGCTTTTGAAGCGCGATCTATTAAAAATCTGAACAGGGGACAATTAAAGTAAGATTCTTTTTTGAGTATTTAGTAAATGCTATTAATATATAACTAGATGATATATAAAGCAGTTGCACTTTTCTTTATTTTAGCAGTGATGGCTTCCACACAGATGGCACAAGGGGCAACGGTCTCATGGTGGCGCTTTGAGGCCGGGCAAGACGTTGATCCTGATTCTGAGGGCTTTGAAAACCCGAATGAGATCGCTACTGAACCTGCAATGATCTCAGCAGACGCCACGCTGGGCACGAGTGCTCCCGATCTTTTTGACACCATTGTCCCACAGGTCGGAGTCCCTAACACCGGCAGTATCCGATCCGCTACCAATGGGAGCGCAACCGATGGTATTTTCGGTTCGGCCGCTTACTCATCCACACTGGATCTGGACAGTATTACCGTTGAATTCTGGATGCGCACCACTGAGTCTGAAGCTGGATTTGTGGCCCGAACCACTGATTTCAACGATGCGGGAGAATCGGGAAACCTGGATAATGGATTCCGGATTGTCGACCCGGAAAACGTCCGGGTCGAGTATTGGACGGCCAACAATGGTGGCCAACAGCAAACGCTGAGGACTTTAACCAGCAATGTTTCCGTCAACGATGGAGAATGGCACTACATCGCCTGGACCTATGACAACTCCACCGGAATCGGAGAACTTTATATCGATACGGCTGCCGCACCTGTCGTCAGCCGGAACGATAACGACAATAGAAATATCTGGTGGGGTGGGAACAGCGCTCAGCCGGAGGTCTTCATCGGCTATCGCATGGATGGAAATCCTGCGAATAATACCGGCACCCTGGACGAAATACGTTTTACGGATGAAGCACTTCCACCCGATGAGCTTCTCGTGGTTCCCGAGGCGTCCCAAGTGATGGCGGCGACAATGCTCTGCCTGCTCGGATTTGTGGCTTGGATTAGGCAACGCCTGATTCCTAAGTGTTGAAAGGCTTTCAAAAAAAACGTTCGTTACCCAAGTCATTTTCTTCATTGTAGATTTTCGGTATTAATCATTTTTTGTTGGGCCAAGAGGCATTTCCTCTGCTAAATCATTGGCATGGCCGATCAACAGGTTTTGGAATTTAACAAAGGGGATCAGATCTTCTCGGAAGACAGCACTCCCGATGGTGTCTATATCGTCAAGGATGGACTGGTGGAAATTTACCGCAGTCTGGACACTCCGGAGGGGATTCGGGACATAGAATTGGACCGGGTTGGGCCGCGCGGGATGTTCGGGGAAATGGGATTGATTGATCACCAACCGCGGAGCGCCTCCGCCCGCGCCCTCGGCCCCACCACCCTCCTCTTCATCAGCCGGAAAGATTTCCAGAAACACCTCGATCAACTCCCGCCCTGGGTCGCCATCCTGATCCGATCCTTCGTGCATCGGCTCCGCGACGCCAATGAGCGCCTGATCCGCACCCTCGAATCCGGCCCCGATGCCGCCCAACTCAACCTCCATCCCCACGATGTTGTCCTCAACCGCGGGGGCACGGAAACACCTTCCAGTGAAGTCGATCTACTCATCGACGAACTGGAGAAGTAAGTCCAGATCCACCCGTTTTTTTCCACTACTCCCTTATACTCCCTCACATGAGCGAAGAAGACCTTGAGAAAATTTTGAGCGATCCATCGGTGGCGGGCTGGCGACATCGGCTCGCTCGCTGGGTGGAGAGCCCGCAGATTCAGCGGCTCGTCATCGCGGTCATTCTTCTTAATGCGCTTATTCTGGGATTGGAGACCAGTCATACACTGATGGAGAGCTACGGCCCCCTCCTGATTGGGCTGGATAAAGCCTGCCTGGTGGTCTTTGTCATCGAACTGGCGGTCAAGCTGCTCGCCTACCGCAGGTATTTCTGGCGCAGTGGCTGGAATATCTTCGATTTTCTGGTCGTAGCCATCGCCCTGGTTCCGGCGGCCGGCCCCTGGAGCATCCTGCGGGCACTGCGGGTCTTGCGTATTCTCCGCCTCTTCACCGTCATTCCCGCCCTGCGGAAAGTGGTGGCCGCATTTCTTCACGCCATCCCAGGCCTGCTGGGGGTGATTCTGGTCATGGTCATTTTCTTTTACGTCGGCGGCGTGCTTGCGACCCGGCTCTTCGGAGAGGATTTTCCCCAGTGGTTCGGGACACTGGGCTTGAGCTTGTTTTCGCTATTCCAGGTCATGACCCTGGAAAGCTGGTCGATGGGTCTGGTGCGACCGATCATGGAAGTTCATCCCTGGGCCTGGGCTTTTTTTGTCCCCTTTATTATCATCGCCACGTTTACTATTCTCAACTTATTTATCGGCATCATCGTCAGCACCATGCAGGAATTATCTCTGGAACCTCCCGTGAAAGAGAACTCAGAGGGAACCGCGACACAGCCTGATACTGAGCAGCTGCTCAACCGGATCGAAGCAGACTTGGCCGAACTGCGCAAGCGGGTGAAGAGCAAACATTGAAACGACACTCCAGAAGAGTAATTACAGCGTTTTCGAATTACGTCTTCACATGGTCCCCCGTTTCCTCCCCTGCCCGAAGGGATAGGGGAGCGGGACCACGAAGTGGTGGAGGGGTTAAATACGTGTAAACAATTGACTCGTAAACAATCTAATAAATACCTCACGGTAAACCAGTGTGCGTGGAGGGCAGAGCGCCGTCTCTGCCGGGTGCGGGGGAACGGAAGCGATGGACTTGTCCGCCGTATTCTTGCGCGAAGGCGGAGCACTTCCCTCTCTGCCCAGCGAATGTACTTAGGAAGAGAGTTTATTCCCCTTCTTATCGTATTTTCCTTTGAGTTCATCCTTCTTAGTGCCGGTCCAGGTGCGGGTATTATTCAAATACGCCGCCCGCCCGATCATATGGCTGGCCACCGGTGTGGTCAGATAGAAGAAGAGGATGATAAGCACCACTTCCACCCAGACCTCGTATTTGCCGAAGCAGACCGCTGTGGATAAGAGCAAGATACTGCCGCCGAAGGCTCCGGCCTTGGCCGCTCCATGCATGCGACAATATAAGTCGGGAAACCGCAGCAAGCCAATCACGGCAATGAGGACAAACAGACTGCCAATAATCAGAAAAATAGATGTGATCCACGCCATCATTGCTTCTCTCCCTCATTAACCGCACGAATGCAGTCGCTTTTCTCCGGCTCCTCAATCGACAAGCGCTCGAGGTGACGGGAAAAAGCCACCGCTCCCAGGAAAGCGATCACCGCGATCGCCAGAGCGATGTCAAAAAAGATCCGGTGCCCGGTCTCGAGGGCGTAAACGGCGGCCAGACACATGATCACCGCTGAGATCAGGTCCGAAGCCACTATCCGGTCGTAGGGAGTGGGACCGACAATCAAACGCACCACACAACCCGTAAAGGCAATGGTTAAAATCCCGTAAACCAACGGGAAGACCCACGAATGGGGATAAGCAAACCATTCCATCAGCTGGTCAACTCCAGGATGCGTTTTTGTAAATCATTGACTATATTCATTTTCAATTCCTCCGGATCTTTAACATACATGGCATGAAGATAAAGGACGCGTCGGTCCGAGGAAACATCCAAGCTCAAGGTTCCGGGTGTCATGGTGATCAAATTAGAAAGCAGGTAAATATGAAAATCGGTCATCCGCTCATCCAACGGAATAGCCAGGAAGGCGGGCTCCATCAAGTGGGTGGGGGTGATGGCATCGTAGGCCACCCTCAGGTTGCTCAGGATGACTTCCCGGACATAAAAAAAGAAAAAGCTGATAACTCCAATCACGCGTTTCATTGCAACTCATCTCCCATCACGGCTTGAATATACTGGGAAGGATCAAGCAACTGGTCTGCCGCCAGTTCGGCAATGGCAAAGAATGGCTGGACAAAAAATCCGAGTATCAGGGTGATGCTGGCCATCACCATGACCGGCCCCAGCATCGTCCAGGTGCCGGCTGGATAGCCCCGGACATCCCGTGGCGAGCTTCCGGAATCCGGTGCTGCCTTCCAGAAAACCTCACCCCATATCTTGGTCATAGAAAAGAGGGTCAGAACACCCACCAGCAGTGCCGCTGCCACCGTCCAGTAGGCCTCCTCAGCTAGACCCGCCTTGACAATCGAAAACTTGGCCCAGAAACCGGACAGGGGCGGAATACCTCCCAGTGAAAAGGCGGGGATGAAAAAGAGTGCCGCCAGAAATGGCCGACTGGCATAGAGACCCCCCAGTTTCTTCAAATCCGTCGATCCCTGCAGGCGGTCCACGATCCCGGCGACGAGAAAGAGGTTGGTCTTCACGATAATGTGATGAACGATGTAAAAGATAGCTCCGGCCAGGGCCAGACGGCTCATCAGGGCCAGCCCCACGATCATGTATCCGATCTGGCTGATAATATGGAAGGAGAGGATGCGCTTGAAATCAAATTGCACCGCCGCCCCCAGCACCCCGGTGATCATCGTTCCCACCGCCAGTACCAGCAGGATGGTGTGGGTAAAATCAACATCCTGCCGAAAGAGAAGCGTGAAAACCCGGATCAGCGCGTAGACGCCCACTTTGGTTAAGAGCCCGGCAAAAACAGCCGAGATCGAATGCGGCGGTGTGTGATAGGATGCCGGAAGCCAGAAAAAAAGCGGGAAGAGTCCGGCTTTGATGCCAAATGCGGCCAGAAACAAAACCGCAGTCGTGTTGATAAGAAGTGCATCGGGCTCACTGGATAATTTCACAGCCAGATCGGCCATATTCAGAGTTCCCATCTCTCCATACAGGAGGCCCACCGCCGAGAGGAAGATCATGGAAGCAAACATGTTGATAGTGACATACTTGAGTGCCCCCTCGATCTGCGATGCCTTTCTTCCCAGAGCCAACAGCACAAACGAGGAAAGGAGCATGATTTCGAACCAGACGTAGAGGTTGAAAATATCCCCGGCCAGGAAGGCCCCGTTGACCCCCATCAGGAGCAGCAGGTAGAGAGGATAAAAGAAACGACGCTGTTGCGGTCTGTCGATTTCCTCCAGTGAATAGATGAGCACCAAAATCCCGACGAGATTGGAAACCAGCAACATGATGGCCGCGAGCATGTCCGAGACTAGCACGATCCCCAGCGGAACGGCCCAACTGCCCGCACGCAGGACCATGATCTCTCCACCACTGGCCTGAAGAGCGAGGATGAAAGCAACCACCAGCATCAGGGAGGCGGCCCCGACAGAAAGAATCCTTTGAACCGCCAGGGAGTGTCGCAGCAGCACACAGAGCACCGCACCGGAAAGCGGGAGAATCAGGAGTAAAATAAGCAATAATTCCATCTTATCCGCCTTTTACCTCTTTTTTCTCCTTTTCCTTATGATGGTAGGAGTCGATGTCATCGTTGCCGAATTGCCGGTGCGCACGGAAAACCAGCGAGACCGCAAAGGCGATGAATCCGAATCCGATGACAATCGCAGTCAGCACCAGTGCCTGCGGCAGGGGATCCGCGTACGGGGCTTCCAGTGTCGTGGCCGCCCCCTCGATGACTGGGGGATTGCCGCGTTGTAGTCCGGCCGAAGAGAAGACCAGCAGATTAGCTCCCTGGCTGATTAAAATCATCCCGATGATGAGGCGAATGATACTGCGGCGGAGCAAACAATAAACTCCCCCGGCAAACAGCACCCCGACAAAAATGGCCAACAGAGTTTCCATCAGTCCGGATCCTCCAGCTCGAATATAACCGCCAGCGAAAAACCGATGACCGTGAAATACACACCGATGTCAAATACCAGGGGCGTCCCCAGGTGAACCTTCCCCAATAGCGGCAATTCGAATGCCGGCAACCAGAGTCCGGTAAAAAATATCTCTCCGGTCAGAAGCGGGATCAAGGCACTGGTCATCGCCACCGCCAGGCCGATGCCCAGAATGGTCACCGGATCGATTTTTAATTGCCTCCGCGCTACTGCCACTCCATTGGCCAGAATCGATAACGCCACCGCGGCGGAGGCCAGCAGACCTCCGATAAAGCCTCCACCGGGGAAGTTGTGCCCACGGTAAAGGACGAAAAGCGAAAGTAACACCAGAGGAGTCAGGAGGTAACGGCTGGCACTTCGTAGAATAATCGAATTCATTCGGTCCCCTCCCCCTTCTCAGATTTATATTCACGTCTCATAAGTGCCACCACTCCGAGGGCGGCGATGGCCAGCACGGTTATTTCTCCGAACGTGTCAAGAGCGCGAAAATCAACCAAAATGACATTGACGACGTTCTTACCTTTCGCCTCGAGGTAGCTGGCCTCAGCCAACAGGTTGGAAACAGAAGGCTGCAGTTGCAGGTGTTGAGCCTTCAGCACCATCGCTGTCACCACCGCCCCCACACTGAGACTGAAGAAAGCATCAAAGGCACGCCTCGGTTGAGAAGAATGGGTTTTAAAAAAGGGCAGTCGGTAAACAACAAACATGAGAAGAACCACGATCAGAGTTTCCACCAGAACCTGAGTGATGGCCAGATCCGGTGCGCCGTAGAGCATGTAAATCAGTGAGATGCCGAAACCGATCACTCCTAGTGCCAGAATCGCCATCAATCGTGACCTGGCCTTGACCGCTACCATGACCGAGGCGATCAGACAAATCACCAGGGTCGTTTCCAAAAAGCTGGGTTGGAAAGCCGGAAGCAGGGATGGCAGTCCGCCCACCCTGAAAAGTGTAATCGCCAACAAGGAGGTGGTACTTCCGATGATGATGAGCAGGTAATTGCGCAGCTTCCCGCTCTGGAGCATTCGCGTTTGCCAGCCCGCAAAAGCAAGCATGGTATCGAGTAACCATTGATAGCCCTTCTGGGCCGTTGGGAATCGCTCCGGATGAAGCCGCCCGATCGCTGCCCAAAGGCTTCTTCGCACACTGTAGATGCATAAACCGGTCAGGATCGTCACAGCACTCAACAATAGCGGCAAATTAAATCCATGCCAGAGAGACAGCTTTAAATCCACCGGCTGCGCCAGAATTGCGGAAACCGCAGGCTCAATCAGTGGCCGCTCTACAATTCCCGGTAGAATTCCGAAGGTAAGACCCATGGCCGCCAGTAGCAGAGGCCCCATACACATGGCCCAGCCGACTTCATGCGGCTTCTTTGGTAAATCATTATTACGTGTCCCCCAAAAAGGATGCAATCCCGCTTTGAAGGCCAGGCTGAGTAGAAGCGCATTGGTGAGGATGGCCGTGATCAGAACGTAAATTCCGGAATCGGGCTGCGACAAGCTGGCCTTAAATAAATATTCCTTTCCGAGAAACCCGAAGAAAGGAGGAATCCCCGCCATCGACAGCGCAGCGATCATGGCCGCCGCCGCTGTCCAAGGCATGAGGCGGCGCAGCCCTCGCAAGATACGCACATCGCGTGTTCCCGTCGCATGGTCTACCGAACCGGAGGTTAGGAACAGGGCCGCCTTATACAAAGCATGTCCGAGAAGAAAGAGAATGGCCGCCTGAATCATCATCTCACTCTGTTGGCCAATCAACAAAGTCAAGATGCCCAACACACTCATAGTGGTATAAGCGAGCACACTCTTAAGATCGGTTTGTAGAAGCCCCATGACCGCTCCGGTGAGCATCGTCGCCCCTCCAAAGAATGTCAGTAAATAGCCCCAAATAGCCGGCTCACCCAGCACAGGCGAAAACCGGGCCATGGCGTAAACTCCCGCTTTCACCATCGTCGCCGAATGAAGATAGGCACTGACCGGCGTAGGTGCCACCATCGCGTTCGGCAACCAGAAATGGAAGGGCACCTGCGCTGACTTGGTAAAGCACCCGAGCAAAAACAGGAGCAGGATGGGAAGGTAGAGAGAGGACTCCGCCACGGCATCGCCCATTGCAACCAACTCAGAAAAAGAGGAAGCACCAGTCTCCGCGATTATGAGAATAAAAGACGCCAGCAGAGCCATCCCGCCCAGCCCCGTCACTAATAAGGCCTGCAGCGCATTTTGGCGCGAGGACTCCTTCTCATGATTAAACCCGATCAGCAGGTAGGAACTGATACTGGTCAGTTCCCAGAAAATAAAAATGAGAATCAAATCATCAGCCAGGACCATGCCCAGCATCGCCCCCATGAAAAAAAGCAGGTAGGCGTACATCCGTCGGGCCTGGGCATGCCCGCCCATGTACCCGCAGGTGTAGGTGACAATGAATCCGCCGATCCCCGTAACGATCAGTCCCATAAGCAGAGAAAGTCCATCCAGCCGGAAAGAAAAGCACATCTCCAGGCTCGGAACCCAATCGAATTCGGCTACCAGTGCTCCCTCGGTCTGAACTGCAGGAATGGCTGCCAGCAGTGAGAAAAAGCTAAACCAGGGAATAAGAGCCGCCCCGTGAGCCGCCGCCAGCGGTAATCGCTTCAGGAGAACAGGCAAGAGAAATGCCCCCGCAAAAATCAATGCCAGACTAACCAATACCGTATTCATTCTTAGCTATCGTTTTCCCGGATGCCGCCAAAATTCTCAGCGACTTCATCATGAATACCACTCAACGAAGCAAATACAACCATCCCGGCGAAGGCATCACTCGCCACCATAGCTGATAGGTAAAATGTCCGGCTCTCTGTCACGATTGGCGAATATAGCCATTCCCGATTCTCATGCACCCAAAATCGGCAGGGCTTACGCGAATTAAGGGACAGTGAGCGAATTCCGGCACCTTCAGCGAACAATAATGACGTCGGAATTCGCTCACTGTCCCT
>CAYTLD010000054.1:0-11501 GCA_964438585.1 uncultured Blastochloridaceae bacterium | reverse complement strand
GCACTCGAAAGAGGCTTGGCCTCCTGGGATCAAAAAAGAAGTTTCTCCCTTTTTAGCGGCTTGCCAAGGAAGGGGATTTGGCAGAGCTTACAGGCATGAATTTGAATCCAGAGCAGAGGGTGGCGGGAATTTTTGTTCCGCTTTTCGCGCTTCGTTCCGAAGAGGATCTGGGCATTGGTGATACCGCCAGTCTCCGGGAGATGATCGAGTGGTGCTCGCGCTGTGGTTTCCGGGTGCTGCAATTGCTCCCGATTAACGAAACCAGTGGCGATCACAGCCCCTATAACGCACTCAGCTCGGTGGCACTTGAGCCCTCAACCTTGACGATGCATCCCGATCAGGTTCCGGGATTGGAATGGAGTGATCTTGAGGAATGTGCTTCTCCTACCGTCCGTGAAGAACTCAACCGGGGCCCGGTGAATTACCGACGGGTAAAGGCAATCAAGCGCGAGCTGCTCAGCCGCGCCTATCAGCGTCTTCGTGGCCGGGGATTTGGGGAGTGGGATGAATTTTGCCGGGAGGAGGCGGGGTGGTTGAGGGACTACGCGAGCTTCCGCAGTTGTATGGATCTTCACGGGGACTCGCCGGTGTGGGAGCAATGGCCGGATGAGCACCGTTCGCCGGCGGCTCTGGGAGCCTGGCTGGATGGGCAGGATGGTGAGACACGCACCGCGTTCGAGTCAAAGGTGGAATTTTACTCATTCCAGCAGTGGGTGGCATTCCGGCAGTGGCAGGAGGTGCGGAAATACGCAGAAGCGTGTGATGTCGCTTTGATGGGGGATATTCCCTACGGACTCAGTCGCCATAGCGCCGATGTCTGGGCGCAGCAGGATCAATTCGACCTCGATCGTTCGGGCGGGGCTCCTCCTGAGCCTCTCTTCCAGGACGATCCCTTTGTGGTCCGTTGGGGGCAGAACTGGGGGATTCCCCTCTACCGGTGGGAGGAAATGCAAAAGGATGGCTATGCCTGGTGGCGGCGGCGGGTCCGGATGACGACCCGGATTTTCCGGTCGTTCCGGATCGATCACATTCTCGGCTTCTACCGGATTTATTCCTTTCCCTGGGGGCCGGAGGAGAATGATCGGTTTGTCGATATGCCGGAGGAGGAGGTGCGGAAATTGTGCGGTGAACTCCCGGGCTTCCGCCCCCGTCCGGACTCTCCCGAGGCCAATGCCCAGCTCAATCAGGCTGAGGGTGAGATGCTGTTGCGGGTTGTTCTGGATGCGGCTGAGGGAGCGGTGGTCATCGGCGAGGATCTGGGTGTGGTTCCGGATTACGTCCGTCCGAGTTTGTTAAAATTAGGGATCAGCGGGTTTAAGATTCCGGTCTTTGAGAGGGATGAGGCGACGCGGGAGTACCGGGACTTAGGCCGATACCCGCAACTCACTCTGGCTACTCTGACCACCCACGATCACGTGACCATGCGCGGATTCTGGGAGTCCTGGTGGCGGGACTGGGAAGCCGGGCGGCAGGCATCCCCCGAATCGGAGGAGTACCGCCAGGCGGAGGAGGCCAGTTGGGAACTCTATCGGACCCTGCGCATGGCGGGCCTCGATGACCGGAAGTTGGTGCGGGATTACCTTCCCGCTGTCCATGAGGGGATCATTCGGCAACTGATGCAGAGCAAATCATGGCTGGTCATCCTGAATATCACCGACCTCTTCGGGATGGAGATCCGTTTTAATGTGCCCGGCCCGGTTTCTGAGAGTAACTGGTCGGAGCGGTTGCCGTGGAAGGTGCGCGAAACTGATGAAGATTCCGGGCGGCAGGCATTATTGCATCAGGCACTTCGGTCGGGTCGTGAGGCCGGAAGGATTGGCACTAATTATTAAATCGCGACGAGCCCCGTATTGTTTTATGGAAGGGGTCAAGGTCCTTGAGGGTGGGGCGGTTCCGGTTCTCTTCCTCCTGACGCTGCTTCTCCTGGCGTTGCAGCCAGGCAATCCGGTCGGCAGCGGATTGCGTCTGGTTGGAATTCTGACGCCAGGTCGGCCATTGTTCCGGTGGTAAATATCCGTTGGCCGGCAACTGGTTACCGTCCAATGAACCACTTCCCGGTGCCTCGACAACCGGGCGGAAGGGTTGATTAGGGTTGAATGGTTCTGAATCTGTGTCGAAGGCAAGCACGTCTTGTGGCAGAGAGTCCCGTTGAATCTGCAGACGCGCCGATGACATGGCCTCGGTTTGAGATTTTTTTTCTGAAAGGAGCGGGGACTGGGGACTGATAAAGGTGGTGGCGGATGAGTCGGATTCTTTGGTTTGCGATAAGCCTGAATCGGAGATGGAGGTCTCCAGCACCGGATCATCCTGATCACCAAAAAGGGATTCCAGCCGGTCAGGATTTTTCAGGCTATTACTTTCATCAGTCCGATCCTCTGATCCCCAGGAGACGGGTGGCAGCGCGGGAGCCAGTGCCATCAGTGAGCCTGATTCCTTACTGTCCTTTTTTTCTTCAGCCTTCGCATTGATGTTTTCCTCGTAATTTTCAAGAATCCCATCGATCAGGGATTGTTCCTTTTCTGAGGCCAACTCCGCTTCAAGTTGGGCGCGTTTTTCCTGGTGGGCTTTCCATTCCTCTACCAGCCAATTTTTTTCTTTTTTAATTTTCTCCAATTCCTCTTCGGTGAAGCGGAGTTCCTTTTTCGGTGGTGGGTTGGTGTTGGCCTCAGTGCCCGGCTGGGCCTGCTGCTCGACCGGCAATTGGCGGGTCCACTCGGGAAGCTCATCCTCCTTTTTTCGGGATTCTCCGCGCCCCAGGTCAAGATCCGGCACCATGTCCTCCATGGATGGTTTGGGTGCTGTCGGGGCGGGAGTGGCATCCGCACTGGACTCAGGGGATGACGTCGAAATGGGAGTCGCCGGTTCCTCGGAGCAGAGAATGCCCGTGCTCAGGCACCAAATCGCCCCTACTCCGGTAGCTGTCAAGGCTATCACTCTCACAATGTTCAATTTAGGCCGTCTGATCCCCGAGGTCAAATGAAGAGTCGGGATGCCGATAGAACCTTTGCTTTTTCTGTTAACTCCGCTTCAATTCACAGATGTTACGCGCTGGAATTGTCGGATTGCCCAATGTGGGTAAAAGCACTCTTTTTAATGCCCTGACCCGGACCCGCAAGGCGGAGGCGGCTAATTATCCGTTTTGCACCATTGATCCCAATGTGGGGGTGGTGACGGTGCCGGATGAGCGGCTGGATTTCCTCGGTGAAATGTCGAAGAGCCAGCGGATCGTGCCCACCACCATCGAGATTGTCGATATTGCCGGACTGGTGGCCGGGGCCAGCCAGGGGGAGGGGCTGGGGAATCAATTCCTCTCCCACATCCGGGAGGTGGATGCCATGATCCAGGTGGTGCGGTGTTTTGATGATCCGGATATCCATCACGTCAGTGGATCGGTGGATCCGTTGCGGGATATCGAGGTTATCCTGACGGAATTGATTCTGGCCGACGTGGCCGTGCTGGAAAAGCGGAAGGATAAATCGGCCAAGCTGGCCCGCTCCGGGGACAAGGAGGCCGGGCGTCTGCTCGAGGTGATTGGAGCATTGCTGCCCCACCTCGATGCCGGGAAGCCGGCCCTGACCTGCCCCGTTTCATCCTCTGATCCGGAGGTGGTGCGGGGTCTCTTTCTTCTCACCTCGAAGCCGATGCTCTTTGCCTGTAACGTCCGCGAGGAGGAACTTGGGCCGCTGTTGGGCGGGACGCGTGAGGGTACCTCAGGCGAACGGGTGACCGCCGTCGAGACCTACTGCCGCGACCACCTCGGGGCCGCCGCCGCAGTCATCAGCGCCCAGATTGAGGCGGAGCTGGTCGATCTTTCCGATGAGGATCGCACGGAGTATCTTCAATCCCTGGGAGTTTCTGAGTCCGGGGTTGGACTCCTCATCCGGTCCGCCTACGCCCTGCTCGGACTGCAAACCTATTTCACCACCGGAGAAAAGGAAAGCCGGGCCTGGACGATCCGGGAAGGCGATAAGGCTCCTCAGGCCGCCGGAGTCATTCACACTGACTTCGAGCGCGGATTTATCGCCGCCGAGTGCACCGCATTTGAGGTCCTCCGGGAACTCGGCTCCCAGGCCAAGGCCCGGGAAGCCGGTAAACTCCGGATCGAAGGCAAGGACTACGTCGTCCGGGATGGGGATGTCCTCGAATTTCGCTTTAATGTATGAGGCTACTATCGCCCCGCTGCGGTCGCCAGCAGCCACCAGGGCAGCGCCATCAGGATGCAGACCATTCCGCAGGACGGTAGATGAAGAGCGGCCAGCAGGGCACCGAGCGTCCAGGCACCCGCCATCAGGATCGAGCAGGTCAACAGGCTACGCATAAAGCCGGGCCTCCCGATAGATGGCTTGCCGCCTGACCGGTTCGAACACACGGCTGAATTCCAGCCGGGTTTTCAGGGGCGCGAAGCGGCGCGGCTGAGTTATTTCACTGATGGGGTCCGGAAGCTTGCTGCCACAGTGGAGGCAACAGTGTTGATTGGCTTCCCAATCGGCTTCGTTCATATCTTCCTGGCATCGGTTACATTGAATCATGGTTTCCATATTTTTCTCTTTTTCCTTTTTGTTGATTGTTCTGGACACATCATCGCACTTTGGGTAAGACATACGCTGTCCTATGGCAAAAAAATCCGAAAAAAGTTCCAGCCCCGGTCATACCCGTCCACCTCTGGTCCGGATGTTGAAAATTCATCAATCTCTCCTAGGGGGGAATTATCCGAATTGTCGTCGACTGGCGGAGGAGCAGGAGGTGTGCGGAAAGACGATCCAGCGGGATATTGATTTCATGCGGGACCAGTTGGGCCTGCCGATCGAGTATGATGCCCAGCGTTTCGGGTTTCACTACACGGAACCGGTGACCAATTTCCCGACCATGCAAATTTCCGAGAAGGAGTTGTTTTCCCTCTACGTCGCTCAGAAAGCGGTGGCCGAATACCGGGGCACCTCATTGGAGCGTCCGCTGGCCGATGCCCTGGGACGCCTGACCGAAGGGCTCCGGGACGAGATTACGGTCAACTTACAGGACTGGGATGCTTCGTTTTCTTTTCGTTCCGCCGGCACCAGCCCCACCGATGTCGAGCGATTCGAGTTGCTGGCGGGGGCCATCCGCCGACGGCAGGCGGTCAGCTTTTCCTATCGTGCCCTCAATTCCCCCCAGGCCGGGCGACGGCAGGTGCATCCCTATCATTTAACCTGCGTGGATCACCTGTGGTATCTACTGGCCCATGATTGTGACCGGGAAGCCTTGCGCACCTTTGCGCTGCCGCGGATGGGGGAGGTGGAAGTCGGAGAGGAGACTTTCGAGCGACCGGCTGATTTTTCCCCTTCCCAGGTGCTGGGTGGCAGCTTCGGGGTCTTCAGCGGCACGGGGAAAGAATACAAAATTCGG
This sequence comes from uncultured Blastochloridaceae bacterium, assembly GCA_964438585.1. Taxonomy (GTDB): domain Bacteria; phylum Verrucomicrobiota; class Verrucomicrobiia; order Methylacidiphilales; family JBCBYL01; genus JBCBYL01. Next base: position 6,119 of record CAYTLD010000054.1, on the reverse strand, counting down.
CTGCGCTTTGATTCCTTTGCCGCCCAGCTCATCCGGGAGCGGACCTGGCACGAGAGCCAGCAAGTTCACGAACACCGGGGAGGGGAGTTGACTCTGGAACTCACCTTGGCCAGTTTGCCGGAAATTCAGCGCTGGATCCTGAGCTGGGGCGGGCACGTTAAGGTTTTGAATCCTGCCGTCTTAAAAGATAACGTGCTCCAGTCACACCGGGAAGCCATAGATCGTTACTAAACTCGTGAAATCAAAATTTCCACCGATAGCCTCTACGAGGCTGATTTTTTCTTCATGATTATTTACCTGCTTAAATTTATTTAGAAATTGCAGCAGAACTGCCCGCCCGAAGAGGATCCGCTCCTCGTCAACCGCAGCCCGGCCAACCGACGTCTGCCTCAAGCGGGAAGCGCATACCACCAGGCCAACCTCTGGTCGCACTTTGGTAATGAGGAGCAATTAGCGATCAACTGTTCAGGTTGTGAATGGGACAAGTGCTGTAACCTTCCAAGGTGCAGCTCTTGTGGTTCCCGCGAAGTGACGGTATTGGATTGCTTGCAATTCGAGACGGTCACGAGCTTTTTCGGTGAGCGGTTTTAGGGAGTGCTTCTCCTTGCCCATTCCTTGGAAAATGCATCGATAGTCCTAAGCAGCTCATTGAAATGAGGTGGATCATCAGGAAACATTAATCTCATGGACTTGTAATCCTTTTCCCAATCGGAAAGTGCACGGTCTGAAGGAATAAGGTTAAGTCTCCCAAATCTGATATCATCGTAGTTTAGATCACTCCACCTACGGCTAAAAAAGATTTTCCGATAAGCCACTAGATTTTCAAATAATTCGCGGTTGGTGAAAACTTCTTCAACAAGATCGGTTTGAACCATTGTATACAGGTCATGATAATGACGCGATAACCCCTTTTTCTTCTTATCATCTTGGTCGTCATTATCACTTTTGATGGCATCATTTTTGGGAGGACGAAATGACTCCTCATGTAATAAGAGGGTTTTTTCGTAAAAGGTTCTTATTGGTTTTACCGCAAGGAGATCGATTTGGCTTTCTTTTATAGCGTTTGGAATGGCCTGAGTTATAAAAGGTTGGACTATTCTTGTTTCCGAAGGCTCTCCATCGGATTTGGTGACGAATTCCATCTTGACCTCACGCTTTAAATATTCAGCGCCATCCGGATAAATAGTCGGATATTTGAAAATTAATACGTGCTGTTCAGGCGACACCTCTTTAGGAACCATTGTCACGGACCATGTTTGGTCATTAGGGATAACGGTTTGACATATTAATTCAAATTTAGGCAGTAAATCATCCTGAACTTTCTGCCTCGATCCTCTACGGAGTTTATCCAAAGCTCTTTTACGCCTTTTTTCGGTTGTTATTTTTTCCGGGGCATCATCTCCCCCGAAACCAAAAAATGAGCGATCAACAACTAGGTCGATATCTTCAGAAAAGCGCTTGATCAGGCCAAATGCTTTGCTCAATGAGGTCCCCCCTTTGAATGTCAGTGCCGACCCCCAGTCTGGAAGCGAAAAGAGTTTTTTTAAGGTCCAGGATACCCAGAAATCTTTCTCAATTGTGGGCTCAATAAAGTTAAGTTGTGCCGAAGTTTCCCGATAGTACGTTCTCTTTTCATCGTCAGATTGTTGGATAAACAAATCCATAATTTTAGTCCTTCGATATTTGGAGGATGATTTTCCCTATCCAACTAGGGGCATGTTTTATGTCAGAAAGCAGTGCAATTTTATCCTCTGAGCTAAGTGTTTTTATTAAGTGCAGAACTGTCATATTATCGACTTGATTTTCTCCAAGGTATTTTAAAGCGTGAATCACCAGCCCGCTGATTTTGGCTTTTGTGGCAAGATTTTTTGGCGTGGTATGTTTGAGTTGAATGGTGCGCGTTTTAGATTGGTTCACATGAACGGTCTTGGAGCGTCCATCGGTCAGAAAAACAGCCCTCATGGGAACCTGTTCACTAAGCCCAAGAAGATTAGCGGCATAGGCCCCAGAGGGCTGCAAACGAATAGAGTCACGTCCTTTTATCGCATGGGCTATTTCGTCGATAGAAGGAGATAATAGACCCAGTTTTGGGTGTTTTTTCGGGTAGTCATATAATCCTCTGGCTAGGTGACGAATCACGCCTTTTCTTTTAAGTCGGAGAAGGATTGTATTGACTGCTTTCATATCCCCAAGGTCTGAAAAATGATTTGGAGTGAATACCCAACCCCTCTTTTTCCCGTAAATACGGTTAGTAACCTTATTTGCAATACTTTGCGTGTGACGTCCCATAGTTCTTTTGAAGCAAATTTGTATACGTTTTTGCTTCAAAAACAAGCCTTTTTATCTCTTTAGATTCTTGTGGTGATGTTATTTGCCGTTATCGAGGAAGAGCGGAAACCAAAGGTTTCCGCTCTTCCTCGATATTCTCTAGCCCCAAAACTGAAATTAGAGATATCGCGGTTGATTGACTTCACCGAAATCTGCCTAATTGCCGCCGCAAATCCTGTAATTCCTTGTCGAATTGATCCAATCGCCATCGATCACAGCATTCGCTGACTAATTTGATAAGGTGAGGCGGAGGGCGGAATCGAACCGCCGAATGGAGCTTTTGCAGAGCTCTGCCTTACCACTTGGCTACTCCGCCATCGGGCAGACCGGGTGGTCTGTAGAAGTAAATATTAATTACTTGTCGGGATTTGGCAACATTTGTGCTTGGGAATTTTTCTTTCGTTCTACCCCTGTATCGGCGTTGTCTTCCTTTTCTTTTCCCCCACTTTTTTCCTCTTTTTTCTCTTTCCCCCCTTTTTCCCCTTTTGTACTTTTGATGAGGGTGAGCATGTCGGGCATGTAGATGTTGAAGGTGTCGATGCCGTAGATGGTCTGGACCTGGCGAAGGGACTGGTTGTATTCCTCCTCTTTTTTCTGGAAGTGGGCGAGGGCGGCGCGCCCAAAGTAGTAGGCCGGGGAGTAGGTATCGACCGGATCGAGGGTGGAGCAAAGTTTCAGGGCGGCCGGGAAATTTTTTACGGCGGAGAGACAGTAGATCATTTTCAGGCGGCTGTTGACGGCGGGGGGATCGGATTCGGCATGAATCCGGTAATTGGTAAAGGCCTCGGACCAGTTGGCTTGTTGAAAGTAGGTTTCCCCAAGGTGAAAATAGATAGTGTAGCGTTCCGGATTGAGGCTGAGTGCCTTATCGAATCGTTCGCGGGCTTCCTCGTATTTACCCTGACGATGGAGGATACGTCCTTTGATCTCAAGGTAAGGCACGGATTCCGGTGCTTTTTTTAATTCGGTATCTACGAGTTCCATGGCTTGATCGAGTTCATTGGTCTGGAGGTGACTGAGGGCTTTGGCGTAATCAGGATCATCGATAGCCTGGGATATCGGCACCCATGCGAAGGCGGAGACTAAGCAGGCGAGGGATTTTAGTAGGGGTAGAAATTGTGTCATATTCTTATCATTGATCGACTCATAAGGAAAATCAAGGTTGGGAAAGTGGAGGGTTGATGATTTCTCAAGGTTTGTTATAACTTCTTGAGATGAAGCAATCGCCTGCATTTCTGTTTTTGATTTTATTTTCAATTACGACGGTCTCACTGGTCGGGCAGACGCCGCCGGAGGCGGTTCCTGAATCGCCAACAGCACCCGCGGCCACTGCCGACAACCTGGACCAGGAGCGGATTCAGGAGATTGTCAAAGCCAATGAGGAAAGGCGCTGGACGGATGTGCTTCAGATGACGGACGGAGTAGCAGAGTCTGATCCGACTTACCTGGGTCTGATGAATATCCGGCTCTCAGCCCTGGTTCAGGCGAAGCATTACGATCAGGCGCTTGAATTGCTGGAAATGATGTCCAAGGCGGGGGAGGAGGAGTCTGCGGAGGTTCACGATTTCAACTATGGTGAAGTTTACTTTCTCAAGAAGGAATACAAGAAATCGATCAAGTATTTCGAGCGGTTTCTCGCCGGGGAGGGGAATGAGAAGAATGCCCTGGCACGCTTCAAATTGTATCTGGGGTATTTACTGGACGGGCAAATGGGCAAGGCAGATGCGATGAAATCACAGACGCTTCCCACCATTTCGCACCCTCTGTTTTATTATGTGCAGGCGGCCAGTGAATTTCAGGCCGGTAATGATGATGTGGCCAGAGACTGGTTGAAGTCCTCGACTGATATTTACACACTTGGATTGAACGTGGCATTTGCCGATGCGTTTAAGGAGATCGGATGGCTGGAGCCTCATGAGGTGACCGGCTTCCCAGTCTTGACTCAGGCGCAACTCAAAAGTTTGAATGCCGAATTCCAACCGACCACCCCCAAGCGTCCGCAGGAGAAGAAGAAATCGTTCTTCGAAGGGCTGTTGCCTTCATTGGGAGACGATAAGAAGAAAAAATAGCTTCTAGGCACTTCGACGACCGCCGCCGAATTCGGATCGATATTCCTTCCAGATCGCCTTGGCGATGTTGCGGACATTGCGTTCTTCCACGTCAATGGTCAGGTGTGCCTTCCGGTAGTAGGGAATGCGTTGGCGCAGCAGTTCGCTGATGGTGTCGAGCGGATCCTGGTTGCTCTGGAGTAGGGGGCGGGAGCCATCGAGCCGGATGCGTGAGAGCAGGGCCTCGGGGCTGGCCTGAAGGTAAACGACCCAGGCTTTTTTCCAGATCAGTTCCCGGTTGGCGGCCAGAGTAATGGCTCCACCGCCGGTTGCGATGATCCCCGGTCGTTCGTCGTCGAGAGCCAGATCGATCATTTCATGCTCGTATTGACGGAAGGATTCCTCTCCCTGTTCCTTGAAAATTTTCGGGATCGGCATCCGGTAGTAGGCCTCAACCATGGAGTCGGTATCTGAAAAGAGCCGTCCGGTCAGAGTGGAAATTTGTCGTCCGACACTGCTTTTTCCCGAGCCCATCATGCCGATAAGCAGCAGGTGGGGTTGCCTTGATTTTTTTTCCATGTGAGGTGGTAAAGTTGCATGGAAAAGCGATTTAAGTCAAAGCTTGGCGTTATCATGCGCCGACGTTAAGTTATGCGTCTATGCCCAATACCTTTGGCCACTTATTTCGGATTACGACCTGGGGTGAATCTCATGGAGGGGGAGTGGGGGTCATCATCGATGGCTGTCCGCCGAGGATTCCTCTCCGGGAAAAACATATTCAGCCTGATTTGGACCGGCGTCGTCCGGGCCAGAGTGATATTGTCACACCCCGCAAGGAGTCGGATACCTGCCGGATTTTGTCGGGCACTTTTCAGGGAAAGACATTGGGAACTCCGATATCGATCCTGGTGCCTAATGCGGATCACCGCCCGGAAGCCTACACGGAAATGCAGACCATGTATCGCCCTTCCCATGCTGATTATACCTACCAGGAAAAGTATGGCATCCGGAATTGGGAGGGGGGAGGTCGCTCCTCCGCCCGTGAAACGATTGGCCGCGTGGCCGCTGCGGCCGTGGCCCGACAACTGTTTAGAAAAAAAGTGAAGGGCCTGGGGGTAATAGCTTATGTGACTCAGGTCCACACCCTGAAAGCCAAGTTCGATCCCGCCCGGTTATCAGCGGAGGAAATCGAGGGAAATATCCTGCGCTGGCCCGATGGCCAGGATGCGGAACGGGCTATCCGATTAATTAAGAGTGTGCGCAGTCAGGGGGACTCCGTAGGCGGTGTCATCGAGTGCCGGATTCAGGGGTGCCCGGTCGGGCTGGGAGATCCGGTTTTTGACCGGCTGGAAGCGGATTTAGCCAAGGGAATGCTCAGCCTTCCGGCGACCAAGGGATTCGAAATTGGCTCCGGATTCGAGGGAGCCCGGCTTAAGGGATCAGAGCACAATGACCCCTTTACCATCCGGGGGGGCAAAGTGCGCACCACCTCGAATCATAGTGGCGGGGTGCAGGGAGGTATTTCGAACGGGGAGGAAATTGTATTCCGGGTGGCCTTTAAACCGGTGGCAACACTTTCAAAAGCTCAGCAGACCGTCACCACCTCCGGCCAGAAAGCCGAACTCAAAGCCCGTGGCCGCCATGATCCCTGCGTCCTACCCCGGGCCGTGCCCATGGTCGAGTCCATGGCCTGGCTGGTGCTGGCCGACCATTACCTGCGCCAGCGGGCTCAGAATGGTTAAA
>CAYTLD010000053.1:6428-11619 GCA_964438585.1 uncultured Blastochloridaceae bacterium | reverse complement strand
TGAGTGTTGCGGGTCGTAGTAGATTTTGACGTCGATCTTTTCTTCCCCGATCAATTCCTGAGCGCGCTGGAGGGCATTACGGGTCGAGACATTGGGATTACTGGGCTTGCCCATGAAGAAATTCTCCGAACCGAGAATATCGAGCAGTCCTGAATTCTTGAAGACACGGTACACATCCTTGCGGGCACCGCTGATAATCAGATCGCGGTCATGCTCGCGCAAGTAGCGGATCAATTCCTCCAAGGCCATCACACTGGTGGCATCGAGCCGGTAGGCATTTTTCAGCCGGAGGACGATAATTTTCAGGTTGGGATCTTCGCAAACCCGGCGCATCTGGTCGCGGAAAAGCTCGGCTGCGCCGAAGAACAACTCCCCTTCCACGTGCACGATCGAGACATGAGGTGTGGGCCGGGTGTCGATGGTGTCGATCTCATAGAGCTGCCCCTGCTCGTTAAAGCTATACTCAACCAGTTCCGGGGTGCTGACTTTGCGCAGGAAGAGAATAATGGAAACCGCCGCTCCCAGTATGATAGCGAAATCGAGACGAATGAGGAGCGCGGCCAGAAAGGTGCAGGTAAAGACGGCCGCATCGGATCGGGTCGATTTGGTTACCAGCCGGATGACGCGCGGATTGATCAGTGAAAAGCCGACAAAAATAACCACCGTGGCCAGCGCAGCGACCGGGACGTAGGCAATCAGGGGGCCGAGGGCAATGACCCCGAAAAGGCAGAAGGCTCCGGAAAAAAGAATCGAGAGCGGACTGCGGGCACCGCTGTCGAAATTCAGCTTGGAGCGCGTCAATGATCCGGAAGCCGGCATCCCGGTGCCGAAGGCGCAAGCCAGGTTAGCGATGCCCATGCTGAACATTTCCTGGTTGGTGTCCAATTTCTCCCCGGCTTTGGCGGCCAGAGTTTTTCCGATCGAGGCTCCTTCCAGGATGGAGAGAAAAGCAATAACCAGTGCCGGGGCCGCCAGGTTGCTGACCGCGTCATAGCTGAGGTCGGGGAAATCCGGGCGCCATTGGGAGGCATCGACTGCGGCAAACATCGGTGCCTCCAGCCAGTCAAGTCCATAGGTGATAACAGACATGATAATCAAGGTCAGAGCCACATTGGGCCAATTCGGGAATCGGAGCCGGATGAAAAGGAAAGTAAATGCTGTCATCAGACCGATGACCAGAGAGGGCCAGTGTGCGCTGGGTAAGGACCGGACGATTTCGGCCAGGACTTGAAAAAGCGAGGCGTTGCCCGGTGTGTTGAATTCCGTAAAGAAGACCTTGGAAACCTGCTTTACGATGATGTAGATCGCCGCCGCCGTGATATAGCCGGTCACGACCGACTGAGATATGTATTGGGTCAGGTTCGCAACCCGGAAAATTCCTCCCAGGATCAGAAAAAATCCGGCCAGGGCGACCAGGACCGGAACATGGGCAACGGTATTGCCCTCAGCGATGGCCATGGTCCCCAACGCCACCGGGAGCAGAACAGCGGTGGCGTTGGTGGGCCCGAGGGCTACGAAACGCGATCCGGAGAAAACCGGTCCGACTATTGAGGCGATCACTCCGCCGTAGATTCCGTATTCGATTGGCAGCCCGGCCACTACTGCATAAGCCATGCCTTGGGGGAAGGCCAGCAGGGCGACGTTGAAGCCCGACTTTAAATCACCGGTCAGATCGATCCGCGAGTATCCCTTGAGCGCACCGATGATGGGCATAGGCTGGAGCCTACTGTAGGAGATGATTTCCTTAATTAGTCCCCTCGCCTTGCGGAAAAAAAGTTTCAGATCTATCGGTCCCAGACTCATCGTTACTTGCCAATTTTTTGCAAGTATGCCCATGATGAGGCCTCGTGTCACTACATCGATTTTTCTGTCCGGATCCGGAGTCCGGTGAACTCACCGCCTCTGAAGCCCACCATGCCGCCACTGTACTGCGGATGAAGCCGGGAGACCACTGCGTGGCATTCAATGGAGAGGGAACCGAAGTCAAGGTCGAACTCACGTCGGTCGCTCCCGAACGGATCAGCTACCGGATTCTCTCCCGACATATAACTCCCCCCCTCCCCTGCACGCTCCACCTCGTCCAAGCGGTGACCAAGGGCAAGGCGATGGATTTGATTCTGCAAAAGACAACCGAACTGGGAGTCGGCAGTATTCGCCCGGTACTGTCGGATCGGAGTGTTTCACGTCCGGAGGGAGAGAAGGCCGGGTCGAAAGCGGAGAAGTGGCGTCAATGTGTGCTCGAAGCCTGCAAGCAATGCGGACGCAACCGGATTCCCGAAGTTCATGAAGCAATGAGTGTGGAGTCGTTGATCGATTCCGTCCGCTCCTTCCGGGGACCTCGCCTGATCGCCTCCCTCCAGCCGGATACACTTCCCCTGAGAGAATTGCTGATGAAGGAAAGAAAAGAGGGAGTCTCCGGGGAAGGAGGCGAAGTCCTCTACGTGGTGGGCCCTGAGGGGGACTTTACTCCGTCTGAAATTGGACAATTTCGCAGTGCCGGCTTCCAGCCCGTCTCCCTGGGGCCGAATATTCTCCGGGCTGAGACCGCCGCCATCTACCTGACCGGCATTCTCGCCTACGAGTTCTTTCAATAATCTCGCCAATCATCCTCCATCCGCTAAATTAGCAAGATATGGAAACCAACCCTGAATACGAAATCATGCTCGCGGAAGCGGAGCGTGAGAAACAACTAATGGTCACCGATGCGGACGCCAGCCCTTTCCGCCTCAGTATCGACCCGATCATGCGCCATCGACTAAAAAAGGCGCTCTTTGACCTGATCGACAACCACGACGCCGCACTCGAGTCCTATGTCATGGACGGGAAGTTAAAGCTCGACTCCTATAAGGAATACATCGAGCTGTTCTCCCGTTGCCTGCGCGAAACCATGGAGACTAAGGAGGGCGTCGCCTACCTGATTCAGTCCTGTGGCTTTACGGTTGAGGAAGATGAGATCAACCTTCACCCGGAATGGAGATGGGATGAGTCGAACCAGGACCAGCCACTTTAAAAGTCTTCGCGGTCTGGCGCTGGCGGCCCTATCCGCCCCGCTCACCCTTTTCACTTTTTCCGCTTTTTCCTCTCTATCCGCTCTTTCCTCCTGTTCGGAAGCCGGCCCGGCGGAGACTTCGCTTTCCGCCTCCCCTTCCCTGCCCCGCCAGTCGCTGCAAATCGGGGAGCAAGTACTCAAGGTCGAGGTGGCCTCCACCCCGGAGAGCATGGCTCAGGGGCTGATGTATCGAAAGTCGATGCCGGAGAATGAGGGAATGCTCTTTGTCTTTCCTCAGCCTCAGCGGGCCTCCTTCTGGATGAAAAATACCCGCATCCCCCTCTCGATCGCTTACCTCGATGCGGACATGACCATTCTCGAGATCTATGACCTGAAGCCCTACGACCAGCGTTCGACTGTCAGCCGCTCCACCGCCATCGCCTACGCCCTCGAAGTCAATCAGGGCTGGTTTCAGAAACACGATATCGAGCCCGGCACACGAGTTATTCCACTGTAAGGACGAAGTCCGGAGCGCGGCCATCTTGAGAAATAAGGGACAGAGACCTATTTCCTCTGTTTCCTGCCACAATTTGTCTGTGAATATAGTGTTGGAAATAGGTCTCTGTCCCTTATTTCTTCCCCAGCACCTCTCCAGGAATTTTGGCTACCAGACAATATGGGCATCACGGAACAATTGCGCCCGCATCGGATCATGTTAGCTTCGCCTATGGATTCCTGTGTTCTCATTTTTCCTCATCACATCTTTTCTGATCACCCCGCCCTGAAGAAAGGGCGTCTGGTGGCCTTGATTGAGGACTCCCTCTTTTTTGGCGACCCCCAGTATCCGGCCCTCTTCCATCAGCAGAGGCTGGTTCTTCACCGCAGTTCGTTGAAGTTTCTTGAAGCAGGCCTGAAGAAAAAGGGTTACCGGACCCGCTACTTCGACTATCAATCCGGAACAACGATACGGGATGTCATCCAGACACTGGCTGAAGAGGGAATCCGCCACCTTCACTTCTGTGATCCGGTGGATTTCATCCTCAGTAAAAGAATCCGCGAGACCGCCGATGAACATCAACTCACCCAGGAAATACTCCCCTCCCCGCTCTTCATCAACAGCACGGAGTGCAACGACAAATTCTTTGCGTCCAAAAAGCCTTTCATGGCCAAGTTCTACATTGAGCAACGCCGCCGACTCGGGATACTTGTCGATGAGGAGGGCGAACCGGCAGGCGGTCAGTGGAGTTTCGATGCCGATAACCGCAAGTCGCTTCCCAAGGGCCACCAGCCACCGGAATTACCGCCCTGCCCACCCACCGGAGAGGATCGCGAGGCTATCACCTATGTGAAGAAGCACTTCCCGGATAATCCCGGCCATGCCGATGACTTCTGGTTCCCGAGCAACCCGCGTGCGGCCCGGATCTGGTTTAAAGATTTCCTAGATAAGCGCTTCCAGCTATTCGGAGATTACGAGGACGCCATTTCCACCAGCCACACCACCCTCTACCACTCCATCCTCACCCCCATGCTCAATACCGGTCTTCTGTCCCCTCGGACGGTCGTTGACGACACGATTGATTATGCGGAAAAAAATAACATTCCCCTTAATTCGCTGGAGGGATTCATCCGTCAAATCATCGGCTGGCGCGAATTCATGCGGGCCATGTATGAGCTTCACGGCACCGAAATGCGTACCCGGAATTTCTGGAAATTCACCCGGAAAATGCCCAAGGCTTTTTATGAAGGGACGACTGGTATTCCACCCATTGATGTCTGCATCCACCGCGCGCTCGATCATGCCTATTGCCACCACATTGAGCGACTCATGGTCCTGGGCAATTTCATGCTCCTCTGCCGGATTGATCCCGACGATGTTTACCGGTGGTTCATGGAGTTGTTTATCGACGCTTACGACTGGGTCATGGTGCCGAATGTCTATGCTATGAGCCAATTTGCCGATGGTGGCATCTTCACCACCAAGCCCTACCTCTCCGGGTCCAACTACATCCGGAAAATGAGTAATTTTCCCAAGGGCGACTGGTGTCAGACCTGGGACGGACTCTTCTGGACGTTCATCGCCGACCACCATGACTTTTTCAAATCACAGCACCGCCTCTCGATGATGGCCCGCACCTACGAAAAAATGAGTAAGGAAAAGCAGCAGGCTCACCGCCAGGCCGCCGAGCAATTCCTCGCCAAGCT
>CAYTLD010000053.1:0-6328 GCA_964438585.1 uncultured Blastochloridaceae bacterium | reverse complement strand
ATTACCACCTACGTTCTACGGTAATAGACCTCCCATTTTCATCCTGTGCCGGGCCGGGTTTTAGACTAAGGTGATCCAGTGTATACTTTCATTGTCATCGGGGGCGGAGCGGCCGGTGTTTTCGCCGCCATCCAGGCCTGCGAGGCATCACCGGGCCTGAAAGTGCTTCTTCTTGAAGCCACACCCCGACTCTTGCAGAAAGTCCGCATCTCAGGCGGAGGGCGCTGTAACGTGACCCACCATCAATTTGACCCCGCCATTCTCTGCGAAAAGTATCCCAGGGGCCGCAAGCAACTCCGGGCTCCCTTTGCCCGCTTCCAACCAGAGGATATGGTACACTGGCTGGAAGAAAAGGGAGTCCACCTTAAAACCGAGTCCGACGGGCGCATCTTCCCCGTTACCGATGACTCCCAGACCATCATTGACTGCTTTCTCAAGGAGTTGCATGCCCGCCGGGTGGACATCCGTTATTCAGAGTCCGTTACCGGCATCCAACCTTCAGACGTTGGCTTCATGGTCAAAGGCAAGAATGGCTGCTATCCGGGTCGGAATATCTTACTCGCCACCGGGAGCAGTCGTCAGGGCTATGCCCTCGCCCGAAACCTGGGGCATACGATTGTGGATCCGGTCCCCTCTCTGTTCACCTTCAAGGTATCCGATTCCCGTATCGATGGACTTTCCGGCCTTTCCACCCAGGACGCCGGTCTCGAATTAAAGGTAGGCGATAAAAAATTTTCCGAACGCGGGCCCCTCCTGATCACCCACTGGGGCTTCAGCGGACCCGCTCTGATCCGACTTTCCGCCTGGGCCGCCAGAGAACTCCACCAGGCCGGCTATCAGGCCCAATTAAAAATCAACTGGCACCCGGATCTGAACGAGGCCGGAGTTAATGAATCCCTAAAAATTCATGCACACGACAACGGGAAAAAGAAATTCCTCAATGCCACTCCCGAAGGACTTCCCAAACGCTACTGGGCCGCCTTGGTGGACTGGCTGGATTTACCGCCGGATAAAGTCTGGGGTCAGCTTTCGCGAAAAGAGCACAATCGGATCGTGATGGAAATCCATGACGCCACCTTCCAGATAACCGGGAAGGGCATTTTTAAGGAAGAATTTGTCACCTGCGGCGGAGTCGATACCGCGGAGGTGGATATGAAAACGATGCAGAGCCGGAAATGCCCCGGACTCTACTTCGCCGGTGAAATTCTCAACATCGACGGCATCACCGGAGGATTCAATTTCCAAAGTGCCTGGACCACCGCCGTCCTTGCCGCCCGGAATCTCGGATAGCCATTGGTCGTAATCGCGCGGGGTAAAAGCACACATTCAACACAGCCCTCAAAAAACCACGAATGGACACGAATAGACACGAAACAGCATCAGAAAAAGATGGTTTCCTTACTCTTGGTCATGATTGAAAGCCATTAATTAAAATTCGTGCCTGCAATGAATTCAATATTCGTGCTTATTCGTGTGCATTCGTGGTTAAACTTTTTAAAGATTCCGAGACTTTACAAAAGTGTGCGTTTCCCCTTGGCAGTTGCGAGGTGCGACTTGCACGATCACATGCGGCAACGTATGAATATTCACAATGCATTTGACCGACACCCATTGCCACCTCGACTTCCCTGATTTTTCCGATGACCTGGATGAACTCCTCACCCGTGCCCATGAGGCCGGGGTGCACCGCCTGATTTCAATCGGCACCTCAACCGACTCCAGTGCCAGTGCGCTGGAAATCGCCCATCGCTTCCCCCAGGTCAAGACCGCTGCGGGCATCCATCCCTGCAATGCCGAATCCGCAGACGATTCCAGTATCTCTGCCCTCATTCCTTTACTGGAAGATCCGTGTGCCGTGGCCATCGGCGAATGCGGACTTGACTATCATTACCTGCCGGATCGCCCGGCGGATGCTACGGACCAGGAATATGCCGAACAAATTGAAGCCTGGAAGGCCCACCAGAAGAAAATATTCACAGCCCAGCTCGACCTGGCGGTGCGTTTCGGGTTTAACGTGGTTATCCACCAGCGCGACAGTTGGGATGATGTCATGGAATGCCTGCGTCCTTATGGAGAAAATGGTGGAAATGGGGAAAATGGAAAAGATGGGGAAAAGGGCGGAAATAGGAAAAAATTAAAGGCTGTCTTCCACTGCTTCGGAGAGAATAAGGAGCGGGCCATAGAGGCCGTTGAGGCCGGTCACTTTTTATCCTTCACAGGAATCATTTCCTTCAAAAATGCCCATCAGGCCCGCGAATCAGCCTCCGTCGTCCCGGAGGACCGCATCATGATCGAGACCGATGCGCCCTACCTGGCTCCCCATCCACATCGGGGAAAGCGCAACGAATCCTCCTACCTACCCCTCATCGCCCAAACCCTCGCCGAAGTCCGGGGCCTATCCGTCGAGGAAGCCGCCCACCTGACCGAAACCAACACCGACCACTTCTTCGCGCGGCAAGTTTGATGGGACTGCTATTGGAGTCCCGCCTTTCACAGTCCTCTATAGCTTGAATAGTGATGGCGGAAGGCAGGTCGGGAGAAAACCTGTCTCTCGTGTCTCAGCACAACCTAATATAGCGGAATTTGGCGCAAAAAATCTGTTATCAACCACGTTCAGACAGCCTCTTAGAGGCTGTCTAAAAAGTGGTGGTAAATAAAGTTTCAAGAAAAATTTCGATCCTGCAAGGCGCGACGAGGGCGCATATCTACATAGATACGTAACTGAGGAGCAACGCAGCAGGGCGGAATTTGGCGCAGAAAGTTTGTTATCATCCACTTTTTAGACAGCCTCTTAGTCCGGAATTTTTTCCAGGATGAGGTAGCGGATTTCAGTGCCATTTTTAATTTCCAGTAAGAGGGAGGCTTCGGCGGCCAGGGTTTCTTTGAGAGCGGAAAAATCTGCCAATGTGCGCACCGGCTGGCGGTTGATCGAGAGTAAGATTACCTCGTGTTCGAGATCTTCGGATAGCACGGCTCGCTCAAGATCGATTCCCTCCAGGATAAGCTCCGGGTTTTCATTTTCCTCATCTCTTACCCTCAGAGCATCCGGAAGAGCCCAGCCGCCGGGTAATTCGACTGCCTCGTCTTCAACAGTTGCCAGCGCATTCCCGTTACTTTCCCCATTTTCCTTACTTTCCTTATTCTCCTCACTTCCCCCGTTTTCTTCGTTATCCCAGCGGACGGTGGAGGGAGGTTCCTGAGCCAATAGGCCCAGTTGGATGTTAATTTCCATCGGTTCGCCGTCGCGGAGGAACGTCAGGCTCATGGCTGACCCGGGGGCGGTTTCACTGACGGCGGCACGGAAGAGCCCCAGTTTGCGGATGACCTGTCCCTGGATACGGGTAATGACATCGCCCGGCACTAATCCGGCTCGGGAGGCGGGGCTGTCCGGAGCTACTGAGGTGATTAAAAATCCGTCACCGCCCTTATGGCCAAAATGGGGGGCCAATTTTGTCGTCAGGGGCTGGACTTGCACCCCCAGCCATGCCCGGCGCACTTCACCGAGGCGAATAAGCGAGTCAGCGACGAAGACCACTTGCTCGGTCATGATCGCCTGCCCCATGGAATTAATCATCCCGATAGCCTGCCCCTCGGCATTGACCACCAGGCCACCCGGCATCATCTGGGTGTCATCCAGATCCAGGCTCAGGTAGGATTTAACCGTTCCGGAAAAAACAGGATTTGAGGTGTAGCCCAGGCCAGTGACCGAGGCGAGCACGCAGCGGGGCTCTCCCTCATGATCCATGTAAAGTGTCATCACGGAATCCGCCAGGCCCACCTCCACGGCCAGACCCCAGCGGATATCGGAGGGTAGCTTCTTGGCCACCTGCACCACCGCGAGACGGGTGACCAGATCAGCGGCCACCGGTCGGGCCTGTAAGACCTGCCCGGAAAGAGTGTGAATTTTTATCTGGGCTGCGCCCGAGATTAAATCATAGGTGGTCAAAATGCTGATGCCATCATCGAGGACAATCCCGGCACTGCGGCTAGCCTCCTTACGTGCATGCCAGTTCGGGGCGGCCTCGCCTTTGGCCGGCAAGGCGGTTTCCCCACCGCTAGTTTCACGGTGGGTTTCCACCACCACCAGGTAGGGTAGCGACTGACGTGCCGCATTTTTCCAGTGGCCGGCCATGTCGGTGAAAATTTTCCTGGGGTCAACTTCGCGCGGTTTTTTCAAGGCCTCAACCGCCTCTGCTGGCAGAAGAAGACTCCGGGGGGCCTCAACCGGCTTCTCCTCGACCGGATCCAGTGGCTTGGTCGCTTCGGCCGCCTCTTCTTTCGGCTCAGGTTCCGGTTTCTCGGAGGACGTGATCCAATAAATCAGGACATTGGAAAGGATGACGACCAGAATGATGGCAATTGTTCGTTTCACAGCCTCATTTTATATCAGGTATCCCGCCTTCTGACACCCCTTCTTTAGCAGGACTTACGCAGCAAATGTACACCGGGTAGGGCGCAGCCTCTTGGCAAGCCGATGTCATGTGTCATGAGCGGCTTGCCTGGAGGCTGCGCCCTACCTTTAGAGGCTGCTTCTATTTTGGAAGTTGCTAGGATCCGAGCATGTCGGCGACCATTTCGCGCTCACTGGTGAGTTCGTCGTTGGTGGTCTTGATCTTGGATTTTGCGAAGTCGTCCATGTCGTAGCCCTCGATAACTTCGTAGCTGCCAGGATCCGTGGTCTTGACCGGGAGGCCGGCCCAGATATCTGGGTGAAATCCATAAGCACCATGTGATTTAACCGCGATGGAGTGGATGGCACCGGGCGTCATGAGATCGCGGACATGATCGACAAGCGCGTTGGCGGCCGAAGCGGCGGAGGATGACCCACGGGCGGCGATGATGGCGGCACCACGTTTCCCGACGGTGTCGCAGAATTCCCCTTCCAGCCACGCGCGGTCGGTGATGACGTCGGCCACTGGCTTTCCTGCGATTGAGGCGTGGGCAAATGCGGGAAACATGGTCGGGCTGTGGTTCCCGTAGATAAAAATATTTTTTATCTCGGTGGAATCGACTCCGGCCTTTTTGGCCAGTTGGGTGGTGGCCCGATTCTGGTCCAGACGCACCATGGCCGTAAAGCGATCCGGGGTCAGGCGTTTGGCCTTGCTGGCAGCGATCATGCAGTTGGTGTTGGCGGGGTTCCCGACCACCGCGATGCGGGCATCCTCCGCTGCCACCTCATCAATGATCGCTCCCTGGCCGATAAATATTTTTCCGTTGTCTTTCAGGAGATCAGCGCGTTCCATTCCCTTGCCACGAGGTTTGGCTCCGACCAGCAGACACCAGTTCGCGTCCGCAAACCCTACCTTCGGGTCATCGGTCAGAACCATATCCTCAAGTAACGGGAAAGCGCAGTCATCCAATTCCATGGCCACACCTTCAAGGGCCTTCATGGCCGCTTCCACCGGAATTTCCAGCAGTTGCAGGATGACCTTGCGGTCAGGACCGAACATCGCGCCGGAGGCGATGCGAAAAAGTAGTGAATATCCAATTTGACCGGCTGCGCCGGTGACCGCTACACGTATAGGAGTTTTTGACATAAGTTTAGATTATACTACGGGCGCTCGACTGACAAGTTTTAATGCATCTTATCTGCGCTGCTCCAAAATGGCTGCTGGCTTCGCTCAGACGTCCCGAAGCAATGGCAGCCCCGTCCCCCAAGGAAAGTCTTCACCTTCAACACCACCCTCGTCCCCGGAAACGACTACGATGTCACCTACACCTATGACAACGCGGGCCGGTTCTGCACCGTCAACGACACCCACGACACCTTTACCTATAGCTACCTGACCAATTCCAATTTGATCGATACCATCACCGCCTCCAGAATCACCGGCTATGAGCGGAAGACCAGCTATGAAGCAAACCGGGACGTGATTACCCAGGTTCGGAACAATGTAGGCTCGACACCCACTACCGTCAGCCAGTGTCTAGCAAAAGGGGTCATTCCGTATATTGCGATATTTAAGAAGAAGGGGCAGGAAGATATCTAGACAAAACCCTCCATCGATCGCAACGTCAGAGGCCGTTCAATGGCTTCACAGAACCTCGGTAAAGGCCTCGATGGTCGGGCACTGAATGGCCGTGCGGAGCAGACGGTTTAAATGTCCTTCATCGCTGAGCGCGTGAACTTCCTCTTGCAACCCTTGTGGTACTTCGCCGAAGCGGACTTCCAGTGCTTCGATAACATGATCGCGGAGTGCCTGTAGGCGGCCTTCCTGGCGGAGTTTTTGGGCGAGTGTCATGGCGGTTTGTTTTAGTTGCTGTGTTTGGATATCTTTAATATTACGTTCGACAGCATCGGTGTCAATGTCGGCGTTCATCATGAAGC
>CAYTLD010000052.1:0-11627 GCA_964438585.1 uncultured Blastochloridaceae bacterium | reverse complement strand
GTGGGGTAGTCAAAGATTTGTGATAATTGACCAAGGCAATGTCTAGTCCAAAAAAATCAAGAATCTTTGACCCCCTCACAATTTATCCGTGTTTGCGGATGCTGTGGAGATATTCGTATGGCGAGAGTGCTTTGAGCTTGCGGTGGTTGGCCGGAAAATCACCGACATTGCGGGTAAGCAAATGAGTGGCCTTCCAGCTTAGGGCGCACTCCCATTGCAGGGCATCCTCAAAATCGGGTAGCCTCCGTTTGAGGGTGGCATCGACACAGGATTGATCCAGGGGAGCGATGACAAAATATGTCCTCAATTGCCCAAAGGCGTCGTAGAGGGTAGCGGCAGGCTGCCCACGTTGAATGTATGCGATGTCGGAAAGAGAGAGAGCACTGATCGCCGCCGGAATTCGATTTGTCCGAACCTGGTTTAAGCAGTCCAGCGAGTCAGCGACGTGAGGATACCGCTCCTCGAGAATATCGAGGAGAATATTGGTATCGAAAAAGAGCCTATCCATGTTTTTTTCGTATCTGGACCGAACGGGCGTCAAAAGGAGGCGTTGCTCTGAGGATGCCGGTCAGTTTTCTGAGTTCCGGCTGAACCCGCAAAATGTCGACCGAGCGATTGTGATGAGCGGACAGCTCGGAATCGATGACCCATTCAAAAAGCCGAGATACACTGGTCTGCCGCTCTTTGGCAATTCGTTTGGCATGCAGGATGGTTTCTGAAGGAAGGGAGAGGGTCAGTTTGTTTTTCATACGTATAAAAATATTTTATTCGCACGTGATGTCAAGCAGCTAGATCACGGCTTACAGATTTCCAGAAGGGGAAGAATCCTTTTTTTGCGTAAGGCCAGAGCTGCTGGTCTTCCGGGCGGCGGAAGAGGTGGAGGGCTATTCCGGCATTGTTCAATTCCGCTTCAATTTCCGGCAGGCAGGAGGTGAGGGGGCCTACCGTTGGTCGCATGGCGGCGACGTGCGCCAGTTGATGGTCGGTGGCCCATTCGCGGATCGACTGAGCCATGCCTTTCTTGGCCCGGCATTCCGGCGAGAGACCGAAGTGTTCGCCTGCCCGGCTGATGGCATCGCACATGACACGCTGCATGTAGTTTTGCCTGACCTCGCTGAGATGGTATTCCTCAAACAGGTCGAGCGAGCAAACGGCACAAATACTCGCCGGCTTGATCGACTGCAGAGGAGAGGTTTCCGGGGAAAGATCATCACCGTGGAGCCAGATACCCACCTTGCCCTGGAGTTCTTCATTCAATGACGTCGGACACGCAGGCAGAGCGACAGGTGCCCGCAGTGAGGCATCTTCGGGCTCAGGATCAAGGGTTACGGAGGCGTCCAGTGCGTCGAGGTTTTTGCGTGGGATGTCAGGGGCGCAGAACCGTTCGATGTTGGATCGAGAAACCATGTAGGTTTTACCCGGAGTCTGGAGGCCAGCGACCCAGCGCCAGGAAAGTGTGTTGCTGGCGGGATCGGCATCGAGCAGGTGACGATAAAAGAAGTCTGCCCCCATCTGCCAAGGGAGCTTGGCCACATGAATCCAGTAGGCGGCAAACCACATGCGGGCATGGTTGTGAAGGTAACCTGTCTCCACCAACTCACGGGCAAAATGGTCGATGGGTTCAATGCCCGCGTTGGCTTCCTCGACGTGTCGGCAAGCACGAACCGTAGCTTTATCTTCTCGCAGAGCCCCCAGTTCCCGACGGTATTGATCCCAAATTTGGGGACGCTGCTCCAGCCAGCCCTTCCAGTAGGTTCGCCAATAGACTTCCTGAACGAATTTTTCCACATCAGAAAGCCGGAATTTCTCCAGGATGTGACGGGCCACCTCATGTTCGGTGACCAGCCGGCAGCGGATGGCTGGTGAGAGCCGGGAAACATGTTCATGCTCTCTGGACACGGTGCCACGGCGCTCTCCATATTTTAAGGCCTTGGGGAGGAAGCTATCAAGATGATCCATTGCTTGACTGCGGGTAACCGGTGTTTTCATCAAGTATCGTACACCCGCTTTCAAAATCCGCGAATTAAGCCGAAACCGCTTCTAATCTAGAAGCTGCTCATTCATAGCGGGAACGTTTTACCTAAAAACTTGAAAAATTCACCCTACTGCTTATTAATAGTGCGGTAGTTATCAACGACTGATAAGACTTCTTTTGGCGGGAACGGATCAGGATTTAGGATACGACCCGATAACAGGTTGTTCGCCAAGTTTAAGGGAAAGCTACCCTATTTGGAGGTGTCATTGAAACTGCCAGGGGAACTATATATAGCTGATGATAAGGTAACACGTTATCTGCTGGTTCGGCAGGAGCGGGGTGACAAGTCGCAATATCTCGAGTCCGCCGGTTATAACGCGCTTGAACCACATGTTCTCAAGGAAGATCTATTCAAATTGGCTAAAGAAGAACCAGCCGTAGAACGACAGAGAACCCTATACGGCCAATTTTTTGAACTGAAAGGTGCATTGCAAGGCCCGAATGGCAAGATTCTCAACATAAGGACAATTTGGATGAAAGAAAATTTGTCCGGCAACACAAAATTCATTACATTGATACCGGATTGAGAACATCACATGAACTTTGAACACTACTCCGAAGCCGTATTAACCTCAGACATCCCGGATCAGGGTTTGTGCAAAGGAGATGTGGTTAAAATTGTCGACTCGCATCATCTGCCAGGGCAGGAAGTCGGATATTCCATCGAGATATTCAACGCATTAGGGCACACAGTTGCCATAACTGCTGTTCCCGAGACATCGTTAGCCCCTTTAGAAGAAGATGAGGTTTTCTCTGTCAGGCGACTTGCCAAGTCAGCCTGACGCCTTTTGGAGAGTTGAGAGAAATCACTTCCAATGAAAGCTGGTTATCGGTTGATTTTAAAGTGTCCGCCCCCAATCCGGACGGCTCGGAGATCCATCCTTACCCCCAGACTCCCAAAATACGAGAGATCTCGTGCCGCTATTTAGTCATCATGGTCACGACTCCATCCCAATCCTCCGGGGGAGGGGCGTCGAGGAAGGTGTGGCAGCGGTCCTGGTAAAGTTGAATGAGGGGGTCGTCGGAGAGTGACTGAGCTGCTGTAGCCAGATCCTCTTCTGCGGCCCGGAAGCGGCGATGCATAAAATGTTCAATGGCCCGCTCGTAGGTATCGAGTCCTTCCTTCAACAGGGTGTTGACCTGATTGTATTCGAGGCGGGTGGTATAAATCGTGACCGGCTGGACCTTTCCCTTTACACGGACGCGGTCCACCGTCTGGAGGACAAAATCGTCGCGGACCAGACGGGCTACGCTTTCCCCGAGAATGATGGGGATTTTATACTGCTTGGTCAGGCTCTCCAGGCGTGAGGCCAGGTTGACCGCGTCTCCGATGACGGTAAAATCCTTGCGGCGCGGCGATCCCATGTCCCCGGCGATAACATCTCCGTGGTTGAGCCCGATCCCGATCTGGAAGGCGGGGCGTCCCTGTTGATTCCACTGCCGGTTGAGACGGTCGAGGGCTCCGATCATGTCCAGAGCCGCCAGGACCGCCTTCCGGGCGTCATCCCGTGGCCCCTCTGTGGCGGCATTCCCCCAGACCGCCATGACTGCATCTCCGATAAATTTGTCCAGGGTTCCCTGGTGATTGAAGACACACTCCACCATTTCGGTCAGGTATTCATTGAGCTGAAAAACCAGTTGCTGGGAATCTTCCGATTCGGTCATGCTCGTAAATCCCCGGATATCACTGAATAAAACCGTGCAGGGGAGGCGCTTCCCTCCGAGGGAATTTTCGAATTCATCCGAGCGATTGAGAATATCGGCCACCACATTACTGGAGACGTATTTTTCAAAGTAAGTGCGGGTTCTGGTTCGCTCGATCTGGTCGCGCACAAATTGGTAAATGATGCCACCCATGCCACTGGTGCCTAGAGCCAGCAGCGGGGTTATGGCCGAGACCATCAGATCGAGGTGGTCATAGAGAGCGAAGCTGACCAGAAGCCAGACCGCTCCCGTGGACAGCAATGCCAATGTTCGGGTCAGTGGATTGACGGTCAGGAGAAAAATAGGCAGTGGTGCCAGTGCCATCAGCAGCGCCAGACCACAAGTTATGCAAATGGGCAACCAGGATGAGGGCAGGGCCACTTCGATTCCGGGCAGCCGGGTGGTGACGGGAGGTGGCGGAATGGCCAGGTTCCGGTAGAACGAGTCCGAGAGAATGGCACCCAGTGCCTGGGCATGCACTTCCGGGCCCAGCATGGTCGGGTAAGGCGTATTGTGGAAATCCTGGCTCCAGTTTCCATAGGGTCCCACCAGGACAATCTTATCTTGAACGATGTTCTTTCCCTTTAAATTGGCATCCCAGAGCAGGGGATCCATGAAATTGAGCAGGGAAATGAAGGGGTAGGTGGAAGGCGGACCGGCGAAACGGAAAAAGTAATGACCGGGACGGTCCAGGTAATCGGGATGGGTTCCAGCCTTGATTGCCGTTAGCGCGCTGAGGGAATGGTAGGTTTCACGGAGACGCTCCTGGCGGAAGACGGCACTCCGCACCACCCCGTCGTTGCCAGAATTCATGTCCGGGAAAAAGTTGACAAAGGCCACCACCTCCTCGACCGGGCGGTCGAGCCCGCTCAACAGGCGGGGATTGGGCAGGCGGAATTCATTGTGCGTCCGGATCATCCCGCCGATGATTTCGGTGCGGTCCATGATGTTGGCACCCAGCACGATCCGGTCCTGGTATTTGGCCAGTGTCTCCGCGAGGGCATCATCTCCCTCGCCTTCATTGGGCATGAGCAAGTCCAGAGCCACCACCCGAGCTCCGGAATCGAAAAGTCGCTCGATGAGAAAGGCATAGACCTGGCGGGGAAAGGGCCACTCCCGTGAGATCCAAGCCAGGTGCGGGTGCGCCTCCGCATCCTCCGGAAAAATGTCCTCGGAGTAATTGGAGCGGTCGATCCCGACGAAAAGGATATCCTCCGCGACCGGTGCCTTGCGTCCCAGGCGGATGCGCTGATCTGCCGCTCTTAATTCCACCTGTATCAACGCCGGCGGCTCATTACGGTAGTAGCCTATCTCCACACTGAAAAAATAAATTCCCATCCAGAGTAAGGCGGACCCGGCACTAATGGCCGTGAGCCGGATGAGGGAATCATTCTTCTGGCGCATCCACTGACTATAGGGAATCACCCGAAACCGCCAACGCCGATCTTAACTTGTAAAAGAAATGGCTGGACCCGGGTTCGAACCGGGGACACACGGATTTTCAGTCCGTTGCTCTACCAACTGAGCTATCCAGCCGTATTAACTGACGGTGAGGGGAGATTAAGCTAAAAATAGCACTACTTGTAAAGCGGTTAGTTGCGGAAATTTCCGAAAGTGACGGCGACGGGGAGGTCGAGTTCGCGGACTGCCGTCATGACGGATTGCAGTTCATCTCTGGATTTTCCTGTGACCCGGACCTGGCGATCCTGGATCTGGGCCTGCACTTTGAGTTTGAGATCTTTGATCGCTTTGACGATTTTCTTGGCCGGCTCGGTTTCGAGTCCCTGGATGATCTGGATTTCCTGGCGGGCGCGACCCACACTGGAAGTCTCCAATTTCTGGTGGGAAAAATTTTTCAGGGGGAGTTCGCGCTTGGCGAATTTTCCCATCAGGATTTGGTCGAGGGCCTTGAGTTTGAATTCATCGGATGCGGTCAGGATGAGAGCATTTTCTTTTTCCTCGATTTCCCATTCGGTACCTTTGAAATCGAAGCGATTTTGCAGTTCCCGCCTTGTCATGAGGATGGCATTCTGGACTTCGGCCATATCGACGTCAGAGGCAATATCAAAACTAGGCATAGGTATGATTGAACCACTAATTTTCACTAAATTAAACCAATTTTTTCTGTTTTAAAAAAACGGAAAGTGGGAAGAGATAAAACGATGGGAAAAGTAAAAGGACCGGATTTGATGGAGATTGAGGCAGGGAGTCTGCGCGAGAGCGCCTGGCTACCCAGTCGACGCCTCCTGGAGCCCTATGCCTGGGAGGAGGTTTTCGGTCGGGACGCTCCGGTGGAACTGGAGCTGGGCAGCGGGGACGGGAGTTTTATCCTGGAGCTGGCCCGACGGAATCCCGGAACCGACTACCTGGCGGTCGAGCGGTTGATGGGGCGGGCCCGGAAAATCGTGAAACGGACGATGGAGGCGCAGTTTAAGAATCTCAAGACCCTGCGACTGGACTCGAACTATCTGGTTTCGCGCCTCTGCCCACCCGGAACGATTCAACGGGTCTGGATTCTGTTCCCTGACCCCTGGCCGAAAGCGAGGCACCATCGGCGCCGCCTGATTCAGACCGAATTCCTTGAGGCATTGCACCGGGTGCTCCAGCCGGACGGGGAAGTCCGCTTTGCCACCGATCATGAGGAATATTTTCAATGGGCCTCTGAACTTTGGGAGGCTGCCGCAGGATGGACCCCCGGTGAGGGCTGGGATGGATGCGATGATCCGGTTACTGACTTTCAGCGGGAATTTGAGAAAGAGGGCAGGGCGGTTCACCGGGCTTGCTGGCTCCCCAAAAGATGTTGTCTAACTTAGGTCAAAATGCTGTAATTAAAGCTCATGGCTACCACCGATCCGATCATGAGAACTTGGGGAATTCTGAACCGGCTGCTGTTCTGGGCGGCATTCATTGCCTTCTGGATTTTGCTCGGCGTGCTGATCCAGGATGCCCTTATTTCACCTGATCAGGAAGATGAGAGGCCTGCCCAGGCCGTCTTCGAACTCGGTTAGACAGATTTGCATGCAATCATGGAAGATGAGGTAGGGCGCAGTCTCTAGACAAGCCGCTAACCATTAGTGACTTGCGGCTTGCGTAGAGCCGCCGTCGCTCTATCGAGCTATGGCGAGCCAGGCTGCTGCGCCCTACCCGCTGATCGATGTTTAACGCATTAAGATGACAAGAAAATGCTTTAGACAGCCTCTTAGGTAATAAGAGCTTACTGCGGATTTTCTGGCTGCTCCGTGGTGGTCGATGACTTGTCACTGATTTCCTGGAGGGCGCGCTCGGTCGTGCGTTGCCGGTATTCGACCATGAAGGGCTGAAAGTCGGGATAATCCTCCCGCAGGGATTTAATTTTTTCCAGGGCACCCTGTAATTCGGGCACGGCTTCCTGGTATTGGGAGGAGTTAATCATGCGCTCCGCAGTTCGCACCTGGAGAAAAATATCGGCATAGCGCTGCATGGGCTCTTTGTCGTCAGCACTGGCGGGGGAAACGGGTTGCGTGGTTGGTGCGTCAGGGGATTCAGGAGCGGCGGCATCGGGTGTCGTGGTCAGGATAGGTTCGACAAGTTCGATGGCATCCTGATTCTCGGATGGATCTTCTTGGGATAAATCCAACTCACCGGGTGTGGCTTCGGGGCTGGACGAGGTTCCGACGCTCGGATCATCATTCGGGTTGAGCACTTCATAATCCGCAATCGACGGGGCGTTATCTGCCGATGCAATCTCGTCGAACGTTTCTGCTTCAATGTTATCTCCGGTCAATTGAGCTTCCGGGACTGCGAGTTCATCAGGAGCGGCAGTGGTTTCCACCTCCACGATGACCGGCTCAGTCTCGACCACGACTGGTGTTGTGTCGGCAGTCAATTCAGGAGCCGTGTCCTCTATGGACGCATCAGTCGGAATTTCCTCTTCGGGCATCACGGGTGCCGGAGGTTCAGTTGAGGTTGTTTCGGTGACTTCGATGACAGGAGCTTCGGGTGTGGCAACTTCGACGACAGGCGGTTCCGCCTGGCGTGGCTGGGATTTGGGCGGGCCATAGTCGCCGTCACTGAGGGTAAGGATACCCTTGAAAGAGGGCCCGGATCCCGGTTCGCTGACTTCAGGTTCCGCAGCGGGTTCATTCCGGGCCACAGCCGTTTCTTCAACGGGAGTTGCCGATTCGACCGGAGCCGGCACCGCCAGGGTTGTTTCCGGTTCGTCAGGAGCGGGTGAAGTCGCGGGGCTGGGTATGGGATCGGTTTCTGATGCAATGTCCTCCGCCACGACAGGCTCTGATGCTTCGATAGCGGGGGCGGGGCCGAGTTCCTTGATGACAGGCCCGCTGTTGACAAAGATGACATCATCGGAGGGTTCAATATTTTCCGGTAAGTCCGGCATTTCATCCTGGAGGTTTCTCATCATGAGAATTTCCTGCTCCTTTTGTTTATATTCGGGAAGTGGTTCGCTCTCCGGGATGGAGGAATCCTCATCCGCAGGGCTATTTTCAGTTTTTTGCTCCGGGGCGAGTGAACTGAAGGTGTGGTGGAGGGCCGCCGGGACAAAAATTCCGTCGCCGTCATACTTCAGAAAGGCCGGGACAATTTCTCCGATGGGAGGAGGAACCGGTTCATCACCGATGGAGAGACCGGCGGCCACTTTCCGCTTGTAGAGGATGGGGATCAAGTGGCCGGGGCGCAGGCCAGCTTCGCTCCGGAAGACTTTGAGCACTTTGGCCTGGACATAGATGTCGCGATTGGAGGAAGCAAACCAGAGGGTTTTCAGATTACGCCTTTTGACTTCCTGAATTTCCACCTCGACATACTCCGGGGCGGTGTCCTGATAAGCTCGGTAGCCATCGTCCCAGTTGGGTGTGTAGGGGTTGGAAGCTTGAGCCCACAGACTCAGCAATCCTATTCCTCCAATGGTGGCAATGATCTTTCCCATATAGTTATGACAGTTCTACCTGTAAGAACTAGCGGTAATCATTCGAGGTGGCAAGCTTCCTGCGATCAAGGCTTTTTTGAACGCTCAGAGTTGCGCTTTTAATTTCCAGGCGGCTTCCTGGATGGCTTCGGAGAAGGTGGGGTGGGGGACGATGGTGCGGCAGAAGTCCTCGACGGAGACCTGGTTTTGGGTGGCGAGGGTGATGAGGCTGATCATTTCTGCGGCCTGGCCGCCAATAATGAGGCCACCGATGATGCGGTGAGAGGCGGCATCTGCGGTTAGGGTGACCATTCCGTCCAGTTCGCCCATGGCCACGGCGCGTCCGACCGCGCTAAAGGGATGACTGGCGGAGAGGGGCTGCATTCCGCGACGGCTGGCTTCTTCCGTGGTCAGGCCGACCTGCGCGATTTCCGGTGAGGTATAAACGCATTTGGGGGTAAATTCAGGGCGGTAGGGCAGCATCCGGCCCTGCAGGTGATAGGCAGCGGATCGGGCCTGGGCGATGGCGGAGTGGGCGAGCATGGAAATCCCGTTGAGATCCCCGCAGGCATAAATGTTTTCCACCGGAAGTTGCATAAATTCGTTCACCGCCGAGGCCTCGGAGAGCCCGACATTTTCCAAGCCCAGGTTGGTGAGGTTGGGCACCCGCCCCGGAGCCAGGAGGGCACACTCGGCGGTGAGTTTTTCACCGGATTCCAGGGAGAGGCAGGCAAGGTCGTTTTCAATGTTGGCGGCGGTGACTGTCGATGAGAGGAGCATGTTGATCCCCTTGCGTTCGAATTGTTTTTGAATGAAGCTCCCGGCTTCCGGCTCGTAGGCAGGTAGGAGTCGGTCGGTTTTTTCCACGATGGTGACCGCACATCCGAACATGCGCAGAATGGAGGCGTAGGTGCAGGCGACATACCCGCCGCCGACCATGATCATGCTCTTCGGGACAGTGGTCATCTGGATGAGGTGGTCGGTGGTGAGCAGGATTTTTCCATCGGCCTGGACTCCGGGAATTTGTCCGGGAAGGGAGCCGGTGGCGAGGATGAGGTGAGGGGCTTCGAGTTTTTCCTCATCGTATCCGGCGGCGATACGGACCTGGTTGGCACTGGTCAATTGAGCAAAGCCGCGGTGCAGGGTCACGTCAGCCTGATCCAATTCGATGCGGATCTGCTCCGCGAGTTTGCCGACCACGCGTTTCTGGCGGTTGACGAGGGTTGCAAAAACAGGGTCGGGGGTTTGAAGGGGGATGCCGAAGTCGTCTGCGTGGTGTAGGCGGTTGAGGAATTGGGTGCTGGCGACCAGGCTTTTGGTCGGAATGCAGCCTTTATGGATACAGACACCGCCGAGGCGTTCGGTCTCGATCAGGCCCACGCGCATATTCGCGCCCGCTGCGGTCAGGGCGGCCGTATAACCTGCCGGTCCGCCTCCGATGATAATAAGGTCGTAGCGTTTCATTCTTGAGCCAGTTCACGGGAGCGCCGGGCGGCGGCCAGGAGGGTTTCGCGGATGAGGTGTTGGAAGGTTTCTTCTCCAGAGTCGAGGGTGTTAAGCCCGGCTTCGGTGGTTCCGCCCTTACTCCGGACATTCGCGATGAGGGTTTCCGGATCATCGGGGGAATGCTGGAGGAGGGTGCCGGCACCGATGGCAGTCTGGGTGGCGAGGAGACGCGCGGTGGGTTCCGGGAGTCCCTGCTCGACACCGGCTTCGATGAGGTGCTGCATGAAACGGAAGAAGAAGGCGGGGCCGCTTCCGCTCAGTGCGGTGACGGCATCCATCTGAGATTCCTCAACCGGCACGACCACGCCGAGTCCGCCGAATATGCGGTCGGGTATTCGCAGGAGGTCTCCCTGAACGTGGGTATTGGCGCACCAGGCGACGGCACCCTGTCCGACCAGAAGTGGGGTGTTGGGCATGCATCGGATGATCGGGCGTGCCGGGCCGAGGGTGGTCTCAAGCGTGGTCAGGGGGATGCCAGCCATGATGGAAAGAAAACAAACTCCCGGATCCGCCTGGGCACACTCCGCCGCCACTTCAGGATACTGCTGGGGTTTGACGGCCAGGAGAATGGTGTCGGCATCGGCCAGGGCAGGCGGGATAGTGGCATGGGTGGTGAGGGGAGAGATTCCTCCGAGGGCGGCAAAGGCGGTGCGGTCCGCTTCGACCGGGGAAACCCCGCAGAGTGCTTCCGGCTTCAGGTGCTGGCCTTTCAGAAGTCCTCCGGCGATGGCCTGACCCATCTTGCCCGCACCAATGACCGCTAGTCTCATGCTGAAATAGTAGCAAATTCAGCTGAGCGACGAAGCTAAAATTTTCGCCAGAATGTGGGCAGGAAGAGGAGGAGGATGGCGTAGAGTTCGAGACGACCGAGGAGCATGAACAGGCAGAGCCATAGCTTGCCGGCGATGTTGAGGAAGGCGTAATTTTCCACGGCTCCCAATTTCCCCAGTCCCGGACCGATATTATTGAAGGAGGCGATGACTCCGGAGACGGTCGTGGTCAGATCCAGGTCGGGCTGCAGGAGGGAGAATCCGAGAATGCCGATTATCAGGAGGACAAAATAAATGGCAAAGTAGAAGACGACGGCATGGATGAATTCCTCATCCAGAGTTTTCCCGTTCATACGCAGGCGCGAGACGAGGTGGGGGCGGATAATCAGTTGGAGGTGCCTGCGGGCGGTTTTGGCAAAGACGATAAAGCGCGCCACCTTCATGCCTCCCGATGTGGATCCGGCACATCCGCCCATGATCATAAGCAGGAGCAGGATGAATTTAGAGAGGGAGGGCCATTGATTGAAGTCGGTGGTGATGAAGCCGGAGGTGGTGGTGATGGACACGACTTGGAAAATCGAATCGACGATCAGGGTCAATATATCGCTATCCGACTGCGGTAGGACGACAGCCAGGTCGATGCCGATGATGAGGGCGGCAAAGAGGAGGAGGGTGAAATAGGTGCGCACTTCCTCGTTCGATTTCAGTA
>CAYTLD010000051.1:6496-12385 GCA_964438585.1 uncultured Blastochloridaceae bacterium | reverse complement strand
TCTGTCTGGGATCAGGATGTGATCACGAGGACAATTGAGACTGACATCAGCGCCGCGCCGATAAGCCGCTGTATCAGCAGGCGGCGTGTCAACTGCGGAGTCGGAATGGCCAGACTCAGAGCCAGGGGGACGGCCAGAACCACGCTCCAGAGTCCGCGCGTGCTGTAGAGAATATTGATCGAACTTACATTTCCAAATTCGGAGAGTGTCCAGTTAATCAGAAGTGCCTGCGCGGCCATGAACAGGCCGGCGGCCAATGTCCAGAGGAATTGAGGCCGGGTCGAACGCGTCAGCGGGGCACGGAAGAAAAAGATCAAGCCCATCGAAAGCAAGGCATTGGTCATCATGGCCAGGAAGAGAAAGGATTCGGTGCCAAACTCCCGCCCATAAACACCGACCAGGGTATCGGAAACGGCAAAGAAGAGTGAGCTGAGTAGAGCCATGCTGATGGTCAGAGCGGTGCGCCCCCCTTTTACGCCGGAAAATCCGAGCAGGGCGACAGCCAGGGCGGAGACCACTGCCGCCATGCCGATCTCCGCAGTGATGACCTCGGTTCCGGCCAGGATGGCGATCAAAACGACAAAGACCGCCTTGGTTCCCATCACCGGGGTCTGCAAGCTGACATCTCCAAGCCGGATCGCGGTGAAGGTAAATACTTGTCCGAGGAAAAAGAAGATTCCGGTGATGACCGGTTGGTAGAGCTGTGCTTTCGAAGAAATGTGAAGTCCGCTTCCGATCAGGGGTAGAATAAATACGAGAACAAACAACCAGTTGCTGATAAATGCCAGCCGCAGAACTCCCATCCCCTCGTGAAGAGCCCGCTTGGAAACAAAGGCACCAAGGGAATAGCCGAGCCCCGCAATGGCCGCGAGCAAGAGGGAAATCGGCAAGGATTCAGTCACTCTGGCAACATAGGGTCGGGCTCGCAGCTGTAAAGCGGGCTGACACTCTAGTAGTTCATGCAACATCGTATGATAAGTTATTGATGAGAGCAGGTAGGGCGCAGTCTCCAGACAAGCCGCTAACCATCGGTAACTTGCGGCTTGCGTGGACGCAGCGCCCTACCCGTCGTATCACGTTACATGAACTGCTAGAAAGTACGGATTTCTGAACTTGATTAATGTGTCGGGAAAACCAAGTATACCCATGCATGAGCCAATTCGATAAGATCACCACTTTTCCGATCATTCCGGTTATTGTCATCGAGGACGCCTCTGATGCCGAGCCTCTGGCGGAAGCCCTGCTTGCGGGGGGACTGAAAATCATTGAAGTAACCTTCCGCACTGAAGCCGCTGGCGAGGCGATCCGGAAAATTGTCGAGGCCTTCCCGGAGATGGTAGTTGGAGCCGGAACGGTGGTGACTCTTGATCAGGCCCAGCGGGCCATCGATGCGGGCAGTCAGTTTGGCTTAGCTCCGGGAACTGATCCGGACACCATTTCCTACTTCCAATCCCACAACATCCCCTTCATTCCCGGAACCATGACCCCTTCGGATGTGCAGGTCGCGCTCAAGCACAACTGCTCCATTCTGAAATTTTTCCCGGCTGGAGCTGCCGGAGGGCCCCCGCTCCTCAAAGCCATAGCCGCTCCCTACCTGAACCGGGGGATACAATTCTGCCCCACCGGCGGGGTTTCCATCGGGAACATGAACGACTACCTCTCGATGAAGGAAGTTTTCGCGGTTGGCGGCACCTGGCTGGCTACCAAGGAGCAGATTGCCAATCGCGACTGGAAAACGGTAACGCAGAACGTCCGGGAAGCGCTGGATCAGGTCCGCCGCTGACGTTCCAGGAACTGCTGCCGGTATTTTAGCGGTGATATCCCGCCATTTCTCTTAAAGCTCCGGCTCAGGTGCGGGGTGTTGGCGAACCCGGTCAGCGCAGCGATGGTTTCGACCGATTCCGGGGACTCCCGCAACATCTGCTCCGCCCGCCTCAGGCGCCGCTCCAGTAATTTTCCGTGCACCCCCATCCCGACAGCCTGCTTGAATCTGACTTCCAGTGTGCGGCGCGGGATCCGTAGCGCACGCGCCACATCGTCGACCCCGATCGAGTGTCTTAACTGGTGTTCGATATATGTCAGTGCCTCACGCACCACCGGATCCGCGACCGCTAACGCATCCGTGCTCTGCCGCCGGGTCACCCCGGCTGGTTGGATGAGGCGGGGTCTCTCCGGCGGTGTCCCTCCCTCCATCAGGCTGTTCAGGAGACGCGCCCCCTCGAACCCGATGGTTTCCAGATCATGGTTCACACTCGATAACGTGACCGGCTGGTTCTCGCAAATGAGGCTGTTGTTATCCACTCCGATAATGGCCAGATCCTCGGGAACCTTCAGATCCGCCTGCAGGCAGAGATTGAGTAACCAGGCGGAATCGAGATCGCTGCGGGTAAAAATGGCGGAGGGATGCGGCAATGCCCTTAACCTCCGGATCATCTTCTCCGGTTGATGTGCGCCGCGCCCGTCCAGTCGAGTCATCTTTTTTTTCGGCACTCCATTTTCCTGCAAATGTCTGACATACCCCTGATAGCGGGCCTCCCCGACCGGGCTGCGCTCAAGTGCAAACCAGGCGAAGGATTGATGACCATATTCAAGGAAATGCCCGGCCGCCTCCCTGCCGATGGCTCCATTGTCCGCCACCACCCGCGGCAGCGAAATGTCCTCCCGCCAAATCGACAGGTCAACGGCAGGACGCGGACTCTTACGGACAAATTCGGCCAGTTGGTCATTGTTATTTAAACTGCAAATAATGCCGTCCCCTATCCACTCGGACGGCAGCCTAAAGGTCTTCAGCATCGAGATATCCAGGTGCCAGCCAAATTGCCGGGCCGCCCGCGCGATTCCGAGATGCTGCTCATGGTCGTAGGCACCCAGAAGCATGAGAACTTTCTTTGCTTTCATCTGAAGTGATTATGCAAAAAATAATTTAAATATGCAATATGACGAATTTACCCGAGTCGATATTTTATATTTATGTCATCGAAAAATCTGTGGGATCTCTCGGGTCGCGTCATTGCGGTCACCGGAGCCACCGGTGCGCTGGCGGGAACAGCCGCGCACTACCTACTGGGGCAAGGCGCGCGAGTCATTTTCATCTCACGCAGCCAAGAACGGATTGAGGGAGCCATTGAGCGAGCGACAGAAAACCAGTCACTCGCCTCCGGTCATGCCTGTGATGTGACCGATCACGCCGACCTCCAACGGGTGGCGGCACTGATCCGTGAGGAACACGGACGACTGGATGCCCTCATCAACGGGGCGGGAGGAAATCAGCCCGGAGCCACCATCGCCCCGGGCCAATCGGTCTTCGATCTCAATCCCGACGACTATGACAAAGTGATGGACTTGAATCTCAAGGGAACACTGCTTCCCTCACTCGTTTTCGGCCAGCTGATGGCGGAGCAAGGTCATGGAAACATCGTTAACTTTTCCTCTGCCAGCTCGCTACAGGTTTTGACCCGCGTTCTCGGCTACTCCAACGCCAAGGCGGCCGTCGATAACCTCACCCGTTGGATGGCGGTTGATTTCGCCAAGAAACACGGGGATCAATTCCGTGTTAATGCTGTCTGCCCCGGATTTTTTATCGGACAGCAGAACAAAGCCCTTCTCCTCAATGACGACGGTTCCCTGACCGACCGCGGTCAGCAAATCATCAACAAAACCCCGATGGGCCGCTTCGGTGAAGCACCCGAAGTTTGCGGAGCCATTCACTACCTCCTCGGTGATGCCTCCCGCTTTGTCACCGGCCAAATCCTGCATGTCGATGGAGGATTTGGCATCTACACCGGAGTATAAATTTTATGACACGTATCCTACTCACCACTACCTCCTATCAGGACACCCCCGGCCCGCATCATGCCCTGCTGGAAAGTTCAGGCGCAGAAATTATCCGCGAACGCGGCCCCCTGCCGGAAGCCAGGATGCTCGAACTGGCTGGCGACTTTGACGCCCTCCTCTGCGGCGATGACCAAATTACCCGGCAGGTTATCGATAAGGCCCTGCCCCGGCTCAAAATCATCGCCAAATACGGCATCGGCGTGGATAAGATCGACGTATCCTACGCCTCCGAAAAAAACATCCCGGTCGCCTTCACCCCCGGTGTCAATCACACCACGGTGGCCGAACACGCCTTCCTCCTCATGCTCTGCCTCAGCAAGCAACTCGTCGCACACGCCAACTGGGTCAGTGCGGGTCAATGGAAGCGCGTCACCGGGAATGAGATCGCCGGGAAAAAGCTGGGCATCGTCGGCCTCGGGCGGATCGGAAAGGAAGTCGCCCTCCGGGCCAACGCCTTCGGCATGCCCTGTCTGGGTTATGATCTCTACTGGCCGGATGACTTCGCCCGTGAACATGCCGTGGAGAAAATGGATTCGGTCGAAGCCCTACTCCGGGAATCTGACATCGTCACTCTCCACACCAACCTCACCGATGAAACCCACGGCATGATCAACCGGGAGAGCATTGAGACCATGAAGGACGGCGCCATGCTCATCAATTGCGGCCGCGGCGAACTCGTCACCACTGCTGATGTCGCCGCCGCCCTCGAGTCCGGCAAGCTGGGCGGCTACGGAACCGACGTGCTCGATGAGGAACCGCCCTCCCCCGATCATGTCCTGTTAAAAACAAAAAATTGCCTCATCACCCCGCACATCGGGTCGCGCACCTATGAAAGCGTCGTCCGCCAGGCCACCAAGGCCACGGAAAACCTCCTCATGCTCATGCGCGGCGAAAAACCCCACGCCCAGGTCAATGACTGCCCGCCGCCAGCCAAAATGATCTAGAATTTAAAATGCAACACAGAGAACACCGAGTTACACAAAGCTCACTGAGCAAAATAATTTTATGAACCAAGAAACTTTTTATATTGTTCCCGTTGATCAGCACAACCGCCTGGTGGAGGCTGCTTATCAGCATCGGGGTTATACCAAGGAGGAATCCACGCAGGCGGCGCGCTTTTCGGCCCATGCCGCCCGGCACGGCATCCGCACTCATAATGCCATCAAGGCCCTGCACCTCGATCACCTCTTCGGCAGTGGAGCCGGCGGCTGCACACCGGGAGCCACCATTGAGAAGTTCAAGGGAAAATCCGCCCGCTTCGAGGCCAGCCAGGTCTGGGATGCCAATAAGAAGCTCGGGCAGGCGACCGCCTACGAGGCCATCGACACCTGCATAAAACTGGCCGACGAGTTCGGGATTGCCCAGGTCTCAGTCGATAACGCCTTCCACTACCTCTGGGGAGGTGGCTACGTCATGGAAGCCGCTCAGAAGGGCTACATCGCCTATACCAATTGCACCGCCGCCCTCGCCGAGGTGGTTCCCTTTATGGGGAAATACCCCACCCTCGGAACCAACCCCCACAGTTGGGCCTTTCCCACCAGCGACGCAATTGGCTATCCCATCGTCATTGACTGGGCCACCAGTGTCATCGCCATGGGCCGGGTGCAGCAATTCGTGCGCGAGGGCAAGGAACTCCCGCCCGGCGCAGCCGTGGATAAGGATGGCCAGCCTACCACCAATGCTAACGATGTCGCCGCCCTGACCACCTTCGGTGCCCACAAAGGCTATGGACTCTCGCTCATCAATGAACTGATGGCCGCCTTCATCGGAGGCAGCTTGCCCACCCTGCGCAGCCGCGAGATTCCCGAAGGCGAAAAGCGCACCCCGTCCTTTTACTTCCAGGTCATTCACCCGGAGGCACTCAGCGGCGGAGCCTTTGCCTGCGGACGCAACCAGCAACAAAACGTCAAGGCGGTCATCGAGAACATCCTCGGGCCCGGCAATGAAAAATGCCTGCTCCCCGGGCAATTGGAAGCCGATTGGGCCCGGAAAGCCGATGCCGCGGGAGGACTCCTCTTCAGCACCGCCGAGGTCGAGGCCTTTAACGAAATCGCC
>CAYTLD010000051.1:0-6396 GCA_964438585.1 uncultured Blastochloridaceae bacterium | reverse complement strand
TCCCTCGGCGAAATTATGCTCCGCCTCGATCCGGGTGATGGACGTGTCCACACCACCCGCCACTTTAATGTCTGGGAGGGAGGAGGCGAATACAACGTCGCCCGCGGGCTCAGGCGCTGTTTCGGGCAGAGAGCCGCCGTAGTCACCGCCCTCGCGGACAATCCGGTCGGGCGACTGATCGAGGATTTTATTCTCCAAGGAGGAGTCGATACAGATTTCATCCTCTGGCGGGAATACGACGGCATCGGGCGCTCGGTCCGCAACGGCCTGAATTTCACCGAGAAAGGCTACGGCATCCGCGGAGCCAAGGGCACACCCGACCGCGGACACACCGCCGTCAGTCAGATGAAACCAGGTGATATCGATTGGGAAAACCTCTTCGGAAACCTCGGGTCACGATGGTTTCATACCGGCGGCATCTTCGCGGCCCTCTCGGAAACCACTCCGGAGGTCATTCTCGAAGCTGTCAAGGCTGCCAAGAAACATGGGACTATTGTCAGCTACGATCTCAACTACCGGCCCTCTCTCTGGAAGGACTTTGGCGGGTTGGAAAAATGTCGCGAAGTCAACCGCGCCATCGCCCCCTACGTCGATGTCATGATCGGGAATGAAGAGGACTTCACCGCCTGCCTGGGCTTCGAGGTCGAGGGCGTCGATGAGAACCTGACCAATATCCAGGAGGATTCTTTCAAGAAAATGATCGAATCGGCAGTGAAAGAATTCCCGAATTTCAAGGTCGCGGCCACCACCCTGCGCCAGGCCAAAACCGCCACCCTCAATGAGTGGAGTGCCCTTCTCTGGCACGACGGTAGTTTCTACGAACCGATCCGTAAATTCCAGGGAGAGGATATTCTCGAAATTTACGACCGCGTGGGCGGAGGCGACAGCTTTGCCAGCGGGCTGGCTTACGGGTTCCTGAAATTCAATGATCCGCTCAAGGCTGTCAGTTACGGATGTGTTCACGGGGCACTGGCCATGACCACCCCGGGAGATACGACCATGGCTACTTTGAGCGAAGTCGAGAAACTAGTTGGCGGCGGAGGCGCCAGAGTCGATCGCTAATGAGCAGACCCTTTATACACGACGACTTCCTCCTTGAATCGGAGTCCGCCCGGCAGCTTTATCATGAATATGCCGCAAAACAACCGATCATTGACTACCACTGCCACCTCCCCCCGGCAGATCTCGCCGGCAATCGGACTTTTGGAAATCTCTACGACATCTGGCTGGCCGGAGACCACTACAAGTGGCGGGCTATGCGCGCTCACGGCATCGGAGAAGCCTATTGCACCGGTGAGGCGGATCCGTATGAGAAATTCCTCGCCTATGCGCGGACGGTTCCCGCCACCCTGAGAAATCCCCTCTACCACTGGACCCACCTGGAACTAAAACGCTATTTCGGAATCGATACCCTCCTTGATGAAAACAGCGCCTCGGAAATTTGGGAGGAAGCCAACCGCCAACTGACCCAGCCCTCCCATTCCACCTGGGGAATCCTGAAAAAATTCCGAGTCGAATTCATCGGCACTACCGATGACCCGACCGATTCCCTCGAACACCACCGGGCCCTGACCGGATCCGATTGCCCGGCGCGGGTCGCCCCCACCTTCCGGCCCGATAAAGCCTTCAACCTCGGCAACCTGACGGCTTGGAACACGTGGATCGGGCAAATCGAAACAGCTTCCGGCCAATCCTGCGATCACCTCAACGGCCTGCTCTCCGCCCTGGAGAACCGGATGAGCTTCTTTGCCGAGGCTGGGTGCCTGGCCTCCGATCACGGGCTGGAACGCTGCCCGGAACTCATCGCCACCGGCCCCGAGGCGGCGGAAACGTATCTCCAATGCCGCGCCGGGCAGACCTGTGAGGATCATGATCTGGAAGGACTGGTCGGCTACCTCCTCACCTGGCTGGGCGAACGCTACGCGGAGCGCGGGTGGGTCATGCAACTCCACCTCGGCCCCACCCGCAACGTTAATTCCGGGCTCTATGAAAAACTGGGCCCGGACATCGGTTGTGACTCCATCGGCGACTTTCCCCAGGTGGACGGCCTTTCCTGTATCTTGGGTGAACTTTCACGCCGCCAGCATCTCCCTAAAACGATTCTCTACAATATCAACCCTTCGGACAACTATGCCTTCGCCACCATGTGCGGAAATTTCTCCGAAGAAGGCGTTCAAGGAAAGATGCAATTCGGCAGCGGCTGGTGGTTTCTCGACCAGATCGAAGGCATGACCTGGCAGATCAACGCCCTATCGAACCTCGGCCTGCTCCGGCATTTTGTGGGCATGTTAACCGACTCTCGCAGCTTTATGAGCTTTACCCGTCATGAATATTTCCGCCGGCTGCTCTGCAATCTCATCGGCCAGGATATTGAAAAAGGCCTGATTCCCGACATTCTGGAGCAGAATGGGCTTCTCATTTCCGCCGTATGCCATCATAATGCATCACGCTATTTCCAATTGAATCCGAACTAAGCGATTAAAGTCAAAAATACTTATGAAATCGACCAAATCCTACGGAATCAACCGCCGCCATTTCCTGAAACAATCCACCGCCATCGGGGCCTTCACTATCCTCCCCGGTTACCTCTCCCTCGGTCAATCCTCACCGAATGAACTCCTCAATGTCGCCGCCATCGGCATCGGCAACCAGGGCGGTGACAACATAACCAGCCTGATGAGCACCGGACTCTGCCGCATCACCGCCCTCTGTGATGTGGATCTGAAGGGCAAGCACACGCAAAAGGCTCAGAAAAATCATCCCGAGGCCAAAACTTTTACTGACTTCCGGAAAATGTTCGATCAGATGGCTGATAAGATCGACGCCGTGCTCATTGCCACTCCGGATCATTCCCACTTTTCAGCCTCCATGCTGGCCATGTCCCTGGGGAAACCTATCTACGTGCAGAAACCTCTCGCCCACACTTTTGGCCAATG
The DNA here is from genome assembly GCA_964438585.1 of uncultured Blastochloridaceae bacterium. Taxonomy (GTDB): domain Bacteria; phylum Verrucomicrobiota; class Verrucomicrobiia; order Methylacidiphilales; family JBCBYL01; genus JBCBYL01. The sequence goes on along the minus strand of CAYTLD010000051.1, from coordinate 3,460 downwards.
CCAGCGCCTTATCGAGATGGCCGCCAAGTCCGGCGTCGTCACCCAAATGGGCAACCAGGGGCACAGCGGAGCTAATTTTTTCCAATTCAAAGCCTGGACCGAAGCCGGAGTCATCAAGGATGTCACCCGCATTACCGCCCATATGAACAAAGACCGTCGCTGGCATGGCTGGGGAAGCAGTGTCACCGAATACCCTTCCGACCCCCTCCCCGACGGTATGGACTGGGATCAGTGGATCGATCAGGCTCCTGAACATCCCTTCAGCGGAAAATTGCATCCCGGTAACTGGCGTAGTTGGTATGATTACGGCTGCGGTGCCTTTGGAGACTGGGGCCCCCACATCCTCGATACCTGCCACCGCTTCCTCAATCTCGGCCTCCCGGAAAAAATCATCCCGGTCGAACTGGACGGGCCAAATGATCTTGTCTTCCCCCAAGCCTCGACCATTCAATTCGAGTTCCCGGCACGTGAAGGAATGCCCCCCTGCGATGTCACCTGGTATGACGGGACGAAAAACCTCCCACCAGTGGAAAAAGAACTCGGCCACGAGGAAGTGGACAAGGAATCCGGGAAAAAAACTTTCAAGCCGGTCAATGTCAAAGCCCCCGGAAAAATCATTTACAGCAAAGATCTCGTCTTCCAGGGCGGATCACACAGCTCGACGCTGCAGATTCTTCCCAGAGAAAAATTCATGGAGATGCGAAAGGACCTGCCCCAGTTCGAAACCCCCAAGGGCGGGCACTTCCACAATTTCCTCAAAGCCTGCAAGGGAGAAGAAGAGGCCCGCTCCCCCTTCTCGATTTCCGGCCCCCTCACCCAGGTCTTCAACCTTGGCATCATCGCCCAGCGCCTGCGTCAGGAAATTGAGTTCGATCCCCAGTCGAAGCAAGTTATCAATACAAAAAAAGGACAGGCCCTTATGGATCCACCCCCCCGCAAAGAGTGGGAGGAATTTTATAAACTCTAAATTCAACCTTTGCTTAATATGAAAACATTTACGCTTCTACCCTGGTCCCGCTCCCTGCTCATTGGGCTATTGATCGCATCCGCTTCCTGTGCCGAGGCCGAAAAAATTTCCGAAAGCCAGGCAAAATGGATTGAAAAGTACCAGAAGCAGAAAAACGCCCCCAAACCGGAAGAACAGCTCATTAACACCGATCCCGAGCCCTCGCTCGAAGGTGAATTTAAGCCGCTCTTCAATGGCAAGGATCTGACCGGTTGGACCCCCCGAGGGGGCGAATGCACCTTCGAGGTGAAAGACGGATCCATCGTCGGTACCTGTGTGCCGGGCTCGCCCAGCACCTACCTCTGCACCGACCGCAGTGATTTTAAGGACTTTATTTTTACTTGCGAAGTCAAATGGGAGGTAGATGGCAATACTGGCATCCAGTTCCGCTCGAAGCATAAGCCCGGGAAAAAAGGCGAAACCGTTTATGGTCCGCAGGTGGAAATGGAGGATGACGCCAAAGATCGCGGCTGGTCCGGCGGTATCTACGGACAGAGCTGTGGCGGCTACTACTACCCTCTCTGGCTCGATGCCCATGAAAAAGTGCGCCAAGCCATCGACTACACGGGCTGGAATCGGGTTACGATTCTGGGCCAGGGTCCGACCGCCAAAACTTGGATTAACGGGATTCCGGCCGCGCACATTGAAAATGAAGAATTTGTCGAAGGCTTTTTCGCGCTCCAGGTCCACTCCGGAAAAAAAGGGACCATTCATTTCCGGAATATCCGGGTCAAAGAATTGAAGTAAGCTCATGGATGATCAGAAAGAAGAAATCCTCCGGGAAGCCAATCAGGCCAGTGGACTAAAAAAATTCGCTCTATTCGCAAGACTCTCCGGCCCCGGCTGGCTTCAGGGCGCGATCACTTTGGGAGGCGGTTCACTGGCCGGGGCGCTCTATCTGGGAGTTGTCGCGGGCTTCGGGCTGACGTGGCTGCAGCCGCTGGCCATGATCTGCGGGGTCATCATGCTCAGTGCCATTGCCTATGTGACCCTCAGCACCGGAAATCGCCCGTTTGGCATGATCAACAGCCATCTCTCCCCGGTTCTGGGGTGGGCATGGCTCATCGCCACGGTCATGGCGAACATCGTCTGGTGTATGCCTCAATTCAACCTGGCCCGCGCAGCCATTCAACAGAACCTGATCCCGGTGGTGGGGGACTCGGACCTCTGCACAGGCCTGATCTGTGTTGTTCTATTCGCAGTCGCATTTTATGTGAACACACTTTACCAATCTGAAGGCAAAGGGGCCGGAGCCTTCGATCTCATTATCAAGGGCATGGTTGGCCTGATCGTTCTGTCATTTTTTGCCGTCGTCACCACCCTCACGGTCAACGGACAAATCGATTGGATGCGTATCCTCGGCGGACTGCTGCCTGATTTTTCTCTTCTATTTCGTCCGGCCGAGGGTTACACGGAAATCATTCAGCAATCCTCCCACCCGGAGTGGTGGCAGGCTAAAATTGCCGATGATCAGCGTGATATCATCATTGCCGCCTTCGGAACGGCCGTCGGGATCAATATGACCTGGCTCCTACCCTACTCGCTGTTGAAAAAACGCTGGAACCGGGAGCATCGGCAACTCTCCATCGTTGACCTTTCCATTGGCTTGTTTATACCATTTTTCCTCGCCACCTCCTGTGTCGTTATCGCTTCCGCCTCTCAATTCCACCTCCAGACGTCCGATGTCGATCCTGCCGCCGGAGCGGCCACCCTCACCGCCCTCGAAAAAGTCACCTCCGCCCCCACCAATGGTGCGGACAGGGAATTGGCCCTCATGCTGGTCAAGCGGGATAATTTTCAACTGGCGGAATCACTGACCCCGCTGGCGGGTAAAGTCATCTCCCAGACCATTTTCGGCATCGGGGTGCTCGGCATGGCTCTGTCCACCATCATCATTCTCATGCTCATCAACGGATTGGCCTTTCAGGAACTTCTCAATAAGCCGGGAGATAAGAAGGCTCATTACATCGGCTGCGCCGTAGCCGGGCTGGCCGGAAGCCTGGGGCCCTTTATCTGGACGGGAGCCGCCGCCGCTGCCCTGGCCATTCCCACCTCCGTCATCGGGGGCTCGCTGATCCCAATTGCCTACCTGATCTTCTTCCTGATGATGAATTCAAAGAAAATTCTCGGGGACCAGCGCCCGGAAGGACGTGCACGACTCATCTGGAATAGCTTGATGGCCTTTGCCACCACCGTGGCCACCTTCGGCTCCGTCTGGGTCCTCTCGGGAAAAGCCCATTTTGATAATTGGAAAGGCATCGTCCCGGCTGCCGGATTGCTGCTTCTCATCCTTCTCTTCATTATTGGTATTGTCGCCTTCCTTCGGGATCAGAAATCATCTCATCAGGAAACAAATCACTAACAAACCGTTTAAACTACAGTAGCCACTAGTATGAAATTTGGAATTATCGGAACCGGAATGATTGGCAACTTCCACGCCCAGGCCATCGAGGC
>CAYTLD010000050.1:0-12398 GCA_964438585.1 uncultured Blastochloridaceae bacterium | reverse complement strand
ACTGAGGAGCAATCCCGACGAGTCGGGAGAATTTAGCGCAGAAAGTTTGTTATCACCCACTTTTCAGACAGCCTCTCAGACCTTGGCGACGCCAATTTGCTCTTTTAGACGCGATACGCCCTGAAGAATGTGCGCATATTGGATTTTACTGATAGCGGGATGATCGAGTTTGGATACCGCCTGCCCGAAGAGGCGGACGACTTCCTCCCTAAGTGACTCGACCGCACCCGACTTGACGATCAAGTCGTGCAATTTAATCAGTCGGGCCTCCGTGCGTTCCTGACTGGACAGGCACATTTGTAGGAAGGAGCGATCCACTTCGGAGAGACGTTCATACGCGACACAGACCAGCAGAGTCCGCTTTCCTTCGACGAGGTCATCGGGGAAGCGATGAGATTTAACATCCGTCCGGCAAAATTCCTGCAGGTCATTGTCTATCTGAAACGCCAGCCCGAGCGGGTGAGACATTTCCCGGATGATCCGGCATTGTTCTTCATCAGCCTCCGCGATCATGGCACCGAGCAGGCAGGGCAGCTCGAACGTGTATTGCGTTGTTTTCAGGGTATACATCCGCTCCACTTCTGCCCTCTCGATCCGGCTGATATCACGTGATCCCAGAAGAATATCATAAATTTCTCCACTGCCAGTATCCGCCGCGGCGCGTAGGAAGGTTTTCATGACCGCTTTGGCCGTCTCCGCAGGCAAATCCATATCGATGAGAGCGTCCAGGGACATGGTATAGACAATGTCACCGAGCACGGTGGCGATATTCTCTCCGATTTTTTCGCCCCCTTGCAGGGGATCGATCCTCTGGGCCGCCAGTTTATGGTAGGTGGGCAGACCGCGCCGCAGGTCCGACCGGTCGATAACATCATCGTGGAGCAGAATAAAGGAATGAAACAGCTCGAGGGCGATGGCTCCGCGCAAAATCTGCGGATCCAATGGAGAGCGCGAACCACCGAAGGCCTGGTAGGTCATCAGGAACATGAGCGGGCGCACGCGCTTGCCCTTGCGCCCGACATACTCGCAGAAATCAAAGTAAAGCGGGTCGAACCACTCCCCGTAATCGTAACGGGATCGGGTCTCGTCCAGAAAGTTCTGGAGTGCCTCTTCGACGGCTACTTGGATTTGGCTCGGAGGTGTATTCTCTTGCGTCATATTAGGGATCTTACGACCAGATTCGCCATTGGCAAATCTTCATGGATCAGAAAAAAGGACTTCAATCCGACTTGGGCTTTATCTTTAATGCGTGCTTTTCTAGAGCAACCCGGCTCTGTGCGGGCACGCTAGCGGTGAGAAAAACGTTGCCGTTGACGGTGGTGCCTTCACCGATACGGGTTTCCCCACCGAGGATGGTGGCATTGGGGTAAATGGTCACCCGATCCTCTATGGTCGGGTGGCGTTTACCTCGCCCCATCGTCTGCCCCCCGGCGGTGGAGAGCGCCCCGAGGGTTACCCCGTGGTAAATCTTTACCCAATTTCCGATTTCGGTGGTCTCCCCAATGACCACTCCAGTGCCGTGGTCTATAAAGAAATAGTCACCAATCTGGGCTCCAGGGTGAATATCGATTCCGGTTTGCGAGTGCGCCCATTCCGTCATCATGCGAGGAATGAGATGCACCTCGAGCTTGAGGAGGGCATGAGCCAGCCGATAAACAGCAATCGCTTCAAGACCAGGGTAGGCAAGGATAATTTCTTCGGTGCTCCGGGCTGCCGGATCACCATCGAAGGCGGCCTCGACATCCTTGCTCAACTGGGATCGGATGGCAGGCAACTGACGGTGAAAGGCGCAGAGAATCTCTCCCGATCGGTCGATGATATCCTCCTCCTTTAAATCGGCAGGAGGAAAACTCTGGATACTCTTGGCGATTTCCGCACCCAGATGAGCGCACATCCATTCCACCCTTTCCCGAGTATCCTCCTCAAGGGTTTCCTTCACCACATCCTTCATGTTGTAGAATCCGGGGAAGACCAGCCTCAACAGCCGGGCGGTAATTTCCGCCACCTCCTGCTTCGAGGGGAGCATGATTCCGTTCAAATGGTTGATACCACCCACCTCGTCATAGGATTTCAACAATTCCTGAACCAGATCTTCCGTGCGCAAAGGCATAGGTGAAACCCTACGCGATCTTCCGCCCCTGACAAGGCAGGATAAGGGCTGGGCGACGGCGGACCAGTCAGCATGCGCGTTAAAGCGCAGGATATAGTGATCCTCCCTCCGCGTGGGAGGATGCAGCCGTTGGAGTCCCGCCTTCAGGCGGTCCGGGAATTCTTTCTTCAGAGGAGGCTTCTTCCAATCTCCGCTGCATCAGACCGCCTGAAGGCGGGACTCCAACGGAACCGTTAAAAGATGTATTGGGAGACGCGTTTCACCTTCGCCAAAGGCTACGGCCGACAAGTCCGTCGCATCCGCGTTCGGGCGGAGGATGCGGAGATCCTCCCTCCACGTGGAAGGGCAAAACGTTCTTAGTACCTCAATCCCTGAGTTTTTTACTCCCCATTCCGTTTTAACCTGCGTTAGATTTAACCCGTGGCTAATCCTGACGTTTTCACCATTCAATCGCTCGATCAAATCCCATCGTCTCCGCCCGGCTTTGCCGTTATCGGATACCCGGTCGCGCACTCGCTGTCGCCCGCTTTCCAACTGGCCGCCCTCCAGGCTTGCCAGCGCGAGGAGACCTACGTGCGTATCGAGATTCCCCCGGAGGAATTGCCGGCAGCCGTCCTGGCCATGAAGCAACTTCCGCTGAGGGGATGGAATATCACCCTGCCCCATAAGCACGCCATGCTGGATCTCGTGGATGAACCCCAAGAGTCCGCAATCTCACTCGGTGCGGTCAATACCGTGCTCAATGAGGACGGCCAATTGATCGGCTGGAATACCGATGGCGAGGGATGGAAGCGCGCTATCCGGGAGCAATTCCAACTCGATATCCGTGACCTCCGCATCCTCATTATCGGTGCTGGAGGCGCGGGCTCCGCCCTCGCCCGCCAGGCGGCCATCGAGCACTGCCAGCGGCTGGTGGTGGCCAACCGCACCCCGGAAACTGCCGAAAGTCTGGTCGGGGAATTGAGCGATGCCTTCGACAATGACCGCCTCCTTGGAGCCGATGCACCGGTTAAGGCCATCTCCTGCCGGGAGGAGGACCTCGAACGGGAATTGGACACCATCGATTTGGTTGTCAATGCCTCCTCCCTGGGGCTCAAGCCCGCCGACCCGTCCGTGCTTCCCCAGCACCTGATCCAGCCCCACCACTGTGTTTACGACACCATCTACCGTTCCAGACCGACCCGCCTGATCGAAAATGCACGCCTGGCTGGGGCACGCGCCGCGGATGGACTCTCGATGCTCCTGCACCAGGGGGCCATCTCCTTCGAACTCTGGACCGGCGAGGACGCACCCCTCGATGTTATGCGCCAGGCACTGCAAGAGGCCCTCAAGTCATGATCGAGGCGGCCTGGCTGACGCATTGGGTGACACCTCTCGCCATCGGAGCCTGCATCGGCTCCTTTCTCAACGTCTGCATCTACCGCATCCCGCATGGAAAATCCATCGTAGCCCCCTCTTCACGCTGTGCCGCCTGCGGGATCCAACTGCCCTGGAAGCATAACATCCCGGTGCTGGCCTGGTTCCTGCTGCGCGGGCGCTGCTCCTGTCAGTTAACCAAACTCTCCTTCCGCTACCCGCTCGTTGAAGCCCTGACCGCTTTCCTTTTCCTCTGGATCTGGAATTCCTATCCGCCGGCACTGGCTGCCGCCTACCTGATTATGGCCAGCGGCCTCATCATCGCCACCTTTGTCGATATCGACCTCTTCATCATTCCCGACCGCATCTCCCTCGGCGGAATCGTTGTCGGGCTCATCCTCAGCACTCTGATCCCGGAACTCCATGACCAGGACACCTGGAAAGGCGGCCTCATTCACAGCGCGGTGGGCATGGTGGCCGGAGGCGGCATTCTCCTCGGAATCGCCATCCTCGGGGCTCTCATCTTTCGTAAAGAAGCCATGGGCATGGGCGACATCAAACTCCTCGCCGCCATGGGCGCCTTCCTCGGCTGGCAGGCCGTCCTCTTCATCATCGCAGCCTCCTCCATCGTGGGTGCGGTCTATGGCATCCTGCAAATGCTGCGCAAACAAACCCGCTGGGGCATGCCCATCCCCTTCGGCCCCTTCTTAGCCCTCGCCGCCCTCGCCTACATCCTCGGCGCCCACTACTTCGTAACCGCGTATTTCGACTCGCTTTCCACACCACTCTAGCAAGCACGAAAAGCAACTCTACCACCGAGTCACTCAATGCACAGAGATGCACGCATAACCGCACCTGAAAGTACATTTAAGAGTCTCACGTGAAACTCTTAAATGTACTTGAGAATGTTATTTGTCAGGGGCATCTGGCGATGTTCTCGTGAGACATGATACCCGAACATAATCGGGTAAGGCTTTTTTATTACCGTGACCAGTCGAGCATGCGGTCGATGGGGAGGCGGGCGCGTTGACGGATGGACTCGTCCATTTCGATGGCGGGCTGGAGGTTCTCGAGGGCGGAGACCATTTTTTCCATGGTATTCATCTTCATGTAGCGGCAATCGGCGCAGGCGCAATGGTCGGTGGGGCCGGGGATGAAAGTCTTTCCGGGCAGTTCCCGCTTGAGCCGGTGCAGCATCCCGGACTCGGTGACAATAATAAACGCCTCCGCATCGCTTTCCCGGCAATAGGTCACCATCTTCTCTGTCGAGCAAACTTCGTCTGCCAGGAGCCGGACGGCCCGGGTGCATTCTGGATGGGCTACGAGCGGGGCATCCGGATACTCATCCCGGATATTCATGATGGATTCGTGCGTAAACTCGATGTGCACGTAGCAATTCCCTTCCCAGAGTTTCATCGGGCGTCCGGTCTGCTGGATGACCCATTCCCCAAGGTTCTGATCCGGGACGAAGAGGATTTCACGGTCAGCGGGCACCTGCTCGACAATTTTCCTCGCATTACCGGAGGTGCAAATGACATCACTGAGCGCCTTAACCCCGGCGGAACAATTGATATAGGCCACCACATAAAGCCCGGGATTTTCATCCAGATAGGCCTTGAGATGCTCCGGCGGGCAGGAGTCGGAGAGGGAGCAACCGGCGTCGAGGTCGGGAATGATGACCGTCTTGTCAGGATTGAGAATCTTGGCTGTTTCCGCCATGAAGTGAACCCCGCAGAAAAGAATGACATCCGCATCGGTCTCCCGGGCCTGATAGGAAAGCCCGAGGGAGTCGCCCACATAGTCTGCCACTTCCTGAATATCAGCGGTCTGGTAATTATGGGCGAGGATAACTGCATTCCTCTCCCTCTTCAGATCAAGTACCTGATCGCGCAAACTCATTTCCATAGCCAGCATATCTAAATTTACCCTCAATCCCCCGTTTGACGAACACTTTTACCCTCTCCTCCCCTGCCCGAAGGGATAGGGGAGGTGGCCGAAGGCCGGAGGGGTTCCCCTGCCCGAAGGGATAGGGGAGAGCCTGCCCGCCATAGCTCGCAGAGCGACGGCGGGTGCCGAAGGCCGGCTTGCGGGGACGAAGCCTTCAGGCGAAGGCCCGAGGGGTTTCCCCGCCCCCTTCCCATCCAATTATGATTTTATTCTGGTATCGCCCCGAAAAGAATCGATCACGATGCGCAGGATGATCCAGGCCATGCTGACACTGATGGCGGAATCAGCGACGTTAAAAGCGGGCCAATGCCAGGTGTCTACATAGACGTCGACAAAGTCAATAACATGCCCGTGGCGAATGCGGTCCACCAGGTTTCCGACCGCTCCGGCGACGATGAGTCCGCCGATGAGATTGACTTCCAGGGAGCCCCAGTCGAGATCACGGGACATCCAGAAACCTGTGATGAGTATGCCGGAAGCGATGATTCCGAGCAGCAGGTTGTTCCCCTGAAAGAGTCCGAAGGCGATCCCGTCATTGGTGACATAGACCCAATTCAGAAAACCGGGAATAACCGCAACTTGTTGGCCCGGTATAAGATGATCGAGGACCAGGTGCTTGGTAAAAACATCGAAGCCAAAGATGAGTACCGCCACCAGGTAGAAAATCCAACCCGGCCTCGGCCATGTGGAACCGGCGCTCATGTGGCCGAAGTTGCAACCATACCCCGGGCCTGCTCGACAGCTTTCGCACACCGGTCGCACAGTTCGGGATGTTCCGGATGCGATGACAGAGTTTCAAAGTAACGCCAGCAGCGGATGCATTTTTTCCCTCCCGAGGGTTCGACCACCACAGCCTCGGCAGCGGGATCGATCTCGACACCGGAGACGATGAAAAATTCAGCCAGAAATTCCTCGGGAGGTCCGGAGGTGATGACCCAGGGGGTCGGAATTCTATCTGCGGGCAGGATGACTTTGGCTTCGAGTGATTTGCCGATCGTTTTCTCCCGGCGGCAGGCTTCCAGTTTCTCATTCACTTCGGAGCGCACTTTCAGAAGGCTTTCCCAGTGATCTTTAAAGGAGTCGGGGAGGTTTATATCCCTGGCTTCCGGGAAGTGTTGCAGGTGGATGGACTCACGCAGGAGGGAGCCCTCCGCGTCACCGGCTCTGCCATCGAGAAAATACTGCCAGGCCTCTTCCGTGGTGAAGGGAATAATTGGTGCCATCAGGCGCACGAGGGCGTTATAGACCTCCCACATGACGGTCTGGGTGGCCCGGCGGGCGGGGGAGGCGGCGGCATCGCAATACATCCGGTCCTTGGTGATATCGATGTAGAGGGCGGAAAGCTCAACAGCGCAGAAGCGGTTGACGAGGTGATAGACAACATGGAAATCATACGTCCGGTAAGCATCGGTCACCTGGCGGATCAGTTCCTGAAGCTGGGCCATGACAGCCAAGTCGGCACCTTCCAATTGATCATCCGGCACCCGGTCACCTTCCGGACTGAAGTCGCTGAGATTGGCCAGGAGAATGCGGTAGGTGTTGCGAAGGGACCGGTAGGTATCCGCCACCCGCTTGAAAATTTCTCCGGAAAAAGGCACCTCATTCCGGTAGTCCTCACTGGAAACCCAAAGGCGGAGGATGTCCCCGCCATATTGATCGACGAATTCCATCAGACCCACCGGCTTACCGGAGGATTTGGAAAGTTTCTTCCGATCCTCATCGACTACGAACCCGTTGGTCAGCACTTCCCGGAAAGGAGGTTCCCCGTTGTTGATGGCCACCGAGGTGCTCAGAGAGGATTGGAACCAGCCCCGGTGCTGATCGCTCCCCTCCAGATAGAGGTCGGCGGGGAAGGTGAGGCGACGGCGGGTGACCGCTTCGTGGCTGGAGCCAGAATCGATCCAGACATCAAGAGTATCGGTGGTCTTTTGCCACGTTTCCGGCAAGCCCAGCCGGGCCGCCAGGTCACGGGACTCCGTCTGATACCAGAGGTCGGTGCCTTCCTTCTCCACCAGATCGGCAAAGGCGCGGATGGTATCGGCCTCGAGCACCGCCTCCCCCTCGTCCTTGATGAAGGCGGGAATGGGAATGCCCCAGGTGCGCTGGCGGGAAATACACCAGTCCGGACGAGTCTCGACCGCGCCCCGGATGCGATTCTTTCCCCAGGTCGGAACCCATTTGACGGTGTCAATGGCATCGAGTGCCTGCTGCCGGAAATCATCGACCCGGATGAACCACTGCGTGACCGAGCGGAAAATAATCGGCGTCTTCGAACGCCAGCAGTGCGGGTAGCTGTGGTCATACTCCTCACTGGCCAGGAGGTGCCCACTGTCTTGGAGCATGCTCTCGATTTTCTTGTTAGCCTTGAGGACATAGGTGCCGACCAGATCCGGGACTCCGCATTCTTCTGTCAGGCATCCCCGGTCATCGACAGGGGAAAGAATGTCCAGGCCCACGCTTTTGCCGAGGAGGTAGTCATCATTCCCGTGTCCCGGCGCGATGTGGACGAGACCGCTCCCCGATTCCGCGGTGACAAAATCGGCATGAAACACTTTCCGCACCCGATCATCCCTCCGGAACGGATGCTCGTATTCGAGGTCGGACAGCTGTGAACTCTCCAGCACCCTGACCACCTTCCAGTCCCGCCCGGTAATTTTCGCCAAGGCCGGCAGCCGCTCCTGAGCCAGGATTAACTTTTCCCCGGCGTCTTCGATGAGCACATAAGTGAGTTTCTCATGGAAGGCCACAGCCAGGTTGGCTGGCAGGGTCCAGGGGGTGGTCGTCCAGATAACTAGAGAGGCGCCCCCGGCATTGAGCTTGCCGGCACTGGCATCGGTCAACTTGAAAGAGACATAAACCGAGGTGTCATGGCGATCCATGTATTCCACTTCGGCCTCAGCCAAGGCGGTCTGACAGCCCGTGCTCCAGTGCACCGGTTTGAGCGCCTGGAAAACCATCCCCTTCTCGACCATCCGGGAAAAGACACGCAGGACATCGGCTTCGTAAGATCCCTCCATGGTGATATAGGGACTATCCCATTCCCCAAAAACTCCCATGCGCTTGAATTGCGTGCGCTGAACATCGATGTAAGTCGCAGCCATGGCCGCGCATTTTTTCCGGATCTCAACCGGATCCAGATCCTGCGCCTGCCCATCCTTTTTCTCGCTCAGTTCCTTCATCACCTTGTGCTCGATGGGCAGTCCATGACAGTCCCAGCCCGGGATGAAGGGCGCATAATGACCGGACATGTTTTTTGATTTCAAAACAATATCCTTCAAGGCCATGTTAAGGGCGTGCCCCATGTGGGCGTCACCGTTGGCAAAAGGCGGGCCGTCATGAAGAATGAACGGCGGGCTCTCCCGGCGGCGCGACATCAACTGCCCATACAAATCCGCCTGCTCCCAGCACCCCAGCCACTGGGGCTCACGCTCCGGCAGCTTAGCCCGCATCGGAAAACGGGTCACCGGCAGGTTCAATGTCTCTTTATAATTCATGAAGCCGATGAAAGTAACAGCCCCTCCCCCACCACGCAAGCCGTTCTTACCCACTCCCCAGCACCCGCACCCATAAACGATAACCCACAATTCAAAACACTCCGCTCATCTTGAATGTCATACGTATGACATTCAAGATGAGTGCTAGGACCGTTTCAATGATCCTCATAAATTCTGTAAGAAGTTGGTTTACAGTATTTTATCTTTCATCCAAAGATGAAGTTTTTTTGAATGTTATACGTATAACATTCAAGATTGCTACTTTCTGAGCGGGGTATTGTGAAGGGGATGGGGCGATGGTGGGAGAGAGGCTGTGGCGGCTTTATTAGCCCGGATGCGTCACAAACTTGCTACACATCCGCCCTCCGGGCCGATAAGGCCCGATGGATTCAGGACGGATGCGGGCTAGTAGTAGCGCTTGTCCTTATAGGGGACGGCCTTGATGTTGTTCTTCGACCCGGTACCTGCGCCGCCGGCTCTTTTCAGCACCACCATTTCCTTGTCCTGATCCGATGTGGCGTGTTCGGCCTCGGAGGCGCGTATCCAGATTGTTTTGGCATTGGCTCCCAGTTCGGTGGAATCGGAGAGGGCGATTTCCTGGAAGGCGGCGTTATATCCGACGACGAGTAGTGCGTGAGGTAATTTTTTATCATCGAAGGTAACTTTGGAATCCGGGAGACGGTTGGATCGTTTTTTTGAGCGTGTGGCCCAGTCCGCCAGGGGTTGGGCGTCCATGGCCCAGATCAACGGGGTGCCCTGATCGATATGCTTGCGCACCAGACTTAAGTCACCGGGATTGCCTTTGACAAATTCCACCTCGACTCCCCGTTCCTTGAGCATGGGTGCCATTTTTGCGGCGAAAGGGACAAATTGGGAACCATCGACTGTCGATCCACCTGTCTTGGCCAGATCGTAAATATTGATGTCGCCGATTCCGTAAAATTTTAAGTATTTTTCCCAGGAGGCCGGGACACAATAGTTTCTTGCCCCCTGGCTGATTTCGGGGATTCCGGTCAGAACCACATCGCCGTTGCCGTTCTTCTCGATGAGACTGGCGGTGTTGACCTGGGACACTTGGTTAGTCGTTTCCGCATTTCTTTCCGGTTCAATGCGAAGGATCAAACTATCGCCGGTGTCCTGCATGAGAAAGCGGGTACCGGTCCAGAGCCACTGGTCAGGTTGACGCGGAGTCCCCAGCCTGCCGACGAGTTTTTTTTCAATCGCCTCTCGATCAAGCTTCACCTGACTGGTGTATTTTTCCTCCAGTTCGATTTGCTGGCTGCCGGACAATTCCGCTGACCCGCTTTCCTGCTTCATGAAGTAGGTCATGTCGGGCTTGTTGGCAAAGGCGATGATCACGTGGGTGGCGTTCTTTCCATTATCAAAAATTTGCAGCGTGTAGGGACGTGTTCCGAGCACCCTTGCTTGATCGCTGAACAAAACCTGGCTGACTCCCTCACGCCGGTTCGCCTCCGGAATCTGGAGACGCTCAATGACGGAATCAATCGGATCGTCCCATAAGGTGCTGTCCCCCCAGAGGTTCAGCCCGAATTCCCGGTTCAACCCCTGGGCCTGACAGAAGGAGCTGAGAATCCAGAGCCCCACCATGATGAATGCCGTGCGCATGTTTAGATATTACGGTGTAGGGATTAAAAAACAATCCTATTGATCAGCATTCGATTGAAGGAAATCGGCAGCCTGACGGGTCGCCATTCCCCGGTGGCTGATGCGATGCTTCTCCTCAGGGGAGAGTTCGGCGGTGGTGCGGTCATAGCCGTCGGGCTGGAAGAGCGGATCATATCCGAATCCGTTTGCTCCCCGTGGTGCTTTCAGAATTCGTCCCCGGATCACACCCTCAAAAACCGCCTTCACCTCCCCGGCTCGGGCCAGGGCGAGCACACAGCGAAACTGTGCCCCCCGCTTCCCGTCCGGAAACCCCTCCAATGCCGAGAGCAATTTCCGGTTGTTAGCCTCATCATCCCTGGTGCCATCCGCCGCCGCCGCGTAGCGCGCAGAATAGATGCCAGGCGCCCCATCGAGGATATCCACCTCCAGGCCCGAATCGTCTGCCAGCACCCAGCCTTCTATCTGGCCCTCTCCGCTGCCGCTGAAAACCAGCGCCTTTTTCCGGGCATTGGCCTCAAAGGAATGTCCATCCTCGACCACCTCCTCCGCACCCGGCAAATCGAGGAGTGTCATTATCTTCCAATCTGCTCCCAACATTTCCCCGAATTCCCTCGCCTTTCCCGGATTACTTGTCGCTATCAATAGTGAACGCATGGATCGACCCTGCCTGAAAATTGAAGAAATTCAATTGCGTTGCACCATCCGGCTCAGGATGCTATCCCAACCCACTTGATGGAAACCCGAAAACAATTCCCGTTTCAGACTTTTGAACCCCGGTGGCAGCAAATCTGGGATCAGGAACAGACCTTCCGTGCCGCCAATCCGGGTGAACCCGGCTCCGAAAAACCGAAGTATTACATCCTCGACATGTTCCCCTACCCGTCCGGAGCCGGACTGCACGTCGGTCACCCCGAGGGCTACACCGCCACCGACATCCTCGCCCGCTACCGGCGGATGAGCGGCTTCAATGTCCTCCACCCCATCGGCTGGGACGCCTTCGGCCTGCCTGCCGAGCAATACGCCGTCCAGACCGGCACTCACCCCCGCGAAACGACGGTTAAAAACATCGCCACCTTCAAACGTCAGATCAAATCCCTCGGCTTCTCCTACGACTGGTCGCGCGAAGTCGATACCACCGATCCCCACTACTACCGCTGGACCCAGTGGATCTTCATGCAGCTTTATAAGAAAGGCCTGGCCTATGTCTCGGATGCCCCGGTCTGGTATTGCCCGGCCTTGGGAACCGTCCTTGCCAATGAGGAAGTTCTCAATACCGAGGAAGGCCCCCGCTCCGAACGTGGCAACCACCCGGTAGAAAAACGCCCGCTCCGCCAGTGGATGCTGAAAATTACCGCTTACGCCCAGCGCCTCCTCGATGACCTCGACACCCTCGACTGGCCCGACTCGCTGAAGGAAATGCAACGCAACTGGATCGGCCGCTCCGAAGGCGCCCGGGTCACCTTTCCAATTAGCAATCAGCAATCAGCAATTAACAATCAGATCACCATCGAAGTCTTCACCACCCGCCCCGACACCCTCTTCGGTGCCACCTACATGGTGCTCGCCCCCGAGCACCCCCTCGTCCCTGATCTGACCACACCGGAGCAGGCCGCCGAAGTCGAAGCCTATCAAAAACAAATTTCCGCCAAGTCCGACCTCGACCGCACCGACCTAGCCAAAGAAAAAACCGGTGTCTTCACTGGCAGCCACGCCATCAACCCGGTCAACCGGGAAGAAATTCCCATCTGGATCGCCGACTACGTCCTGATGGGATACGGGACCGGTGCCATCATGGCCGTCCCCGCCCACGACGAACGCGATTACGAATTCGCCCTCCAGTTCAATCTCCCGATCCGGGAGGTGGT
>CAYTLD010000049.1:0-13021 GCA_964438585.1 uncultured Blastochloridaceae bacterium | reverse complement strand
TGCAGAACGAAGCTACGACCCGGCAAGCCAGTATTAAAATGAACTTTACTTATGTTCTTATATTATCGAGCCAATCGGGTCGATAAGTCTGGCAGGCTTATGGCCTCGGCGTGCTCACCGAGGGGGAAGGCGGTATCGCCGGAATAGACTACAAACGCTTTTTCCGGCTCCAGATCCTTGATGGCCTGGTAAAAACCCCGGCTGGGCTTGGGCGTCAGGCCATATTTGATTTCAATTGCCCAGGGCTTTGTTTTGCCAGGAAGCTGCAGTAGCAGATCAATTTCAGCCCCGGCACTGGTGCGGTAAAACCCGGCTTGGGTCCGCTCCGGGGCATGAGCGAGGAGATTTTCAATAACAAAGCCTTCCCAGCTGGCTCCGAGCACTGGGTGACCGGATACGCGGGCAAAGTCCTCCAGTCCCAGCAGCGCGTGAAGCAGGCCGCTATCGCGAACATATACGCGTGGTGATTTCACCAGGCGCTTCTTGGTGTTCGCATGCCAGGGGTTCAGACGGCGGACCATCAGGAGATCAGACAACAGGTCGATATAGTTACTGATCGTCCGTCCGGTGAGGGACAGGGAACCGCCCAACTTGGCCGCGTTTAAGAGTCCTCCCTGACTATGGGCCAGCATGGTCCAGAGGCGCTCCAGCGTTTCGGCGGGTATGCGGGGGCCTAGCTGGGGAACGTCGCGTTCGAGATAGGTGCGGATGAAATGGCTTCGGTAAGCGAAGCTGTCTCCGTCGCTTTCCGCCAGATAACTATCCGGAAAGCCGCCGCGAATCCATAGACGCATGAAATCCTCATGTATTGCGGGTATTTCCAGACAGTCGAGCGGACTCATTTCCACATACTCGATGCGCCCGGCCAGGCTTTCTCCGGACTGCTTAAGCAGATCCATAGACGCGGATCCCAGTAAAAGAAACCTCCCGGTGCCTTGTTTATGGCGGCGTCCGTCGTCGATGATGCCCCGTAGCGGTTGAAAGAGGTTGGGGACACGGTGGATTTCATCGAGGATGACTAGACGGTCCGTGTATTGACCTAAAAAGAATTCGGGATCTGCGAGCTTGGCTCGATCCCGAGGGCTTTCAAGATCCAGATAAAGACCATTCCTTTTCTCAGCGATGTCCAGGGCCAGGGTGGTCTTGCCGACTTGGCGGGGACCAATAAGAGCCACGGCGGCCTGACGCCGCAGACCGTTTTCAATCTGATCAATGACCCGTCTTTTTATCATCATTGCAATATTGAATCATTGATTCAGATTTGCAATGTTAATCAAAGTGCCCTACTCGTCGCTGCGGAAGGGGGAGGCGGGAAGGCCTTGCCGGTTGTAGAGGTTGGCGGTGGCGGGGTTCATGCGGTAGGCGTATCGGACGGCGGTGGGCTTGGCGACCTCGGGGGAGGAGACGACTACAGTGTCTCCAACGATGACGGCCTCGGCCCAGTGCCAGGTGCCATCTTTACCGGCGATGGCGAACTCATTCAATGTGCCGCCCTTCACATCCGCTTGAGGAGTCGTTTCTACCACCCGGGGAATTTTGACCTGGCGGATGGCGGGGTAGTCGGCCTTGGCGATCTCTTCATTGGCCATAAGAGGCTGTCTAAAAAGTGGATGATAACAAACTTCCTGCGCTAAATTCCGCCCTGCTTCGTTGCTCCTCAGTTACGTATCTATGTAGATATGCGCCTTCGTCGCGCCTCACAGGACCGAAATTTTTCTTGAAATTTTGTCACCACCACTTTTTAGACAGCCTCTAAGAGTTTTGGCCAGTGGCCACTCCATATTGGACTGCCCGCCGCAGAGCCAGACATCACCGATGAGGATGTCCTGGAGTTCGACATGATTGACCTGGAGTGTTTGCGGCGCAGCCTTTGCGGGCATGGCATCGAGCTGGATCGACCAGCTTCCGTCCTTGGCCACCACCGTCTTTTTCTTCTGACCGGCAAACTCGACAGCCACCGCTTTTCCGGGATCTCCCTTTCCACTTATGGTAATGGGCTGGTCCCGCTGCAGGACCATGTGATCGGAAAAGGTGCCCGGCAGTTCGATGGCTTCACTGGGCGGAGCGGAACAGGCACTCAGAGCACTGAGTGCAACGATTAGAAGGGGCGCGGGGATTCGATACATGGGAGAACCTAAGAGGCTGAATAATTAGGTCAGCGGCGGCGGCTGGGTGTTGCTTTCCTCATTTTCCTCTTTTTTAAACCAAATGTGTTCATGACGGAACTGGTCCCAGCCCCAGCGCAGCCATTGGATGAGGGCGATGGCCAGCCAGAGAGCCCAGAGGAGCATGAAGAGGCGGTAAACCCAGATGGTGACGGAGAAGGCGGCGGGCTGCGGAAGGGACTCAATGACCCGGGGTTCGAACCAAATGAGGTTGGCGCCATAGGAGCCGTTGCCGATGATGAACATTTCCGGTCGTCCGAGCAGTCCTTCCCCGACGATGAGGAGCATGGAGACCAGGGCACCGAGGGTGAGGAGGAGGAGGATAATCTGCAAGGTATTAAGCTGCCAGTGCTTGAGGGAATCGACTCCGATCTTTCCTCTCCAGCCGAGCAGGAAGAGCCAGCCGAGGACAACGACTGAGAGGGCAATATGCACCTGGGTCAGGCCGAGCGCGAGCAGCATCCACTCGAACCACCGGAGGGGCGAGAGGGAGAGGCGGCTCAACAACCAGGCGGCGAGCAGGGCGGAGGCGAGCACGATCCAGAAGCGGACGGCGGGCCCTCGCTGGGGGCCGTCAGCCCAGAGGATCCATCGGTTGTCCGGGAGTTGCAGGTTGCTGGTGACGTTGGCGGCCTCGACCGGGAGGGTGATTCTACCCTGCCGGGAGGCGAACCCGAGTGATTGACTCTCCTGCCAGACGAGGACGAGGTTCTGCTCGCCCGGTTGTAGCGGGATGATGACAGTATCGCCATCCTGCCGGACGGGCATCATCTGGTTGTTGCGGCTGAGGGAGAGGATTTCCGCACCGCTGGGCATGCCGAGGACAAAGTCCTCACCCAGGCTGCATTCGATGTTCAAGGTCAGGGTGGACTTGGCCTGCCGCTTGCCGACGTTGGTGGCGTAGTTCACACGCTTGATGGTCATGGTGTCACCGGTGACGGCCGGGGGACGCGAAATCGCGAGGGTGACGGACTCACCCGGCCAGGGGTGCCAGACCGGACGCAGCTCCGCCTTCTGCTGCTCGAAGATCGGGGCCAGACCGTCGATCCGGATATTCCAGATCGGCGAGGTCTCGAGCGTCCAGCGTTCGACCCATTGATCGGTGATGATCGACTTTAACTCAATGCTCGGCTGCTCATTGATTTCACTGGTCCAGGTAAACTGCTGCTGCTGGGCGCCGAGGCGCACCTCGGCCAGGCCTTTTTTCTGATCGGAAACGACATCGTTGGTAAAGACCTGCTCGCCGGGCAGGAGGGGAATTTCCAGGGAAATGGCTTTCCCGGGCGAGGAGAGGCGGCGAACGACGGTGCGGACCTGCCAGACCAGCCCGATTTCCAGATAACGGTCCACGATCACGATGGGATTAAAGTCCTTCCGGTCATAGGCCGCTTCCGCATCGCTGGTTTTCTGCTGGCGGACGAAGAAGACCTGCGCCTCTGGCCGCCCATTGTCGCGCACGCCAGTGACGATCCATCCGGGGGCATTGATCTCGACCCGCCGCGGGACGAGCAGGAAGGACCATTCCCATTCGGCGGCATTCGGCAGCAAGCCCTCGACCCGGATTTGGTGCACGCCTTTCGGGAGCACCACCCAGAGGTAGCCGCCGAAGCGCTTGAGCGGAACATTGGACGATCCGTTGAGCTGCACTGAGACCGGAGACCAGGCCTGAAGTCGTCCCGGCAGAGGAACCGCCACCTGCTCGGCGGCGTGGATCTCAGCCAGCATCCGGATGGAATTATCACGAACATCGAGTGTTACCGAGGCGATATCGGCAGCGTTCGGATAGGCCTCTGAGGGCTGCAGCAGGCGTGTCTTGAGTTCGTTGAGCAGGGCTTGATCGGGGGTTTGCGCGTTGGCCGCCGGAGCAGAAGTGAAAATAAAAGCGGAGAGGAGGCCGACTGCCAGGAGGCCGAGAGGCCGGCACTTCCACAGGGGGCAGGGCACCAGGGTGCGGATTCCCAGAAGTATGCCGATAAGGACGAGAATAAAGACCAACCGCAGCACGGTCAGCACCCGCTGCACAGGAAGGGAGATGAAGACCGGCTTGATTTCCTGTCCCTCTGCCACCGGACCATTCCACCCGAAGCTGGCAAAGTTCCACTTCCATTCCGGGACCCCGGGACCGGTCTGGATTTTAGCTTTGGCATCGTAAGCGAGGTTAGACTTGGCCATTTTCCAGTTCTTGGATTTGGAGGCCTCTTGTTTTCGGGAAGATGTGGTAAGCTCGCGACTCTGCATCTGTTGCTCCATTTCACCCGCAGATTGCGGGAGTGACTCTGCGGCTTCATTAACCGTCCCTTCGGAGAAGAAAGCCGTTGTCTGGTTCCCGGAGTCCGACCCGTAAGTCGTTCCACTGCGTTCGAGTTGCGGGTAGAGGAAGCCCTGGATTTGATGGATGTAGAAGGGAATGAGGAAGGCGATGAGCACAGCGATGGCGATGTATTTCCAGATCTGGATTATTTTCCGCACCATGCCCTCCGGCACGATCCGGAGCAGAGCCAGCGGAATGAGCAGCAGGAACCAGGGGAAAATAGGAGCCTCCGGTTCATGATAGGCCAGACCGAAGGCGAGCAGCGCCACCAGCCCGGCCGGAATTCCCCAGAGCCGGTAAACAGCCAGGGCAAAGACGAGCAGGAGGAATAAATCAAACAGCTCCCAGGCAGTCAGCCAGTCGCCATCAACGTAATCGGCCCCGAAAAGGGCGAAGAGTCTCCAACCCGGCGGCATATGGATCGTGGTCGAGACGGAGTCGGCGGACGTCTGCCATCCGGTGGCGGAGGATTCCCAGAGAGAGCCGTCGCGCCCGACCGCCTCAAGGTTCAGGTTGCGGGTCCGGATTTCGACCCCCTGGGCGCCGGAGTCGGGGTTCTCGGTGACCAACTGCCCTTCCCCGTCGATGCGCACCGCGCCGAGTTCGCGGCCCGGAGCCACGTCGAGCCGCCAGATCTGTTGCATGGTGCCGGTGATCCGGTCGCGGAAGGTCAGGCCCCGGCCATCGCTGTCGATCCACAATTCCCGCGCCACGCGCAGTCCCTCCGGCTTCTGAAAGCCCATTCCGCGCATCCGCTCCTCCAGCTCAAAGGGCGACTTATTTTCCCAAAGGTAAACCGGCAGGCTGGCCCATTTCTGGGGAAAGGTGGTCTGGGAAATATCCACCTGAGGAATCCCGCGCACTTCGACCATGCGGAAGGTCGGATCTCCTTGAAACCCGACGAATTCACTCTCCACCAAGGGGCGGACGCCTTCACGGTAAGTTATCTTCTCCGCGTGATGGGTGCGGAAGGCCTTCAACTGCACCGTCCATTTCCCGGCCCGGACCTGGGCCTTCATCAATCCCGCCTCATCAACCGCCACCGGCAGCGCGCTCTCGACCTCGGCCAAAATCCATCCCTCCGGCAGCACATGACCCAGGGTTTCCTCCCGGCTCTTTCCGGAGACACTCAACTCCACTTCCGTATCCAGCCACATGGGGATGCCATCGCGAATGACCCGATAGACCTTGGTGGATAGGGTGTCGCGGTCAGATTCCTCGGAGCGGGTGCGCTTGAGCCAGAGTGATCCCCCGGCATCCCAGTTCGGAATCGGCACACGCTTCCCATCGACGGTCAGCTCGATGATGCCCAGGGTTTTCGGCAGCCGGAGTTTCTGGGGCATGTCGTCCCAGATGAAGCTGCCGCTCAGGAGGTGCACGCCCTTGGGCAGCTTGACAGAGGGGTGGCCGTCCTTGAGCACGACGGCCTGCGCCTTGGCATCGGCACGGACTTGCAGGGGCCAGTGATCCGCAGAACCGGGCAAGGCGATCCAGCCTTCATTAAAGACACTGACCGTCAGGCGGAACTGGGCACCGGTCCCGTCGGCAAAAAGTTCAAACGTCGAAGGCCAGAAGCAGAGATGTTTCTTCGGGTCGTTATACGGAGTCGGGCAATCCCGATGCCCCTCATCCCAGAGCACCCAGTCCTGCCATTGAGCCAATTCCGGCGGGAGCTGCCGCTCCACTTGGGCGGAGAGGAACGGCGTGACGACCAGACCTGCAACGCAGGCCCCCAGAAAAAAACGGGTCAGTTTCATATTAAGAATTGTTGAGAACGTTCCTAACCGATTTTTTCTTAAAAATAAAGCCCGGATTTTTCTCCACTCAGGAACGGAACGTTGCCTTGACGCGCTTGGAGACTGAGAAATAGCTGCCCCAGATGAGAAGGGTGACGATGCTTTTAAACAGATCGCCCCCGTCGGCCACATCGAAAGAAGTATCGTCGATGGTAAGCAGGGCATAAAAGCCGAGATCGACCAGGAGGAAGACCACTTGCAGAGCATAGAAACCGATCATGAGATAGGGGAGGAACCAGCGCCGACGAAACAGTATAATCAGCAACAGGACGGGGGCCACGATCATCGAGCCGTTAAAGATAGATTCAAAGCCGATCAGTGCCATTATCCCCGCACCACTCGCTTCCACCACCGCATTCCACTGGGATTGATCCAAAATCCAAATCAGTGACTCATCGAATAGCCTGGCAAAAACGACTAGCGGGGTGACGGTCAGTCCAAAGATCGGTAGGATCAGCCAGCCCCCGACACCCTCCAGATTCTGGATTTCCGGCGGAACGATTTTAGGGGGTGTCAGGCGCTTTAAAAAAAGCAAAGGCGTCAACACCAGGGCGGATAAGACCATGCCGCCGCCGTAGAGCAGGTAGCCGATCAGGTTATCGTAGCCAATGGGCTCATCTCCGGCGGCCCGGCTTGCCGCCAGGTCGGCGTTCCAGGTGAGCTGCCAGTTGGCGGTGTCGTTAATCTGCTGCATGGCCGCTTCAAATTCGAGCACTTCCCCGGCGGTGATGACAGGCTGCGTGCGTTCGAAATGAAAGTTTGACTTCACCACAGATCCCCAGGTGGTGCTTTCCTGAAATCGGATGCCAGGCCCTTTAATTTCCTTCTCACTGGCTTCCATCTCCCAGGGCTCGAAGAGCCGCACCTCGAACTTTTCACTGATCGATACCGGGCTTCCAATTGCATACGGGTACTTCCGTTTAACGCGATCAGGAAAAATCAGGTAGTCCTTAATTACCCGGGCTGTAAAGGTGAAATAAAGCAGCTTATCCGCTTCGTCATCCGAGGGAGCCCAGGCATCGGGGATGCGATAGTGCTCCCTCACTTCCACTTCCCCACTTTCGGGGAACTCTTCATAGTCCACCGGGGCTCCGAGTTCCGGGTGCGCATACGTCGAGGCCCAGTATTTCGTGTAATTTTCGCCGATGACATTACGGGCGGTGGTTTCGAAATAATTGCGCATGCCCTCCGCCTGCTGCCCGCCATAGCGCGTGGTGACTTCCATCCGGCTTTCCTCGCCCGGGCGGGCGACGGTGAGCTTTGTCTCCACTGAGACAAAATTCCGGTATTCCGGGTGCTGCTGAACAGGGGTGAGACCGCTTTCCCCGTTTCTGACCAGTAAGGCGAAGCCGTAGTCATGAACCGGCAGAGTGTCCAGGGAGCCTAATTGACGGCTGTAGGTGGGATCCATCCAGTAGCGCACGCCGTCGATTTCCGCGCTGACGATGACGTGGTTAAAGGCGATCGGAGAGGGCAGAAAGTCGGCAATACCGGCCTTCCAGCCGGTATGGACCAGGGCAGGGCAGGCATCGATGTTCAGTTCTTTCAACATCCGCACCAGCAGGTAGGTCTTATCCTTGCAATCGCCGAAGCGCCGTTGCCAGACCAGATCCGGGTTTCTGGGTTGATAGGCACCGTGCCCCATTTCCAGCCCGAGGTAACGGACATTGCCCTGGACATGGGAGAGTGCCGCTTTGGCCTGTTCTTTTACTCCGTGGGCGGTTGCCCGGATTCTTTCAATTTCCGCAAGAAGTTCCTCCGGAAGCTCCGCTTGCCCGGGATACAAGGCGGCGGCCCAGTCCGCGACCGCACCCCAGTCCTCGAAACTGCTCACCTGCAATTCGTCATAGGCCCGGACCTCCGGGGGGATGGAGGCCTCGCTCCGCAAAGGCGTGCTGTTCAACAATTCATGCCGCCACTCGCGCAGGCCCGCTTCGGAAGGTGAGACTTCACGCAGCGGCTCTTCCTGAAACGTATGCATATGCAGGGATTGGCCGGGCTCCACCAGGATCCGGTTCAATTGCCGGTTGACGGGCACGGACCACCCTAATCGACGCCGTAAAACAGCTTCATTCCCGAAAGCGGGATTGTTTCCCTCGACCGAGGAGGCGACATCGATAATGTCTCCGACGCGTAAATCATCCAGAATGAGCAAAGCGGTAAGGCTCCCATTGAGCAGGCGACTGGCCATCTCTGATTCCGTATTATACAGGCGGAGTGTTTCAGGATTATAATCGGAAATAACCTCGCCGTCCCGGATGATGCGGGCCCAGTGAATCCGCTGGGTTTCAAATTCCGGATCGAAGGTGAAAGTCCATTGGCCGTTACTATCCAACCCGGCCTCGCTCACGATTTGCACGACGGACCGGTAATATTTCGTCCGGGTTGGCAGATGCCATTGCAATTCGATATTCAGGTAGTGCTCGCCATTGGCAACATCGGCATGAGGGGGCTCATCTGTGAGCGGGATCTCCATCATGTCCACCCATTTCGGGAGAGCGGCCGCAGCGCGCAGACTTTCCGGCAGATCCTGCGCCTTTGCCGTCACTGAGTAAAGCAACAGGCACAGGCCGGGAAAAAATAGGGAATGCATGCATTTCATGATGGCGGCGATATTGGACTATGACGGGCACCATTGGTCAAGCCCTGTGACCGCTTGACGAACCGCGTTCCTTGGGGCTTACTGTGACCGTGAACCCGAAAAATTCACCCCCTGCCGGTTCGACGACCATTAACCTGAGTGACATCGCCGACCGCTACCTCGATGTCTATCAGCGGCTCTTTGATATTGCCGGGTTTCTCGGAACCGCTGCGGGCCAGGCCGGCGAGGAACCATTCAAATCATTCCGGCAGACCCACACGATCATGCCTAAAGCAGAGGGGCGGATGGAATTCGCCTCCGCGAAACAGGCGGCCTCCCACTGGCTGGCGCGGAGCATCCTTTCCGAGGCACTCTCCACCATCACACCCCTTCTCGAAGACAGCCGCATGGTCCTGGCACTCTGCGACTACAAGGCCGCCGGAAAAACCGATGAGGATAAAATCAAGCGCATCACCGGCAAAGACCGCCAGGAATTCATGTCCCTGGAAATCCCGGATAAACTCAATCTTCTCAAGGATAAATTCAAAATCGATCCTGAACACGCACCCCACCTCATCGCCCTGTCCGGAATAACCCGGGATTTGATCATGTCCGATGGCCGGGCCACCCGGAACCATGTCCTTAAAATCAGCGCCCTCACCCTCTCCCCAGCCCCCGCCGTCACCCCCTCTGAACCACCTGTCGGCAAGTCCGGACAATTGATCAACCATGAACGCACCATCAACTCCGGATCCATGATTGAGTTGAGCCAGGAAGAACTCGTCGGCTGTCTGGTCACCATCGCCAGCTTCCTGGCCACCCTCATGGAACAGGTCCAGAGCTACGCCCGGAAAGTCGGCGCCGATGAGAGCGTGGATTAGTTCGGAACTGGTCCGTGACTCGCATATTTCCAGTGGCTGTTTTTTCCCAATGCGGGTAGGCTAATTATATGACGGATGAGGAATACGCACGGACCAAACGCTATGTCGAGATCTGGAAGCAGACCGCCGTGGAGCTGGACCGCATCAAGTGTGAGGAACTCCGCGCCATGACGGAGGCGGAAGGCAGGCAACAAGCCGGAGAGGTCATGGAAATGGGAGGACGCTGGCTGGCCACTCATCCAGTCGTGCGCCACCAGAGCGGCCTCGTTGAACAACAAAAATTTTTTGCCAAATGGAAGACCCTCCACCCCTAAATCTGGTTTGCCGCTCTGCACTCGAGTTACAGGCATTTTGTCAGCAGCAAGGGTGGCATTTTTGCTTCATCGGGGGCCTGGCTGTTCTGGCTTGGGCGTTACCCCGTAATACCGTCGATGCGGATATTACACTGCTGACCGGATTTGGAGATGAGGAGGCGTTCATCGACACCCTGCTTCAACATTTCAGCCCCCGCACGGACCATGCGGGAGAATTTGCCCTTCAGAGTCGCGTTCTTCTGTTGAAAAGTTCAGACGGCATCGGACTGGACATTGGACTGGGAGCCATTCCGTTCGAGGAGAATTCCATCATCAGATCCTCCTTAAAAGAAGTGATTCCCGGTTGCTCTCTCCGGGTTTGTTCCGCAGATGACTTAATCGTTCACAAAGCCTTTGCCTCAAGAGACCAGGATTGGGCGGATATAGATTCTATTCTTATGACTCGGGGGCCATCACTCAATATCAGGCAAATCCTCACCGAACTCACCCCCCTCGTCGAACTCAAGGAAGATCCCACCATCCTCCCCCGCCTCCACCAGCTCATGGAGAAGCGCGGGGTGAGCGAGTAACATGAATTTTTTTCTGGCCAAATCCTGCCCAATCATTAGATATGCAGGGCACATGAAAAATACTGTCATCTTCATTCTAACCCTGGCCAGCCTGACCCTGCTCCCGAACGACAGCCGGGCGGCCAAGGAATCCGTATCCTCTTTTGGCAATCAGGTCTCCGCCGCTGACCTCGATTACTACGGACTCAGCCCCGCCGAGGAGGCCGGCAAGCGCAAGCTCAGTGCCACCCTCTTTATTGACACCTATTACGACAGCAACATCTTTATCGCCAACGCCAATGAAAGCGGGGACTTCGTCACCCTGATCAAGCCTTACATCACCTATGAGACCAACCCCGACAAACTCGCCGGTCAGAAACATGAATTCGGCATCTACTACGCGCCCGAGTTCCTCATCTTTGCCGATAACGACTCGGAAAACGCCATCAACCATAGTGCCCAGGCCGCTTATCGATATAATGGAAAAAATTCATTCCTCCGCGCCACCCACCGCTTCCGCCAGGCATCTGGCGCCAACCTCGATATCGGTTCCCGCTCCAATCTCCTTCAGCAAGTCACCAATATCAACGGCGGCGTTGATTTTCTCGAAGACTACACCCTCCTCTACGGCGGACGCCAGAACCTCCGCTATTTCGATTTCCAGAATGATCGTCACGACTGGAACCTGAACAGCTTCCTTCTCCGGAATATGACCAAGCAGTTGAAATTAGGAATCGGCGGCAAAGGTGGCTGGGTCGATGTGGCCAACTCCCCCAACCAGACCTACGAACAGATCCTCGGCCGGCTCATATATAACATCCGCAAGGATCTGACCTTCGACCTCCAGGCCGGTGCGGAATTCCGCCAGTTCGAAGGCCCCTTCTCGATCGGTGATGAATCAGAATTCGTTTACAACGCACGCCTGAACTGGGAAATTTTCGAAGGCACCGGCCTTTCCGTATCCTCCTACCGGTCCATCAACGCCTCCTCTGGCTTGAATGCCGCCAACTACCTAGTCTCCGGGTTCCGCGGTCAGATCGCCCACTCGATCAGCGATGATTGGGGCGTCCGCCTCGGCGGCGGCTATGAGAACGCGGAATATTACAGCACCGTCACCACCGCCGCCACCACCCTCCGCTTCGATTACTTTTATCTGAGACCCAGCGTAAACTGGAGCCCCACCGACTACCTTCTGTTCGAACTCTACTATAAATATGCCGAAAACGATGCCAGTGTCGTCCCTCGTGACTTTGAACGCCACCAGGTCGGTCTGCAAACCACCATTGAATTCTAAAGGACTAAAGGATAAATCCATGAAACACCTCTCCCTCCTCATCGCCGCCATCATCGGCCTCGCCCTCCCATCCACCCTCCCCGCCCAGGACAACGCCAAGCTCCTGAGTGCCAAAGGATCCGTCATGATGAAAGTGGACGGCTCCGCCCAACCTCTCGAAATTAAAAAAGGCGACTCCATCCCCACCGGCGCCACCCTCATCACACAGAGCAATACCTTCGTCCTCATCGGCCTCGCCCCCGGTGCCTCCGCCATCGTGGAACCGAACACCACCGTGACGCTTAACGCCAATAAGACCGTCAAAAGCCAGGACAAAATCGAAAAACGCACCGTCGATCTCGACATGAAAAGCGGCACCGGCGGCATCGTCTCCGTCCTCAAGCGCTACGACCGCTCGGACCTCGACTTTAAAATCCGCACCCCCACCGGAGTAGCTGCCGCCCGCGGCACCATCTACCGCGTCACCGGTTCCGCCTTCCAGGTTCTGGAAGGCAACGTCGTCGTCACCATCGGTGGCATCCAGATTAACCTCGGTCCTCTGCAACAGACCGATGGCAGCGGCTATGTTGTCGATATTGATGATGCCGAACTCGAATACCTCATCAACCTCATCCAGCAAGCCGGCGGCTCGACCAGTCCAGGCGGCGACGCCCCCCCCCTCTTCGACCTCGATCTCGGAACCGAGCAGGATACCGGCAACCCCGCCAATGACCCCAAGAACGAACCCGGAGAGCCGGAAGGTGAACCTGATTTCGAAGAATGCGAAGAACCTCCTTATTATGAAGAAAGCGAACTTCAATCACTCGCGGAAAGTATCATTATAGAGCCGCCGTCTTGTGAAATCGCAGAATAAGAGATAAGGGACGGGGTAAAAACTTTTTCCGTAGGGTGCCAGCAATAAAGATATAATTACCTGAGAAAAGTTTTTACCCCGTCCCTTATCTCTTCACCGATAGACTTCGCGTTCAAGTATTGTAACTTGTAGTGTGAAGAATTATCTACCTGCCATTATCTACGGCCTCTTTTTCATCCCTATGATGACGCAGGCCACGGAACCCTCTCTCGATGCCCTGCGCTGGAAGCACCGGATCGTGGTTGGGGTGGTTGATGACCCGGAGAAACTTGGAAAAC
>CAYTLD010000048.1:0-13050 GCA_964438585.1 uncultured Blastochloridaceae bacterium | reverse complement strand
CAGATGGGGATGCGCTGCTGGACATTGAGGAGGTTTTCCTGGGCACGAACCCCCTTGATGCCAGTGATTCGAAACCGATGTACGACTTCATCTCCGCCTCCGAACCGATCCAGGACTCCGATCCCATTTCAACCTCATCGGCTGATTCCGGTCAGGGTGGGCTCGTCGTCCAATACCAGCGCAGCAGCAGCCAGGACCGCATATACGCAGTGGAAATGTGGTCCCGCGATCTCAAGACCTGGCAGACGACTGAAACGCCAGATCCTTCTGGTGTGAAGGTCATCATTCATAAAAAAGTTATCCAGTCAGGTGATCCGGAAACCGTTCAGGCTGAGCTCGAAGTCGTCAATGGCTCGACCAACTCCCTATTCTTCAAGCAGTTGCTCTACGACCTGCATAATCTGTAAAATCAAACATATTATCCGTGACATCAGTTATTTCGTTACTATTTTTACTTAAAAAGTTGTATTAACGCCCATAATTGCCTAAGATTCGCAGATATGAAAAAGAAAGAGCATCGTTCCAAGGCTGTCGTTATCCTAACGCTCATTTGCCAGTTCAGTCTTCTTCAGGCAGCAAGCCAGGGGCAGATTATTGTCGATGGACTTATTGTTGATACTATCGACGCGGTCGACGGGCTGGTGGACGGAGGAACGGTTCTAATTACCGGTCCAGCGGGAGCGATAGTAATTCCGGGTGATGCGGATGGGGTGTCACTGACCACCAATCAGGGAGGCACAGGCGTCACGGTAACGGTTGACCCCGGACGCAGCATTACCATCAACGGTGCCAACTCCGGGATCGGCATCAATCTGGGCAGCGGCACCGCCACCAACTCCGGAACGATCACCACCAATGGAGCTACTTTATCCTCCGGTATTTCGATCCTCAACGTGACCGGTGGAGACATTACCAATAATGGTGCCATCACCACTAACGGAACAGGGGCCCTCACCTACAGTGATGGAAACCATGGAATACGGATTAACCAGGGCAATGTCATCAATAACGGGAGCATCACCACCGCAGGCACCTTCTCGGCCGGGATCGCCATCGACCCTGATCAACTCGGAGGACCCGGAGGGAATGTCAGTAACTTCGGAACGATTACCACCACTGGCAATAACTCTCCCGGGATCTTGAATTTCGCCGGTGGTAATATCACCAATGAAGTTGGTGCCACCATCACCACCAGCGGAACGTTTACCAGCAGCTTTGTTGATGGGATGCTATTGACGGGAAATTCTTCGAGCATCGCCACCAACAATGGAACAATTAACATCAACGGAGCGGGAAATTTCGGCCTTCTCATTGGAGGTATCACCACCCAGGGAGGTGCCACTGCCATTAACAACGGGACCATCAATCTGAATGCTAATGCGATCGACGGTGGTGAGCGGAATGCCGGTCTCTACAGCTTCGGAGGGTCCAGCAGTCTGACCAACAGCAGCACGGGTATCATTAATGTGGACTCCGTCAACAGCAGCGGATTCGGTGCCGCACTGGGCAGTAATACGATGCTCAATGACGGCCAGATCATTATCAATCCCACCAATCCGACCGGCATTGTTGATCCGGTAACTAATGGAATGTTGGGATCGACTGCGGGCGGGGACACGATCACCAACTCCGCCACCGGCACTATCACCGTGGACGCCAATGGGAACGGGATCGCCAATGGAATGAACAGTGCGGGAGGAAATACGCTCGTCAATGAGGGTGCCATAACCCTCAACGCTACCAACTCCAATGGGATAACCAGCACCGGTAACGATACCGTGACTAACGCCGCCACGGGAGTCATTACCACCAATGCCGCCACCAACAACGGCATGAATCTGAGCGGAGGGGCAACCGGCACCAACCAAGGAACCATCAATGTCCAGAACGGAACCGATAACGCCGGTGCACTGCTGAGTGGAGCCACCTCCACCACTTTTGCCAATACCAGTTCAGGAACCATTAATTTGCGTGCCCCATCCAGTAACGCAATTGAATCTGAAGGAGGGGGTGCCGGTCATATTCTGGTCAACGACGGCACCATCAACAGCGGCACCGGACCCGCCGCTCCCGGCAGCAACGCCTTCGTGGTCGGTATGGGTGACAACGCCACAAACAACGGAACCATCAATACCAGCGATGCCGGCAGCACCGGGTTCAACACTTTCGAGGCGGGTGCCACCATCATCAACAATGGCACCATTAACACCACAGATACCGGCGTCGCGGGCGCGGCCAATTCGATCAATGACACCTTAGGAGCCACCAGCATCCTCAACGCGGGAACGATCAATAATTCTTCCAATGGCGGTAATGGTATCCTCTCCGCTTCAACCATGATCACCAACTCCGGTGCCATCAACCTGACCGGGGACGATGCCGGCACCCTGAACGCGATTCAGACGACTGGTACGGGAGCCACGATTATCCACTCCGGGACAATCACTAACACCAGCCCCGGAGGAGGACTGGCCCACGGTATTTTTCTCAACGGAACCGGCGACACGGTTAATCTGCTGGCCGGCAGCCGGATTGATGTGGCCGCGGACGGAAGCTTGGCCTTCAGAAACACCAATGCCTTTGATCACACTATCAATATTACCGGAGCTACCCTGACCAACAATAACGCGCCAGGAAACACCCTGGCCCTGCTCGGTGCCGGTGATGACGTCATCAACATTACCGGTGGCTTCAGAATCACCGGTATCCTGGATATGGGTGGAAACACCGCAGTGGGCGACACCCTCAACGTGAGCAATATCATCGCGACCCAAGACATTGTGGATGGGATCAGGATGAAGGCAGGGGCTCCGCTGGCTTCCCCTGATTTCGTGCCTGTCCCCGGAGGTCTCTTGGAATGGGCGGATGTGGAAAATCTCAATTTTGATTTGAGTACTATCTTCTCCGCCCAGACCGTCCTGCCCGACACCCTAAAGGATTTCGGTGACAAAGTAGATAGAGCCGATCTTCTCGTGGATCCCGACCTTCAGAGGATCATCACCGCCTTCTCGAATGTCCCGCGCAGCGAATTCACCGACATCGCCCGCACCCTGAGCGGTCAAAGCACCTTCGATGCTATGACCAGCATTCAGTTCAATGCCAACACCCAATTCACCAATGCCTTCTTCCGCCGTCTGGGAGATTTCCAAGGCAGCAACCCGATTAACAATTTCAACGGCTTCACACTCCACGATGCCAATATGCCCACCCTGCTGGCCTCGACCAACCAGGCCCTGACCGCCAGTTCCGCCATGCGTGCGGCCAGCGACAGTTACAGCTCCGCCGCCAGCAGCCTCCTCAGTGCCATGACCCTGAGTGAAATGCTCGAACTCGAAGTTGAGCGCGATGAAATCATCGAAAAGCGCTTCGTTACCGATCTGATCGGATACGGCACCTATGCTGAACAGGATGGCACCTCCGAGCGTCCGGAAGGGCATTACTATCTGGCCAACGCCACTCTGCGCGCCGGCTATCGGGTGACCAATGATCTCACTGCCGGAGCCTATGCCGGATACAACCACACCCAGGCCGAGACGGATAATTCCGGGAGTGAGTTACAGAATATGGGCGGCCACGTGGGCGGCTTTATCGATTACCGCTACAAACAATTCCGCATTTCCGGACTGGCCGGATACACCTATAGTTCCTACGACTCGGAGCGCAAACTCATCTTTGGCGGACTTAACCGTCAGGCAACGGCAGATACCACCGGCCACCAGATCATGCTGGCAGGTGAAGCGACCTATGATTTCATCATCGATAAAGACAAAACCTGGACCGTCTCACCGATCCTGGGAATGCATTTTGCCCATCACTGGATCGATGGTTACACCGAAAGCGGGGCCGGGGCGGCCAATCTGACCGTTGAGGATCAGAGTGCTCAGTCCCTCCAGTCCAAAGTTGGCGCGGAAGCCTCGAAATCCTTCTACTATGGCATCGAGAACCGGATCACGGTCTTCGGAAACGCCTTCTACCACCGTGAATTTCTCGATGACGGGCGCGATGTCGATGTGGCCTTCAATTCCGCCGGAATCGGTGCCTTTACCGTCCAGACCGAGGATCCGGAGCGCGACTTCTTTACGCTGGGACTGGGATTTGAAGCACAGCCCTTCACCAACCCCTACCTACGCATCACGGGTGGTTATCAGCATCAGCTCGGCCAGGATGGCTTCAGCGCCCACAATCTCTACGGCGGCGCCCGCTACGATTTTTAGAGGCTAATAGCATCCTTCACCCATCGAGGAATTTTCCGGGGTTGAGGCGGTTATCGGGATCGAGGGACTGCTTGATCGTCAGGTGAAGGGTGTTTAGTTCTTTCGGCACCGCCAAGTTCCACCAGGGTTTTTTGGCCAATCCGACCCCGTGCTCACCGGTCAAGGTGCCTTTCCATTCGATCACCTGGGCAAAGAGGCGGTCCAGAGCCTGTCTGGCGCGGGGGGTATCGGCTTCCTCGGTCGGGAGCATGAGGTTGACATGAATATTACCGTCCCCGGCGTGACCGAAAGCGGCCACCCGGATGCCGGTCTCTTTTTGCAGGCGAGTGGTAAATTGGAAAAGATCCACCAGGCGTCCGCGCGGGACGACGACATCTTCATTGAGCTTCTTCAGTCCGGTGGCGCGCAGGCTGTAGGAAAAGTCCCGGCGCATGTTCCAGAGTTTCTCAATCGCGGCTTCGGTGCGGGCGGGAATAATTTTTACCGGACGGCAGCTCTCCAGAACCTTGGTCAACTCCCGAAGGTCAGAGCGGACGGCTCCCGGCTGGCCGTCGATCTCAACCAGCAGAAAGGCGTTGCCGGGTGGTGTGTTCGAGGTGTACTTCCGGGCTGCCTGCAGGGTCAGGGAATCCGCCACCTCCAAAGCGCAGGGGAGAAAACCGGCTTGCTGGATGCGGGCGACCGCGTCGGCCGCCTGACGCGCGGTCCGGAAGGTGGCCACCACCGTGGCTCGCGCAGGCGGCTTCGGAATCAGGCGCAGGGTGGCCTGGGTGACCAGACCCAACATGCCTTCGGATCCGACAAACAGCCCGGTCAGCTCAAAGCCGAGTTTGTTTTTATGCGTGCGCCCGCCGACCTGAACCCGCAGGCCATCGGCGAGGACAACCTCCAGCCCCATCACATAGCTCCGGGTGACGCCGTACTTCAGGCACCGCGGTCCACCGGCATTGGTGGCGATGTTGCCACCGATCGAGCTTTCATTCAGCGAGGCCGGATCGGGCGGATAATAAAGGCCTTGTTTCTCAACTTCCTGTTGCAGGGTTCCGGTTATGACACCCGGCTCGACCACCGCCAGTGCGTCAGGGGCGGATATTTCCAGAATCCGGTTCATCCTGGCAAAGGAAACCGATACCCCTCCATGGATCGGGACACAGCCGCCGACATAGCCCTTTCCCGCACCCCGGGCCGTGACCGGCACCTGGTGGCGTTGGCTCCATCGCATCAGCTTGACGACATCCCCGGATGATGCCGGTTCCACCACCACCTCCGGCAGATGGTGGGCGAACCAGGCGTCCCCTCCATGCTCCTGCAAGGCCTCCGCATCCGTGCGGAGGGTCACCCCCCGGAGGGCGCGTTTGAGTGAAGAGAGCCAGGTAGGAGTGCTCATCGTCATCGTCCTCTCATCTGGTTGGCCATGGCCCGGCGCATTTCAAGATCACTTTCGCGTTTCTTGATCGTCTGCCGCTTGTCACCATGCGTCTTCCCTTTACAGAGGCCGATCAGGACCTTGAACCGCTTGCCATCGTTGAAATAGCCCTTCAAAGGCACAATCGTGCAGCCGGACTGGGCCATTTGCTGATAGAGTTTCCGGATTTGGTTTTTATGCAGGAGAAGGCGACGGGTGCGCTTGGGCTCGTGGTTTTCCCGGTTCCCTTTTTCATAGGGAGCGATGTGGAAATTGTGCAGCCAGATCTCGCCTTTTTCAATTCGGGCAAAGGCGTCATTAAAATTGGCTTCTCCGGTGCGCAGGGATTTGACCTCGGTCCCGCTCAAGGCGATCCCGGCTTCAATGGAATCGAGAACGTGGTAGTCACGTCCGGCTTTCTTGTTCTGTAATTCGCGGCTGCTCATGGTAGCTTCCGCCGACGGTGAACTGAAGAGGGGGTCGGATGATCTGAAGCCGGGAACTGAGCCACTTCGTTAACAGGGCCTAGGAAGCCTCCCGGCTTTTTTCAATGAGGCGTTCATAGCCGAGTTTTTCATCGGCCACCTCTTTTAAGGCAACATCCATGAACGTCATCCGGGGACTGACGGGGATGAGGGGCCGGTAGCCCTGCCCGAGCTGGCGGACGCGCTTGGATATCATGTTCACGAGTATTTGTGGATTCTCCACTTTACTCAGTGCGGCTTGCACAAGTTCGTGTTTGGTCATAGTCATTTTATTGTCCTCAGTTGCGAGAACTGGAAAACATCCCACAGAATTACCGGAAACTCAAGAGAAATATTACCCCTGCAAGTGTGGCGATTTTACCCGGCATTGACCTGGTTATAAAATTTCCGCAGCTTTGACACTATATGACAAAGCTTGTTTGTGTGATCATGATTGCTGCCATATTCAGCGGCTGCAATCAAAGCAATAAAAAGCCTGAATCCGGGAATTGGGAGCAACTCAGGCTCCACTACACGAAGTCAGCGGAAAAGTGGGATCATGAGGCGCTACCGCTCGGAAACGGGAGATTGGGAGCGATGGCATTCGGAGGTATCGGGAAGGCGCGAATCCAGCTCAATGAGGAATCGATCTGGGCCGGGCCACCTTACCCGGAGACCACGGCGGCATTTCCCTCCGCCATGAAGGAAGCCCGCCAACTCTGGTTCGCTGGAGATTATGAAGAGGCCACCCGCTTGCTCCGGGAGGCGATGGCTCCCCGTATTTCCCCCCGCTCCTATCAGACCATGGGTGATTTGATCTGGAATGCGGAGGGGATCGATGAAACGAACGCTGAAGGCTACACCCGAGAGCTGGATCTGGACCGGGCCGTGGCCACCACCCGTTTTACCTATGAAGGTGTGACCTACACCCGCGAGGTCTTTGTCACCGCCGTCGATGATGTGATTGTCATCCGGCAATCAGCCTCGCAGCCCGGGAAGTTGAATGGAACCTTGCGGTTGACCCGCCCCGCCGACTTTGAATCAGAGGCCAGTGACAGTCGGACTCTGGTCATGAGCGGCCAGGCCCAGCATCATGGCCAGCATCCCGGTGTCCGGTGGACGGCAATGCTGAAGGCCGATGTGGAAGGAGGCGAGATGGCCAAGGATGAAAAGGAACAGGCGGCATTGCGCATCTCCGGTGCCGATGTTATCACCCTCTACCTGACCTGCTATACCGATTACAATCGGGACAATACCAGTCAGCCGCTCAGCATCGACCGAATCCTGAAGTGTGAAAAATCCCTCGAACGTGCCCAGGCGCGCACCTACGACCAGATCCGCGAGGATCATATTGCCGGGCACCGGGCACTTTTCCGACGCTGCTCGCTCCGCCTCGGAGGCTATGAGGTCAGCCAGGTGCCGACCGATCAGCGGGTGGAGGCCTACCGGAAGGCATTCAGGAACGCCCCGGTCAAGGCCCGTGAGACGGCTTGGGAAAGCGCAGGTCTGGCCAATCAGCAACCTCTTGAGCGGAGCACGGCCCAGGTCACGGATGAGGACCTGATGGCACTTTATTTTCAATACGGGCGATACCTCCTGATCAGTTCATCCCGTCCGGGCACCTTACCCGCCAATCTTCAGGGAATCTGGAATGATAAACTCGAGGCGCCCTGGAATGCGGATTACCACACCAACATCAACCTCCAGATGAATTACTGGCCCGCCGAGGTGACCAACCTTTCCGAATGTCATGAACCCTTTTTCTCTTTCATTGAACGCCTGCTACCCGCCGGCAAGCGGGCGGCGCGCGAGGCCTACGGCGCAGAGGGATTCATGTTCCATCATACGACTGATGTCTGGCATTGGACCGCGCCGTTTGGGGCACTCCAATGGGGCATGTGGGCCCACGGGGGAGCCTGGTGCGCAACGCATTTCATGGAACATTTCCGCTACACCGGCAACCGTGATTTTCTCGAAAAGCGCGCCTGGCCGGTTATCTCCGAATCCGCACGATTTTATCTCGACTACCTGGTTGAAGATCCAACATCTGGGAAACTGGTGGCCGGGCCGGACTGTTCCCCGGAAAATCGTTTTATCGGCCCGGATGGCAAGCCCTACCCGGTCTCCATGGGAGCTTCTATGAGTCAGCAAATTATCTGGGAAACGTTCACTCACGTTCTCGAGATGGCTGACATCCTCGACCGCAGAGACGATGATTTGGTTCGTCAGGTGCGTCAGGCCCGTGAAAACCTGCTGGAAACAAAAATAGGCCCGGATGGCCGCCTGATGGAATGGGCGGAGCCCTATCAGGAAAATTCACCCGGCCATCGCCACATTTCCCACCTCTATGCCATCCATCCCGGAGCCCAATACCATCAGAACAATCGCCCGGAAATGGTCACCGCCGCCCGTCAATCTATCGATGCTCGTCTGTCGAAGGGAGGGGGACATACCGGCTGGAGCCGCGCCTGGATCATCAACTTTTTTGCCCGTTTCCGCGATGGTGATAAAGCGCACCAGAACCTGGTCGCTCTCCTGGGTAATTCCACCAATGACAACCTCTTCGACATGCATCCTCCGTTTCAGATCGATGGCAACTTCGGGGGCACCGCCAGCATAGCTGAAATGCTGCTGCAATCCCACGCCGGAGAAATTCACCTCCTGCCCGCCCTTCCCGCAGCATGGCCGGAAGGCGAGGTCACCGGCCTGCGAGCCCGCAGCGGATTCGAGGTCGATATCCAGTGGGCTGATCACCAACTGATCGAAGCCGAAATCACCTCTCATCTGGGAAACCCGCTCCAGATCCGTGTCGGGAATAGCGACAGCGTGGAACAATTGGAAACGTCCATCGGCCAAGTGATAACGATCAAATAGGGCAGGACACGCTCTAGGAAGGGCGGCGTGCGATCCAGCAGGCGCCGAGCAGGACCACCCAGGCGGAGCTGTAGGCCCAGAAGAGGGTGATGACGATACTGCCGATGGTTCCGTAAACGATGCTCTTTTCCCAAATGGCGGGCATGACATTGGTGAACAGGTAGCCCATCAAGATCCAGCCCAGGGTGGCGATCAAGGCCGCCTGCCAGAACCGCTTCTTGACCACCCGCGAGGAGGCGGTCAGGCGGTAGGTGCTCCAGAAGGCCAGGAGCATCATGACAAAGATGATCACCAGCCGCCCGAGACGTATCGCGGCCCATTGAATCTCCTGCACATAGAGGACGTTCTCCGCCAGGGCTTCCACCGCCGGAGCCAGCACCAGGAGCAGGGAGGTGACCATAATAAAAGCCGACCACACTAGCAGCAGGCCGAAAGAATAGAGGCGTGCGACCCAACCCTTGCGCGCTAGATGGTCCTCCGTGGAAAAAATGAAGTGCAGGGCCTGCACAATCGAGGTCATGAAATTACTGGTGGACCAGAGGGCGATGATGAAAGTGAAGGTGAGAATTCCACGACTCCCGGCCCGGGATGCAGTCTGAACGATTTTATCCACATCGATAAAATCATTGGCAGGAATGAGGCCGTTGAGAATGGCGATGACCGGGGTCTCCAGATCGAGCGTAAAAACGGTCTTGATCAGCGCAAGGGTGACGACCATGAAGGGAACGAGTGCGAGCAGGAAGAAAAAAGCGATCGCAGCGGCATGTCCCGGGAAATAGGGCGCTTTCCGCTTGAGTTGCTCGCCCCATAACCAATCCAGCATGATACAAGTGTGAACAAAGGGTGCCGACCTTGGCAATCACGTTATCAGCCTGGCACATCCCGATCAATCGAGCAGGGCGGCGGCGTTTCGTCCGCTCAGGACCGCCCCCTCGAGGGTCGCAGGCAGGCCAGTCGAGGTCCAATCCCCGGCCAAAATGAACTGATCCCAGCGGGTCCGCGCCGGAGGCCTCCACGCTTCAGTTTCCGGACGTGCCGCGAAGGTGGCGTCGGCAGATTTATAGACGACGGAATGCAGGATGGTCGCTTCCTTCATCACCGGATAGTGCTTCCGGACTTCCTCCCAGACCAGATCGAGGATTTCCTGATTTTTCATCGACTTCATCTCATAGGCGGCACTGGTGACGATGGAGTAAAGGAATTGACCGGGGTGGTTCTCCGGAGTCAACTGATGGCTGCGGTCGAAAATCCAGTGGACTGGTGAGTCGAGCAGTCCGACAAAG
Organism: uncultured Blastochloridaceae bacterium; assembly: GCA_964438585.1. Taxonomy (GTDB): domain Bacteria; phylum Verrucomicrobiota; class Verrucomicrobiia; order Methylacidiphilales; family JBCBYL01; genus JBCBYL01. The sequence continues at coordinate 2,810 of CAYTLD010000048.1, read as the reverse complement.
GGCTCGCGATGGATTTCCCGGTCGGTGAGCAGGTGGATGGCGACGATCGGCGCGGACTCGATTTTTCTGAGTTGATGGGTGAGCGCTTCGTTTTCGGGGAGCAGGGCGGCGGTCGCCTTCCAGGGAAGGGCGCAGACGACCGCATCCGGTTGGATCGTTCTCCCCTTACTGGTGGTGAGGGAGGTGAGGGACTGATCGGAGAAGTGGAAGGATTGAACGCCCTCCCCGAGGTGGAGGGTGGAGCCGGTTGATTCGAGAAAGTGCCGCACTTCCGGCATGAGCAAATCACTGAGCCCCACCCGCGAGACGTAGATCGAGGTGTCCTTGGGGCTTCCGAAGAGCGATTGCCGCAGCACGGTTTCGAGCAGGGCGGCACTGGCGTGCTCGACCGGCTCATTGAGGGCGGCGATGCAGAAGGGATCCCAGAGGGCGCGGCGGGAGCGCCGGGTTTGTCCCAGGCGGGAGAGCCAGGCGGCGGCGGACTCTTCGGGGCGGGCCTTTTCACCGGCGCGGAGGCGGAGGGCGAAGAGGATAATGGCGGCCCGGTCTCTAAGATTTAATTCGTCATACCCGATCAAGGCACCCGCCATCTGGAGCGGAAAGGGCCAGCGCCTGGCATCGAGGACCGACTCCGCTCCGTCCTCCGAGCGGAACGGCACCCGGATCGCCTCCTGGAGATCCAGCCGGTCGCGCACCCCGAGGTGATCGATCAATTCCATACAGGTGTGGTAACACCCCATGAAAATATGCTGTCCGTTATCGAGGGTGACGCCGGTGCGGGCGTCCTGGAAACTGTGGGCCCGCCCACCCGGGTAGGATTTGCTCTCCAGTACTTCGACCCGGTGTCCCTGGCGGGAGAGGTGGATGGCGGCGGACATTCCGGCAAAGCCGGCTCCAGCTACCACCACATGCATCGGGCTCTGGCGTGGCCGGTTGATGGCGGCACCTTTCCGCCCTCGCCGCAGGGCGCGCAGTTTTTCCAGGCGGGTCAGGCGGCAGGGCTCCGGTGGCTGGGGGAACCCGCGCTTCTTCAATTTCTGGAGGAGGCGATAGTAAACTTCCGTCATCAATTCTGCCGCGATGAATGCCTGTCGGTCCCCGGGCGGAAGCTGTCGCGCCGCCAGGTGAAAATAATGTTCGGCACGATGACACTGGTAGAGGAAAAGACGCTGCCGCTCCGGGGTGGTCACTTCCGAGACCAGATCCGCTTCCTGGACCCCGAATTTTTCCAGTTCATCCTGGGGGAGATAGACACGTCCGTATTCCTCCAGATCGTAGCGCACATCCCGGAGAATATTGGTCAACTGAAAGGCGAGCCCGAGGTGGACGGCATATTCGCGCGCCATAACATTCCGATATCCAAAAATTTCAATCGAAACCAGCCCCACCGCCGAGGCTACCCGATAACAATACAGGCGCAGATCTTCAAAGGTCGCGTAACGGGTCTGAACCACATCGGTCTCGACCCCGTCGAGGATGTCGAAGAGGGGAGTGGGGGGGATGAGGTAATCGCGGATAATTTGATGAAGCTCACGACCCAGCGGGGTGCGTGGTTGATCCTCATAGCAGAGGCGGACCTCCTCCCGCCAGGCGTCGATCTCCTTTTTCTTGGCCTCGGGAGATTTCTGGTGGTCATCGACGATGTCATCCACTACGCGGCAGAAGGCGTAGAACGAGCACATGGCGCGCCGCTTGGCCTCCGGGAGGGAGACAAAGGAGAGGGCCAGATTCGACCCGCTGCTGCGGGTGATGTCCGCACCACTGGGAGCCGGGGAGTTGACCGGCGTTGTGGTGCTATTTACTGATCCAGGCATAAGGTACAAGTCGAAGGGCGTCATACCACTTGAGGGAAGGACGCCGGGATAGGGTATTATAATGCTGATTTTTTATTTTATCCAGAATGGTCATCCCTCCCAACCAGGTCAAACGGATTTCCCAGCCCAGAACCCGGCCCAGATGGCCGGAAAGGTTCTCGCCCTGTCGGAAGCATTCGGTCGCGCGCTCGACCTGGAATTGCATCAGGCGACAGAATGAGGAATCGGCTCGGCCGGCAAAGAGAGCCTCCTCGGTCACCCCATAGTCCCGCCGCTCATTTTCCGGAAGGTAAATCCGGTCTTTTTTTAAATCGACGGAAACATCCTGCCAGAAATTAGCCAATTGCAACCCGGTGCAGATATGGTCGGATAGCTGATGGAGTTCGGGGTCGCGAAACCCATGTAGATAGAGCACCAGCCGCCCGACCGGGTTGGCACTGCGCCTGCAGTAATCGGCCACCTCATCATAGTCGGCATAGCGCCGTTTGACGATGTCCTGTTCAAATGCGGAGAGCAGGTCGCGGAAAAGCGAGGCGGGTAAGTCGAACTTTTCACAGGTATCCGCCAGGGGGTGGAAAATCCAACGATGGGAGGACGGGATCTCGCGCCCGGCCAGACAGTCTTCGAGCAGGGACTGGTAATGGTGCATGGTATCGAGCCGCTCCGACTCCGTGGGCGGATTAGGACGATCATACTCCTCGTCGGCAATATCATCCGCCGTCCGGGCAAAGGCATAGACCGCATGCACATGAGGCCGGAGAGCAGCAGGCACCAGCCGCCCGACCGGAAAATTTTCATAGTGCTCCCGCGCCAGACGGGTGCAGGCCGCGTAGTCGGATTCCAAAGAGGACAATTTCAAGCCGCCAGTCATAGCCCAATGCCGCAATCTCTGCAACGCCCGCCTGCAGCCTGTTGCGTCCATCTTGAATGTTATACCTATAACATTCAAGATGGACGCAAGACGACCTTTGTTCATCTGCTCATGGCCTGCTCGAG
>CAYTLD010000047.1:6264-13744 GCA_964438585.1 uncultured Blastochloridaceae bacterium | reverse complement strand
TGTTTATAATAGGTCACCGGCTTTGAGCGGATGACGAGCTATGAAGCGAATCGTGATGTCGTCACCCAGGTTCAAACAGATCTGATATTCTGTATTTTTAAAGTTGCACATTAAAAATGCACGATTAGACTCTTTACTGCATGGACTTTATTAATCGAGAGTTACAGGGGCCACTCTTGGCTAATGCGAAGCACTATCCAGTGGTTACGGTGCTCGGACCGCGACAATCCGGTAAAACAACGCTGGTGCGTTCGGTTTTCCCGAACCATACCTACTGTAACCTGGAAGACCCGGAACTGCGTGCTTTGGCGACTCAGGATCCCAAGGAGTTCTTGCACCGTTACCGCCCTCCATTAATCCTGGATGAAGTGCAGCGAGTGCCTTCGCTGCTCAGTCTCCTGCAAGTGCGGATCGACGAACGTCCTGCCGAGAAGGGAGCTTTTATTTTAACGGGGTCACACCAACCCCGTTTGCGTGAAAGTATCAGCCAGTCGCTTGCGGGGCGGACTTCGATTCTGAAGCTGCTCCCCTTGTCCATCGCCGAGCTTTCGGCTGCGGGTGTCGAGCAGGATCGCGATGAGTGGCTGAGCTATGGCTGCTTGCCCCGCCTCTATCGCGATGCCCTGCCCGCCAATGATCTCTACCGTAATTTTTACGAAACCTATGTTGAACGCGATGTGCGTCAGCTGATTGAATTGCGAAATTTGCAGGCGTTTGAATTGTTTATGAAACTACTGGCTGGTCGGGTGGGGCAAGTGCTTAACCTGCATGCGCTCTCCGGTGAGATCGGAGTAAGTTCACCGACGCTACGCCAATGGCTATCCGTGCTGGAGGCATCGTTTGTCGTCTTTTGCCTACCTCCTTACTACAATAATTTTGGCAAACGTTTCATCAAATCGCCCAAAATCTATTTTACTGAACCGGGCCTCGTCGCCTATCTGTTGGAAATCAGGACGCCACAACAAATGAGCCGGGATCCTCTGTTAGGAAACCTGTTTGAAAATTTGGTGGTGATGGAGGCATTGAAATCGCGATGGAACCAGGGAGTCGATCCGGACTTGTATCACATCCGCGATTCCGGGGGATTCGAAATTGATCTGGTGCTCTCCCGGCAACGGCAGTTGTTTCCGGTCGAGATCAAAGCCTCACGCAGTTTCCGTGCGGAATTTTTCAGAAACCTGGAGAGGTCTGCCCATTGGAGCGAAACGATCCAGCCCGGAGCGGTCATCTATGCCGGAGAGGAAGAACAAACGGTGCAAGGTCATTTACTGCTGCCATTTTCGAAAACAGGTTCATGGTTTCAGCTGGGATCTGTTCGGTAATGCGCTCTGGCATTTGCGGTGGGGGGTCACCTGAATCAAGAATTTATCTCGTCCTGGACTGGTCTTCAGGTTCTTTGATGGGGGAGTGGTCTTCGTAGGGTGGGAATTTGTAAATGATCTCCCCTTTTCTGCCGTAGTGGAGGATATCGCGGGCCATGCGTTCGATGTAGAGCTGGTCGCTCTTGAGCGAATGCAGTTCCTCCTGGGACTGGAGGGTCAGGTATTTTTCTTCGTCAATCTGACTGGTCAGCTCTTGATTTTCACGCTGGAGGCGCTGGTGTTTCTCAACCACGGGCCAGTAGAAGGCGACACCGACAGAGAGCACGGCCAGGAGGATGGCACCATAAACCCAGGGAAGGATTTGATGCCAAATGTCCTGTTGCTTCTGCCGCTTGGCACCCGCCCGGACTGAGCGGGGATTAAACTGCTTAGAACGCACCCCCATAAATAGCATCATCGCCTAATTCGGCCTCAATACGCAAGAGCCGATTGTACTTAGCCAAACGGTCTGACCGCGAGAATGAGCCGGTTTTAATTTGCCCGGCGTTGGTGGCGACTGCGATATCGGCAATGGTTGTGTCTTCAGTTTCGCCGCTGCGGTGGCTGATGACAGCCGTGTAACGGTTGCGCTTGGCCATTTCGATGGCGTCGAGGGTCTCGGTTAATGAGCCGATCTGGTTGACTTTGACGAGGATGGAGTTGGCCACACCCATATCGATTCCTTTTTTCAGGAAGTCAACATTGGTGACAAAGAGATCATCCCCGACAAGCTGGGTATTGTGGCCGAGCTTTTCCGTGAGCAGCTTCCAGCCGGCCCAGTCATTTTCATCCGTTCCGTCCTCGATGCTGATGATCGGGTATTTTTTCTGGAGATCCGCATAGAAATCTACGAGCTGGGCGGCACTGAGGCGACGCTTATCGGATTTCTTGAAAATGTATTTCTTTTTAGTGGCATCGTAGAATTCACTGCTGGCCACATCGAGGGCGATAAAAATGTCTTTACCGAACTTATAGCCGGCCTTTTGGACGGCTTTGGCGATGACTTCGAGCGCGTCTTCGGTGGATTCGAGGTTGGGGGCAAACCCGCCTTCATCCCCGACAGCGGTTCCGAGGTTGCGCTCCTTGAGAATACCTTTGAGGGCATGGAAAATTTCCGTGCCATAGCGGATGGCCTCGCGGAAGGTGGGCGCGCCTTTGGGGACGATCATGAATTCCTGGAAGTCGATGGGGGCATCAGAGTGGGCTCCTCCGTTGAGGATATTGCACATCGGGACCGGCAGGACTTTGGCGTTGGGGCCTCCGAGGTATTTGTAAAGGGGCTGTCCCAGTGCGGAGGCCGCCGCATGGGCGGTCGCCAGTGATACGGCCAGGATGGCGTTGGCGCCGAGGTTGGATTTATTGGCGGAGCCATCAAGTGCGATCATGGTGCGGTCGACTTCGACTTGATCAACGGCATCGATCCCGATGAGTGTGGGGGCGATTTTTTTCTCGATATTAGCGATGGCTTTGGTCACCCCTTTGCCGAGGTAGCGGGATTTCACGCCGTCACGCAGTTCGACGGCCTCATGTTCTCCGGTGCTGGCTCCGGAGGGCACCATGGCCCGGCCGGCGGACCCGTCGGCGAGTTCGACGATGGCTTCGACAGTGGGATTGCCCCGTGAATCGAGGACTTCGAGGGCGTGGATATCAAGGATTTTAGTAAAACTCATAATGATCTTTCTATTATATTTAGGCTGTTATTTGGATTGTGATTTTTAGTTCCCCTAATCTTTAGGCATAGGGATCGATGGCGTCAATACGAACTGTCCGTTCGGATCCCTCATCGGTTTTCACGACGGCCTCGTCTCCGGTGCGCTTGCCCATCAGCGACTGCGCAACGGCGGTCAGGTAGGAAATGATTCCTCTCTCCGGAGCACTATCCCAGGCACCGAGAATGGTATATTTCATGGAATCTCCACCATCGACCGGTGAAAGCGTTACCACCGTGCCGACGTTGACGATGGAGGTATCCACGTCCTTAAAGTCGGTTCCCTGGGCGTTGGCGAGCATGGCTTCGAGTTCCGACTGCTGACGCATGAGAATGGTTTGCTGTTCTTTGGCGGACTTGAATTCATGGTTTTCCTTCAAGTCACCATAGGAGCGGGCGATTTGAATTTCCCGGCTGTTTTCCGGAATCTTCTTGGTGGTAATTTCCTCCAGTTCCTGCTGACGGCGATGGAGGCTTTCCCAGGAGACAATCAACTGGGTGGAAGTATCGGAGGCGTCGGCGGAACGCGATTCCCGGTCCGCGCCGGAGATCATATCCTGAACATGCGGGTATTCCTTGACCACGATGGCCAGGAGTGAGCGCTTATCGAGGTCATCGAAGGCCGGACTGCTGATAATCGAGCGGGTCAGGTCACGGACCTGCTCATCTGAGCAACTGGCCAACAGATCGCGCATGAGGGATTTATCCTGGAAGAGCATCCGCTCCAGTTTACCCGCCTTACGGGTTCCGCTGAGCTGGTCATATTCGAGGGCGGAGAGGATGACGTAAAAGAGGTCGGCATTGACGATGGGCTTGAATTCCCCGGTCCGGTTCTTACAGAGCCACATCAGGAAGTCATAGTGAAGTTCTCGTTCATTGATAAGACGCTGCAACTTGGCGACCAGCTCTTCCATCCTTCCCTCATCCCGGTAGCCTTTGATGATGACCTCAGCGACCTTGGCGTTGGCCCGGGCGAGCAATTTGGGGGCAAAGCTATTCCATTCCGAGGCCCAGGTGCTGCGGGCGAGTTCGACGACACGTCCCTGCTTGGCCGCAGGAAGGGCTTCGATACGCTCCATAAAAATTTCCGGCTTACGGGGCAGGAGTCGATCCAGAGCGGCCGTGCCGTGCGGGTCTCCCTGGTCGGCTGTGGTAAGGAATTCCTGACGGGCCAGAACCAGTTCCAGCCCCTTAGCCAACTGAGACATGGGAATTTTATCGAGTGTTTTATCCACTTCCGCGACAATTTCCTCGAGTAAGGCCGGATTTTTTAATTCGTTCCAGTGGGCGGAGATCATTTCCAGGCCCTTGATTTTGGCCTTGGGGCCGACCCCTGCGCGGAAAAATTCGATCGATTCCTCTTTGCGATCCGGCGGGGCATCGTGAACAACCAGCGGCTGGGTGCGACGGGTGGGGACTTCAAAGCGCCCATCCTTACGCATGGCCCGCTTGGCAGCATCCCACCATTTTTTCCAGTCCCCCGGCTCAATCACGCGGGGGGTCAGGACAGCTTCTATTTTTTCTGCGGTGGCATTTTTTTCCAGGGAGCGAACAACCGATTCCATGAGGGCGATGGGATTCGCCTCCGCCTCGGCCTTACAGTCATCGAGGGCGGAGTAAATTCGGGTCACGATGTGGTCGGTGGGGAGCGGGCGCAATGATTTGGCCGCAAATTCGAATTCCATCGGGTGGTTGGGTCTGTCCTCGAAATCGATAATCATGCGACTATCGAGGGCGTCCCATTCTTTGACGATTCCCGATCCCCAACTTTTGTGAATGACTCCGGTTCCGGGTGCCAGTGCTTCCAGTTTACTGGCTGTTTCTTTGGTAATTGTTTCGCTATCGATAAGTTCCTGCAACTCTGATTCCATCAAGATTCAATAGCTAGCCTCAGATACAATGCAACGGTTAAAATGAGACAGGCGTCGGACTTTTTTGACCTGTGACCATACAGCAGACGCTTATGGCTCCCCGAATTTCCCCATGAGTTGACGATCAATGACCTCACGGCGCTTCTTGAGATCAGCCTCGGCTTTCCTGCGGGTGGCCTGCTCGGCCTCGATATTGAGCTGGAGAAATTCCCGAAAAAATTCCTCTCGGTTTTCTTCATCGATGACGAGTCCCTTATCGCGTGCATACTCGCCTGCCCTGCGTTCCATGCGACTCCGGAGGTGTTTGAGGAAGCGGCGGGCTAGCACTGTATCCTCTTCATCTCTCCCATTTTCCTGAGCCCAGGTGCTGATGGCGGCATCCAAATCGGGCTCGGGCACAAACAAGAGTCGCGACATCTTTTCAAAGCGAGGATCTCCCATGATCAGGAAAGGACGCGGGCGCATGATTCGCTTTTGTTCCCCTGCGCCTTGGGACGCTCCTTTGACGCGTTGTTCCAGGGCCGTGCGGGCGCGCTCTCGAATTTCCGACCGGATTTCCCGTCGATCTTCCGGTTGCTCGGGCTTTGACTGGGCCAGTGACCACCCGGCTACCAGCCACACGGCCAGAGCGGTTAAAATATTTCGTATGTCCATTGATCTGACTCCTCCTGATAGGATACCAGTGCATCCAGTGCTTCGTTCAATTGTTTTTGGCTCAGCTTATTATCGCCGGAAGCGATGGTTCCGTCCCACTCCCACTGGATGACCGCGATGGCGACGAGAGCAGCTACAGCACCCACGGCCAGGACCCGGACGAGATGAAACCGGCTCAGCCAGTTGACACTCTGCCCCCCCGGAATCTCGGTGCGGATGCGGGCCATGAGACGGGCCTCAAACCAATCCGGTGCCGTAGGCGGCGGGTTCTCGGATAGAAGCTGGTGGATCATTTCCTCATCGACCTTATCCGGCTTCTTGTTACTCATTTCATCCATATACTTAATCCAACTTTCGATTTACTCATTTGTTTCGCATTTTTTTCTTCTTCCGAATTTATCTTCTTATCACCCCAGATATGCCTGCAATTCATTCCTCAGGGTATCCCGCGCTCTGAAAAGAAGCGATTTGACCGATGGAACGGATGTTTTCATCACCCGGGCAATGGACTCATAGTCCATTTGTTCGTATTGACGCAGGACCAGAGCTGAGCGCTGGGCCTCCGGCAGGCGTCGGACGGCCGCCTCCAGCACCTCCCGCATTTCGTTGCGCAGAAGATTCTCCGCCGCATCCTGGACTCCGGTGTCCGGAAGCGTGGATTCCGCGACTTCCCCTTCGATGATCGGCTCCAGGGGCTGGTGCTGCCCCTCCCGGCGGGAACTCTTCTTCAACTGAGTGAAGACGCAATTCCGGGTGATGGTCATGAGCCAGGTTTTAAAGGTCGCCTCCGGGCGGTAGCGATGTGCCGCCTTATAGACACGGATGAAGACCAGCTGGGCGACATCTTCCGCCTCATGCGCATAGCTCCCGAGCATTTTATATGCGGTCCCGTAAACCAGATCCTGATGACGGCGCACCAGCTCCCGGAAGGCATCTTCATCGCCACGGGTAAACTGTTTTATCAGATCCTGGTCGCTCAGATCAGTCATCAATCAATCATTCCATAGCCAAATATTATCAGGTTGTCACCACAGGGCTTAGGCATATAAATATTCTGAATGCCCTCTGCTTATCGATCCGTTTTTGATCTCCCATTTTTTCTCTGTCCTTCATTTCCGAATTAATTATTCTGTCTACTTATGGCAGGTCATAGCAAGTGGTCGCAGATTAAGCGTAAAAAAGGTGCCAACGACCAGAAACGCGGCGCTATCTTCAGTAAACTCTCTAAAGAGATAACAGTTGCGGCAAAACTGGGCGGCGGCGATCCCAATATGAATCCGCGACTCCGCCAGGCTATCCTCACGGCGAAGGGGGAAAGCATGCCCAATGATAATATCGACCGTGCCGTTAAAAAGGGAACCGGGGAATTGGAAGGTGCATCCGCTTATGAGGAGGGCTTCTACGAGGGATACGGGCCGGATGGCATTGCCATTCTACTCGAAACCCTGACCGATAACAAAAACCGCACCGCTGCCGAAGTGCGGGCACTGTTTACCAAAAATAATGGCAACCTCGGTGCGCCCGGCAGTGTGGCCTGGATGTTTCACCGGAAGGCCTATTTTTACCTGCCCGGTGCCGAGGAAGAATCTGTTCTCGAAGCCACGCTGGACGCGGGAGCCGAGGATCTCGATTCAGATGAAAACGGGGTCGAACTGTATGCGCCTCTGGAGTCGTTTGACCCTGTCCTCCGCGCGATTGAAAAGGCCGGCTTAAAAATGGAAACTGCTAAAATTAGCTCCTTTCCGGAAAACACCACTGAGCTACCCGATGAAAAGGCCCTCAAGGTTCTGCATCTGATCGAACTGCTCGAGGAGCATGAAGACGTGCAAAACGTCTATCACAATTTGAGCATCACGGATTCCCTCCTCTCCGGCCTGGAAGCCTGA
>CAYTLD010000047.1:0-6164 GCA_964438585.1 uncultured Blastochloridaceae bacterium | reverse complement strand
GGAATGCCGCCCCGGTGACGGATATCCTTGGCGGTGTAGAGGAAAACGACATCCTCGGCAATGTGCTTGGTATAATCGGCCGCCCGTTCGATGCTGCGACAAATAAGCAGGGTATGGATACAGGCTTCGACCCGGTCGGGTTGCTCGGTCATCACCTTATTAAGCACGTCCTCATAACGGTGGTTTAAGGCATCGACTTCCTTGTCGCGCGCCTTGATCTCCATGGCCAGATCTGGATCCACTTCCACGAAGGCGTGGATACAATCCCGCATCATGGACAGGGTCTGATTGGCCATCATGGGAATATCGACACTGACTTCCAGCTCGGGAAGCTGGCTCAGTAAGCGGGCTCTCCGCGCGATCGTGACCGCCTGATCCGCAATATTTTCCAGACTTTCGGATATCTTCGATGCCGACAGGGCCACCCGACAGGCGGTGGCAATCGGTGCATGGGTTGATACGTAGGTAATAACCAGTTCATCGATGTCGATTTCCAACCGGTCGATGACTTCATCCTCGGCTTCGACAAGGCTGGCTTTGGTATCATCCCGCTTTAAATACGCATTCAAGGCAAGGGTCATATTCCGATCCGTGAGGCTGGCCATCATCAGTAATGAGTCCTTGATCTTCAAAAGCGGTCCTTTGAAAACACCAAGCATATGCTCTTTGCGGCTTAACTCCATCGATATATCCTACGTCAGTAATCTCAGTAAGAAAAGCGGAACTATGTAACAAGTCTGCGGCACTCCACGCTCCATTTAACCTCCGATTATTCTATCGCCTGATTTCCTGGAATATCTAATCTGCCCTGATGTCCATTTGGTCCCGATTCAGCCAGCGAATATTCTGGGCACGCTGCATCGCCATGCTCTCACTGGTATTTTTTCTGGCCGTTTTCATACTGAATTTTTTTGAAGGCAGCCGGGAGGAATGGAATCAGGGGGCTAAAAAATGCGCCGACTTATTTCAACACTATGCGGCCGGAGTCTTCTGGAGCGAAGGGCGTATCGAGGCACTCTACCGCGATTTTCAACTGGGAGAGTGGATCAATGATTATCGGGAGGAGATAATTCCTGGCTCCACAACTCCAACGGTTCGTAATTTTAACTATGTCTATGCACCGCTGATCGCCTGGATCTCATCGTTCGGCCTGGCTGCGCCTTTCAGCACCTGGATTATCACCAGTCTGGTCTTCAATCTGGCCGCCTACCTCCTCAGCTATTACTTCCTGCTATCGGCACTGAATCTGGGAAAAAAGGGCTATGGGGATCTAACGTTGCTCTTCTTTCTTGGTTTCAGCAGTTTTTATTACGCGCTCATTCCGGGACAGAATACGGTGCTCTCCCTCTTAATTGTGAGCGGTAGTGCATGGCTACTGACGCGGAACCGACCCCTCCTGGCAGGACTGGTGGTGAGTTGTCTATGCTATAAACCTCAGTTTATTCCCTTCATCGGCCTGACGACCTTACTCTGTGGTCAGTGGCGCTTTGCTCTCAGCACTGGTATTGGCACCCTGGTCTGGACCTCCGTAGGGTTGCTTGTCTGCGGGACCGGTAGCTATCTTTTCTGGCTGGAGAGCCTCGCTAACATGGGATCGGGAGTTCAATTCCAAGTTGATGGCTTAAATCAATCATGGAGAGGCCTATTCCAATCCCTCAGCAGCCGGGAACCGGGCTGGATGCGCATCATCAGCCTGACGCTTCCGTTGGCCGGGTGCGGGCTGATTGCTCTGGCTTGGTGGCGGCGTCTTGGCCTCTTGAGCCAGCGGCACCCGGCCCTGCCACTCCTCGCCTCCATGATGCTCTTCCTGATCGCCTCACCCTACGTCGGACACTACGATCTGCTTCTGGGGCTGCCGCTCTGGCTTTACGCTCTCAACCATCACCCGCTCAAACCGTTTCATATCATCGTGCTCACTCTCTTCTGGCTGACCGCTCTCTTATGCGTTGTTCTGATGTTGAAGGGGCTTTCTCTCTCAGCTATTCCGCTCACGCTCTGCTTTCTCGCTTATCTTTTCCAGGACGACTGGAAACGATAGGGACAATAGGGGACAGAGTATAAAGCGCGTGTGTTTGCTTATTCGGCCAGGATCATTATGTGGCTTCATACTATGTCCCCTATTGTCCCCTCCACAAAAAAAGCCCCGACCGAAGTCGGGGCTTTCGTAAACGAAGACAGTCGTATCGTGTCTTAGTTGATTGTTGACTGCAGAGAGCCGATGATTACGTTGAAGATGTTGTTCAACTCTTCACCCAGCAGACCCAGCACAGCAATCACGACAATGGCGACCAGTGCAAGAATGAGGCCATATTCGACGAGGGTTTGACCCTTGCGTGACTTCAAGCTGCTGATCATTTTAGTGTACATTTCGGTTAACATATTTTCTCCTTTGTTGATTTGTTTGTATTATTATGTTTATATTTCTTGAGCATTTTCTAATTCATTAACGACTTCACCGAAGAAGTTCGTTAGATCATCTCCTAATATTCCAAGGATACCAATCAGAGTTATAGCTACAGCAGCAAGAATGAGAGCGTATTCTACCAAGGTCTGACCGCTTTTGCGGTTTGTCGACCTTTTCGCAGGCTCCTTAGCACTTACTTTTTTTTCTATAGCTATAATTTGATCGGTATCCATAGACATAGCACTATATAGCTATCTGTATGCCAAATGGGCCATATGACAATTATTTGTTGTAAATCAACGACTTACAAGTTTCCTATAACAATTCTGCTAGGGCAATTCTTCCTAATTAGGCAAATACTGCCTATTTAAAAAGTTGTTTTAAGCTACTGCCGAATTTCTTGATAGGCCCGCCAGGTCTCTGCTCTTCTCTGTCGCACTAGGCTATGGCGAATAGGGTAATACGAATTTAGGGATTGGCAGTATGAAGGAGCAGGTCGATTCTAATGACCGATGTCCTGGAAAAAAGAACATATGATCCTGATAGTATTCTGTCTTCTGGTTTATCTTCTTGTTTTCCTTGCACGCCCCGACGCGGGTATGGACCAGTTTTCCGATCCCGATGCTTATATGCGACTGGTGCGTTGTCAGGAATTTTTGCAGCATCTGGATGTCAGGGATCACCATATCGGGCGCAGCAATGCGCCTGAGGGTGAAACGCTGCACTGGTCCCGTCCGCTGGATTTTCTGCTTGCGGGAGGGTCCTGGTCGTTGCGCCTGCTTATGGGCGACAGGGCCGGACTTTCCCTATTTGCCTACTGGATCAGCCCCCTGCTCCAGGCCGGGTTGCTGTTTATAATCCTGCCTGCGCTAACCCAGCGTTTGGGTCGGCTCCATGCTTTCCACTTTGGATTTCTTATTCTCTGTCAACCGGGCCTGATCGTTTCTTTTATGGGCGGACGCCCCGACCATCACAGCCTTCTGCTGCTACTCTTTGCCGCGACAGCCGCGACGGCACTTTCCCGGCTGAAGCACTGGGCCTGGCTGGCCGGGCTTTCCTGCGGAATCGCGGCCTGGGTCAGTGTCGAGGCCATCGCCACCTGCTTCCCGTTTTATGGATACTGGACGATTCGTTACCTGCTCGGAAAACATACCGCTCCGCGTGAGGCGCTTGCTTTCTCTGTCGGCTGGCTGGTCATTGCCCTGCCTGCGGTCTGGATCGAGACTCCCGGCCAAATCCTCGATCCAAGCTTTACCGACAGGCTATCGGGCATGCACCTGCTGGCTCTATTCCTGGGCGGAATTGTCTGGGCTGGCCTTTTAAAATTGGAGAGTCGTTTCACCTTACACAGTGTGCAACGTCTGGTGCTCATCACCCTCGGAGGTGGAAGCTCACTTGCCATCCTGCTCATTCTTTTTCCCCAGCTCATTCACGGCCCCTATGCGGACGTTCATCCCGATCTGGTCAAAAACTGGCTCGCGAATGTAAAAGAAGTCCAGCCCCTGGTTGCCTCGCCTGATCAGTGGTTGGCCCGAACAGTCACCTGGCTCTGGCCCGCTTATCTTTCCATCCCCTGGCTGATCGTCTGCCGACGGCGCTGGCTTCCCCTCGTCCTTAATACCAGGGTGCTGCTCTGGGTGCTGGCCGCGCTCCTCTTCACTCCCCTGGCCTTCTATCAAATCCGCTGGGTCACCTATGCCGAGTTCCTCTGGCTTTTTCCTTGTCTCTTCTGTCTTCAGGATTTGCTGGACTGGATCAAAGAAAAGACACGTGCCCCCTGGCAGCGGGTTCTGGTCGTGGCCTGCGTTCTGGGATTCGCTGGTGGGTATTTACCGATCGTCGTCGCTTTGCGCGATCCGGCACCTTCTGCGCCGTCTTCACCCGCAGACTCGTCAGGAGTATCAGGGCGAGGTAACACATCTTCGCCCGCCGCGTCCACCGAACTCGCAGCCGTTCTCGTTGAACTCAGTCCGACCGAACCCCGCACCATCCTGACCCGCTTCGGCTTAGGGCCAGAACTGCTCTACCGGACTCACCATCGGGTCATTGCCACTCCCTATCACCGCAACCATTCCGGGATACTCTATCTTCGCCAGACGATGAGAAATGAAAATATGGAAGATGTCAGAATGTCCTTGAGTGAGCGCGGGGTTCACTGGATTCTCCTTGAACCGGACTCCCCGGAGTTAAGCTTTTACGGAACAAGGGAGATGCCGGATAGCTTCCACCAGCGACTGCTGAACAGCAATCCCCCTCCCTGGCTGAAAAAAATCCCGCTACCTGAAGATTTAGAGACCCGCTACCACCTCTATCAAGTGGTAGCTCCAGCCGACTCGGACGAGGATTGATTTCCGAAGACCTCGATATCCCGTGACTCCTCGAGCTGCTGGACGAGTTGCGCCAACTCACTGAGATGAAAATCCATATCCGGCACCACCACCGTCTCCTGAGATTCGACATGCTCATAAACCAGGCTACGCCCGAAATCCGATTGGATGCGCTCCCGCAGCTTGAGTACCCGCTTGCGCTCCAGTAGCAGGGCTAGCAGCAGACACGTCTTGGCATGGGAGGGATCCTGCCCGGCCAGCAGGTGCCTTAGCACTGCCTCCGCATCACCCGGATCCACGGTCTGTTCCCCTTCCGGCGGAGTCTCCTTAAAGACCGACTGCCAGGAGGAAAGCGGAGCGGGTTCCGGACTGCGCCGCTCCCAGGCCTCGGCAGAAAAATCCCTCCGCTCCAGTTCTTCCTCTCCCTGAAAAAGTGCGGTGTGAAAAATTTCCCCACCCTGAAAAGGCTTTCCGGTCACCTGACAGGTTTCGGAGCGCGGCTTGATATTCCATTCCATCTACGGGAATCAAAGCGGATAGGATTTCTAAGGCAAGTGTTCAAACACCGTAAGTTCCTGGCAGCCCCGCGTGGAAACTCCTGTGTAAAGAGTCTTGTCCTCATGGTGCCTTTCCACTAATCAATTAGCTCTGTGAGTGCGAACGAGCTTAATATCCAATACATAGCCAAATTGGCACGCATTGAACTGACCCCGGAGGAGGAGCAGACCTTTGC
This sequence comes from uncultured Blastochloridaceae bacterium, assembly GCA_964438585.1. GTDB lineage: Bacteria > Verrucomicrobiota > Verrucomicrobiia > Methylacidiphilales > JBCBYL01 > JBCBYL01. The sequence goes on along the minus strand of CAYTLD010000047.1, from coordinate 700 downwards.
CCCTCAGTTGGAAAAGGTCGTGGACTATATCCGGCAACTCGAAGCCGTGGATATTTCCACCGTGCCGGAGTCCCCCGTCGATCCATCGCTGCCGACGAATGTGCTCAGAGCCGATGAGCCCCTCCCCTCCCTGTCCCATCAAGACGCCCTGCTCAACGCCCCCGCATCCGAGGACGGTGAGATCAAAATGCCAAGGATGGTCGAATGAGCCTGACCGGATTAACCATAACCGCACTGCGCCGGGAAATCCTGGAAGGTAACACCTCTCCAATGGAAATTCTTCAGCACCTGCAGGCGCGGATCGAGCAACTGGATGGTGACCTCCACACCTACCGGGCTATTGACTTCGAGGACGCTTTCCAACAAGCCGAGACTGTTGATCTGAAGAAGCCATTGGGCGGAATTCCCATTGCCATTAAGGATAACATCAATGTTCGCGGTCAGACCACCGCCTGCGGCTCGCGCTTCCTGGAGCATTTTCAATCCCCCTATGACGCCACCGTCGTCACCAGATGTCGTGAAGCCGGTGCCATCATCCTCGGGCGGACCAACATGGATGAATTTGCTATGGGCTCGTCCTGTGAATATTCCGCCTTCGGCCCCACCCTCAACCCGTGGAAATCCCGGCAGGGCGAAAAACTCGTTCCGGGCGGCAGCAGTGGCGGATCCGCCGCCGCCGTGGCCGCTGACTTGGCCATGG
>CAYTLD010000046.1:10662-13811 GCA_964438585.1 uncultured Blastochloridaceae bacterium | reverse complement strand
AGCGAGACGTAATCAGCCTCGATGCTTCCGCCCAGCATTTCGGCATATTGCAGGCTGCCGACATCAAATTCGTTGGCAAAAACCGAGGTGCCGGCGCCGATGGTGGTTCGATGTCCGCTCTTAAGTTCGACAAATTCGACGGGGTCGATACTGCTGCCGATGGAGGCACCGGAGAAATCGAGGCTGCGTCCGGCGATGCCGATCAACTCATTGCCCATGAAGGTAACGTTGTCCAAATTGAGATTCGATCCCGAGGTGGGAGTTGACCCACCCAGCCCGATGGTGGAGACATCCGATTCCCGGGCGTAGAAGGCGAGGGTTTCGAGATTGGGCAGGCTGAATGAAGAGCCCGCGACATTGATGGGGCCGTCCTCGGTGATGAAGAGAAGGGCATTGAGCTTGTCAAACCCGCCATTGAGAGAGGTAAATACTGGTGCCCCAATGAAATCGATCTGGTTGACACCGATGAAGGCCACGTTATCGACGAGTACGTTCTGGGTTCCGTTAGAAATACTACCAACGAGAACATCCGGGTTGTCGGTAAAGCGGAATTGATCCGCCTTGAATCCGGCCAACAGTTCACCGGCAGTAAATGGGGAGTTTACTTCGGCCCGGACATCGAGAAGGTTAGTGCTTCCGGTGGCCCAATCGGTGAAGGAGCCGTCCACTTGCGGGTAGTAGATGTTGCCGTTGATGGTGTTGACCGGGGCAGTGAGGTTATCGACCACGCGGGGATTGGTGTTGACGCCGCTATTGGTGCCGACCGTGAAGGTTCCGGGGAAAGCCTTTGGGCGTCCCCTGAATGGCAACTGGGTGCCGCCTCCAGTGGCATCGGTTCGATTGGTAATGGCTTCGGTGTTATCTCCGGAAGTAAGGGTGGTCCCGACCAGATTGAGGTTGGTATCGTTGAGGTTGCCGTCCTGGATTTTCTTTTCCTGTTCGCGGGTGTTCTGCTGAATGGTCGAATCTCCCAACACGGGGTCGGATGAAGTGGAGGGCTGATTCTCGAGGTAGCGTTCGAATAGTTTCTTCTGCTCCTCTGGAGAAAGATTGTTGAAGTTTTTCCGCTGTTCGTCGGTCATCCCATCGAGGAATGTCTTTAAGGCACCGTTATTTGCCGGTAGCCGTGTTCCAGTGTTGGTTTCATCGCCATTTGTTTCCGAGAAGCCGCCGATGAGCTTCGAGGTCTTGACCATCTGATCGAGCCGGACGTTGACCGGTTCGGGCAGGCGGGTGGCAATGGGATCGAGGATGATCATCTGGCCGGGGCGGAGGATACGTGATTCTCCCACCTGGTCATTGAGGTAAACCCGCATATCCCCTTCGAGAACGACGAGCTTGCTGTAGCCATTGCCTTCGCCACTGGAGGAAGGAGGCTGGGTGCCGGTGCGGCCAGAGCTTGGTCCTGCAGCAGGCGGATTTTTACGCGGTTTCTGAAGGCCGGACTCCTGATCACGGGTGAGGGGAACATTCTTCTGTCGGGCGGTCTGGAGGACGGCCACTGGCAGGTCGGGACGGATGAGTCCGGCATCGGCAGCGCGATTGACCAGGGTGATGGCCCGGCGGAGGAAGCGTTGGAATTGGGGATCGGTGGGAGGAATCGGGTCGCCCATGGTGACTTGCCCTCCCTGACCGGTGAAGGGAATGAGGGTGCCGGGCACGATGGGTTCTTCACGGTTATTGGGATAAATCCAGACCACGTTTCCGTGGATGGAGAAGGTATTACTGGTCTGACCGTCAGTGGAGGTACTGGTTACGGTGCCGCGGGCGGCCGCGATTCCCTGCGGGGTGCGAATTTTAAAATCGACGGGTTCACCGGATCCGCGGGCGATGGCGGTGTGGATGGTTCCTTTCTTCAGGTCGAAATGAATTTCCGGTTTGCGAGAGGTGCTTTCGGCGGTCGAGGCCAGGGTTTCGAGGCGGGTCGAGGTGCTGTTATCGATGGTGACAGCGATGCCAGGCATGGGAGAAATGAGGGCGGTGCTGTTGTTGTCGGTCATGACATAGGAGCCGACCGGAACGGGGTCACCGGGCCTGAGAGGAATGGACTGACTGGTGCCGGGGCGGAGGATGCGGCAGGTGCCGTTGATTTCCTTGGCAATGGCGGTGGTTTTGCCTTGATCTTTGTACGTGCCATCGAGGCGGGAGGTGGGGATGGTCGGGGCGGCCGCCGAGAAGCCGGGGAGCGGGGGGACGGTGATGCCGCTGAGAAAAACGGGGGCACTTCCGGGATTGGTTTCCAGCATGACGGTGGTTCCGGTGATGGCGGCGGTGACAGCCTGGGTGGTGATTTTCGCTCCTCCCAGGTTCTTGGGCACCTTCAGGAGCATGGTGCCCTTGCCCAGTTCCATGTCCCGTGTGCCTTCAGCAAAGGTGAAGTAGCTGTTCGAGCCGATGCGGGCCAGGGTTTGGTCGGGGAATTGTAACTCGGCACGCGAACTCTCGCCGGTGGCCAGAACCATGTCGGCATTCATGACATCCGCTGGCTTGGCCGGTTTGATATCCTTCCGGGCGTCGATCAGGTAAACTTCATTGTAGGTGCGGGTTACCGTCGCTTCCTGAAATGGTGCGGCGTGAAGAGATGGAAAAGAGGAAAGTGAGATTGCAGCCAGGACGGGAAGGCTCAGCCAATTTTTTAATCTTATACCAGTATTCATGATAGTAATGAAACTACTCATTATTGGATTGGTTGCGCATGACGGGTGAAAAATAAATCCGGCACTGTAAGCGACTGTCTATAGTATTAGACCGCCTCAGGCGGAAAAAGTTCACATTATTTAGGATTAAGAGCATCAAAATTCCAGGATCAAACTCAGCGATCCGCCGAGATTGACGTATTCATAGTTAAGTGCGGGGTTGCTGGAATTGTTGAACCCGAATAACGACTGGGCACTGAGGGTGACCCAGTCATAGGGGCTGAAGCCGGTCGAGACACTGATGGAGTGATTGAGATCCTGGCGATTGATGTCACTGCCATCATAATCAAAAAGGGCCAGGCGGTAGCCGAGGTCTGCCGACCAAAAGCGGGTGAGATCGACGTGGTAGCCGCCGTTTACCGAGTATTCATTGCGTTGGGAAGTGTCCGGATCAGCCCAGGCGAAAACCGTATTGCCCCCCACATAGAAATAGTGCGCCCGGGTGAGGGGAAA
>CAYTLD010000046.1:0-10562 GCA_964438585.1 uncultured Blastochloridaceae bacterium | reverse complement strand
TCCTCATCGACGTCCGCGAGGAAGGCATTATCGGTGAAATAATAAGTGGTGCCGCCGAAGACGGAAAAATGTTTATAGCGTTTCTCTTCTCTGAGCAAACGCTGCTCCCCCATGTCTTCATCCCCGGCCGAGGTGGGAGCGGTCACGGATATGCTCTCCTCATCGTCCTCTTCATAGAAATCGCGCACCTCCGGCCCGGTGCGAAACTGGCGGGACTGCTCGATGGCCGACTCCTGGGCAGGGAGATGCGTCAGCCCGACCACCCAGAAAACGGTCAAAACCGTGGCACAAAGGCTCAGATCTTTCATTCCCTTAACCTCTTAGAAAATTTACGTAAAAAGTCGATCAAATTATCAGCTATTAACTCAGGCCCTACGCATCAAATCTTTAACAGAGCCTAATCATCAGTAACTTCCAGCTCGCATCGAGGCAGCACCCTGCCTTTGGCCATTTCCACCCATCTTGAGTGTTATAGCTATAACATTCAAGATGGGTGGAACACGCCTTGGCCGTCTGTTTCGATTTTGATGCGTAAGCCCTGCTATTAACTCAGCCATTGCATTTCTCCTCATTTCCTGCAAGGTGTGCATGTCGGAGTGGTGGGGGTGCGGCTGGCGAACCCCGTCAGGGCCGAAAGGCAGCAGCGGTAACTTGACCGGCCTGCCACCACCCCGGCGTTTCTTTTAATATTTAATTAAGGATTTTTGATTTCTGATTTTTTATTTACTTCAGATAAGCGGGAATCATCAATCAACCATCAGAAGTCAAAATTTTGTCAAAATCCAGTTTTACCTACATCGTGAACGCCGGGCAGATCGCACAGTTGCGTAGCTTGGCGGAGTCCAGGAACTTCGAACTGAAGCCGCTGGATTACGGGCACTTCAAGGCATCGAAGGGGAAGTGCAGTATTTCAGCCTACCAGAGCGGGAAAGTGGTCATTCAGGGAAAGGAGGCTCGCGAATTTATTGAGTTTTACTTCGAGCCGGAGGTGCTGGAGGAGGCGAGGCTGGGATACGAGGAAATTCACCATCCGGAATATTTTCAGCCGCACTTCGGGGTTGATGAGGCGGGGAAAGGGGATTTTCTCGGGCCCCTGGTCATTGCCGGGGTGGCGGGCACGCCGGAGCGTGTCCGGGGGTGGATGGATGCAGGCATCGGCGAGAGCAAGACGCTTACCGATGGCAGTGCCCTGTCCAAGGCGGAGGCGCTGGAGAATGAATTGGGGCCGTCGGGCTTTGACATCATCGCCATCGGCCCGGTGCGCTATAACGAACTCTACCGTTCCTTCGGAAATCTCAACCGCCTCCTGGCCTGGGGACATGCCACCGTGATCCGGAATTTGAAACAGAAAAATCCCGGAATTGGAAAGGCACTTTCTGACAAATTCGCCCACGCCTCACTGATCGAGCGCGAATTAAGGAAGGCCAAGGTGGAGATCGATCTCGAACAGAAGACCAAGGCCGAGTCCGACCCGGTGGTGGGGGCGGCCTCGATCCTCGCCCGCGCGGCCTTCCTCAAGGGCTTGGAGCATTTGCAGGAGGAAACCGGGTGCGAAATGGCCAAGGGGGCGGGGGAGAAAGCCCGAACAACTGCCGAAGCCATTTTCCGGTCGGGAGGCAGCGACCTCCTGGCCCGCGTGAGCAAAGCGCACTTCAAAACTTTCGCCGAAATTACCCGAGGTCGATGACAAGTTTGGTTTTCACTATCGTAGATTCAACGACTAGGAAAAGGGAAGTTCCGGATATTTTTCCGCTGGCGGGTGGTGCGGTGCGGCAATGGGAAGCGAACCTTTACCTTTTTTCTCAAGGGTAAGCCGTAATTTTTTTTCAGATGATAAATCGTTTGCCGATCATCTCACTCATCGCGTTGCTGTGTATAGTCTCCTGTGAAACAGCCAATTCCGAAAAACCTGCCGACATCCGCAAGCCCAATATCCTCTTCATTGTGGCCGATGATCTGGGGGTCATGGACATCGGTGCCTATAATCCGGACTGCTTTTAGGATACTCCGCAGGTGGACTCGCTGGCGGCTTCCGGGATGCGCTTTGACCGCGCCTATGTGACCAACCCGGTCTGCTCACCCTCGCGCTACACGTTCATGACAGGAAAATATCCCAGCCGTGCTTTCGCTACCAATTATTTTTCCGGAAAACAGAAGGGAGCATTTGATCCGGCCAAGTTCCACGCCTGGTTAAAAACCCAGAACGCCCGCTTCCTACAGGAGCGTGAAGACACCGGCCCCGCCTGGAGGCCATGAAAGAGGAATACGGTTAACCATCAGGTTGCCCCTTTTTCTCTATTTCCACGCCGTTGAACAAAAAACGGCTCTCCCGACCACACAGGTTGTCGGCAGAGCCGCTAGGTAATCTCAACTCTGTTTGTTATTTAAACCAACAGGAGAAGAAGATGTGTTTTTCAACAAATCAGCGTACCTGCAATTGCTGTTGCATTTGCCGATACTGGCTGGCTAATTCGGTGCGCTTTTCTATCAACTTGGGCGTGGTAGGCTCAATCTTTGTCATCGCAGCTATTAACACCGATTCAAGATTCTCTAGTTTTTGCCTGACTTCACCAGTCTGGGCGACTTCTTCACGGTGCGGGGCAATTGTCTGTTCCAACTCCTGATATTTCCGAACACGTGCCTGGAACTCGGGACTGCGCTCCGTTTCAGACTTTTTCAGCTCCTCGCTGGTCTGCAATTTTTGCAGGAGTTTCTGATGCTCTTCCAGCTGTGGCTGGATTTCCGGCTTTTTTTCCACAATTTTCTTCTGCACCGTTTTATCGTATTCAGCCTGTTCCTCTTGAACTTCAGGTTGCGTCAGTGCCGCTCTTTGAGCCTGATTTAGCTTTTGAGTGACCTTTTCGAGTTCGGTGCGCACTTCTTTCATCTTTTTAACCGTCCCCGGATCCGGCTGGGCTGGTTCGGGTTGAGGGATTTGAGTGGTTTGAGCGGATGAGAGCGCGGGGGTGACGGCCAGAATCGCCATGGCCAGTATGGCCATGCCAGAAAATCCGGCTTTTCTTTTACTGTCAAGAGTTCGATTGATGTGATGTATTAGTTTAGGTGTCATGTGATGCTTCCTTTGTTATGTTGTGTTTCGTGTTTCGTGTTTCGTTTGATTTGGTTTTTAGGTGCAAACTGAGCATATTAACCCGTACTTAATCCTAATCTGGCACGGCAATTCAGGGCACGGCATTGCAGCATTTACCCAGAATACCCAGAATGATTCTAATACCCACCGTTTCACACGATTGGACACCTGTCAAGGGCGTATGCCATTCACAAAAAACATCCCCGCCCAAGCGGTGGAAGTGAAGGGGTCAACCAATCTGACCAAAAGATTGCGCCCAACCTTTCTTCATCGATTGCCCATCATAACTAGGCGTATAAGGCACTGGGTGCGGGCGGGAAGTGTTCTGGTCCCTGCGGGACCAACCAACATAGCCGTGGATTTTAATCCACGGATCGGAGAAGAGAAGAAACCCGCGTCGCATCGCGACGCAACTCGCCGTCAGGGATGAGAATGAATCAGAAGCAAATGACGGATTTTTGTTCTTTGAGGAGTTGGAGACTGTGGGGAACAAAGGGTTCGAAGTCGGCACAGTCTTTGTAAATGCCTCCGCCTTGGGCATGTAGCTGCTTAAGCAAGCTGATGGCGTCTGGCTTGTGGGATGCTTCAACCTGTTCCGACTGGACCACTAGTGCCGCACGACTTCTGTCTGGGCCACCTTCCAAAGCCGGCGCGGGGGACGTGGTGGACGCTTCATCTGCCCCCAGCAGGGGCAGCGTGGTAAGAGGCTGTCTAAAAAATGGATGATAACAAACTTTCTGCGCTAAATTCCGTCCTGCTTCGTTGCTCCTCAGTTACGTATCTATGTAGATATGCGCCTTCGTCGCGCCTCACAGGACCGAAATTTTTCTTGAAATTTTGTCACCACCACTTTTTAGACAGCCTCTAAGAAAAGCGGCGTTGACGCTGGCGGGTAGAATCGTGTGTGTTTTCATTCGTAATTGTAGCAACTTCATACCATAGACTAGGTTCCCTCTGAGAGGCTGTCTAAAGAATCGAAACCTCAAAATGGGAAAGGCTGGAAAACAATAGCAAATTCTGTCAAAATAGCTTGTTGGCTACTTTTTTCCGAAAAACTCGACGCCTGGTCGAATGGTACTATAGTCATTCCAACTTCTGCCACTATGAGCAACTCCATATCGATTTCTGAACTGCGGGTGGACTATGAGGATTTGACGGCGGTGGACGGACTCAATCTAGAGATAGGTCCCGGAGAAATCTACGGGTTGGTGGGGCCGAACGGAGCCGGGAAAACCAGCACCTTCAATGTCCTGGCCACACTTCTGGAGCCCACCTACGGGGAGGTGCGCCTCTGTGGGATTGATATCCGTGAGCACCCGGAGGAGGCCCGCCAGCACTTCGGTCACATGCCGGATCTGGCCCCGGTCCCGACGGATTTGAAAGTTTGGGAATTTCTCGATCTCTTTGCCGGGGCCTATGGCATTCCCGGGCCGGAGCGACAGCAGCGCATTCAGGAGTGCCTCGAATTGGTCAGTCTGAAGGACAAGGCCAAGGCCTACTGCAAGACCCTCTCCCGCGGCATGACCCAGCGTGTGGTCTTTGCCAAGGTCCTCCTTCACCGCCCCCGCATCCTCCTCCTCGATGAACCCGCCAGCGGCATGGATCCGCCCTCGCGGGTGGCTCTGCGGAATGCTTTACTTCACCTGGCGAGGGAAGGGGTTACGACCCTGATCAGCTCCCACATCCTGACCGAACTTACCGCCTTCTGCACCAAGATCGGAATTTTTCACCAGGGCCACCTCCTCGACCAGGGCTCCCCCCGTGAAATTATCCAGCGGATGGGCAAGCAGGAGGACGGGCGGGCCCTCAGCATCACTTTGCTCGAACCCAGCCGTGCACTGACGGCCTGGCTGTCCGCTCACCCGCTGGTTGAATCCGTGGAAGGGGGCCATTGCCTGCTGACCCTCCGCTTCAACGGTTCCCCTGAAGAGCAGGCCGGACTGTTGCAGGAAATGGTTGCTGACGGCTACCCGGTCCGCTCCTTCCAGGAACATGAAGCCAGTATCGAAGATATCCTCATGGACCTCCATCAAGCCGGGATCCGATCATGAAACGGCTGGACGTGATTCTGGATTTCCTGCGCTTTCTTATGCTTTGGCGCAATCCGATTTTTATCCGGTACTGCCGCTCCAAGTTGCGCTGGAAGGGGCTTCTCGGGTGGGCCTCGGTCACCTTTCTGTTCTCCGGTTTTATTTTTTCCATCATTTACTTCTCTTCGCTGCGTGGTTCCGCCGTGACCAGTCAGGAGGCGGCGCTGGCCACCATTCCCGCCCTCCTCATCGTGCAGGCTCTCATTATGATGTGTAAGGGATCTTTCAGCGTAGCGGCCGGGATTACACGGGAGGGGCTCGAAGGGGTTCTCGACTACCAGCGCCTGACCCCGATGTCTCCACTCAGGAAGATTATCGGTTATCTTTTCGGGCTCCCGGTTCTGGACTATGTGCTCTTCCTGATCACGGTGCCCTTCATGGCCTTCGCCATACTCAAGGCCCAGCTTCCGGCAGATATCGTTCTCCGTGTTTACACCGTTTTTTTCACGTCAGTGCTCCTCTACCATATGACCGCCTTCATGGTCGGAATGGTGGTCAAGCGGCGCTTTCTGGTCGGCTTCCTCTCGCAGCTCCTGATGTTTATCCTCTACTTCATTCTGCCGCTGCTCTCGAAATTGGGTTACGTTTTCTTTGAACATTTGACCATCCGGCCCACCTTCTTTGCCGAATTTCAGAATGAATTCAACGCCTGGGATTTTGATTTTGCCGATCCCAACATTAATTTTTTCCAATTGGAAATTCCCTGCCACCTCTTTTCTCTGGCCATCCAGAGTCTCTTTTTCATCGTCTTTACCACCATCGTCTTCCGCAAGTGGCGTAATGAGAATTCCCTGCTCCTCGACAAGCACAGCGCGGTACTTGCGGTGGGAATCCTCTTTTTAGGTCTCATCGGCACCATGCTGCCGCAAATCGATAGCGGACGGATCTTCCCTTCCTGGGGGCCGCGCTATTTGCTGGAGCTTCCGCCGATCGACTTTATCAAGCCATCGGAGGCTCTCCTCATCCTCGGTATGTTCGGCACGCTCTCGCTCATCGTGTCCGTGCTGACACTGACCATGATCACCCCCAGCCGGGATGTGCAGATCAAAGGCCTGCGACGCATGGTTAAGCTCGGGCTCAAACGTGTCCCCTGGAGTGATGACGCTAGCAGTTCGATCTGGCACGCCATCGCGGTCTGTCTGATCATTTTCGTCGGCTGGTGGCTCTTTGTTGAAGCCCTCTTCGCGTCCCGTTGGTATCAGGGCTATCTGCTGTCATCCTACGCCTGGATGGGGGCATTGCTCTCGGTGGCCATCCCGGCCCTCTGCTTCCAGATGTTTCTTGAAGTCAAGGGGAGGCACTGGCTCTTCATGGTCCTCCTCGGGATCTGGCTGGTCCCGCTGCTGGGCGGGTCGCTCCTGGCCGTCGTCTCCGATGACTACCAGAATGCCGCAACCTACGTTCTTGCCCTCAGCGGTTTTGTGCTGCCATTCTACAGCATGGAAGCCGGGCTGGCGCAGAGTCATTTTCTCGAGGATGCCTCTGAGGTCCGTCCGGCATTTCTGATGGTTCTGGCACTGTATGCCACCGCGCTTCCTTTACTGGTGGTCGAGTGGCGGAAACACCGAAAACAACTCAACCAACTCGTCAGGCAATGAAAACCAATATCCTCTACACCTTCATCGGCATCGCGCTCGGGATCTTCGGGCTCACCGTCTTTCAGCAACTCAACCTCGGATCGTTCGGAGGCAGCGGGCAGACCTCCAGCCCCAACCGCCTCGAACAAACCACCAATATGGATAGGCTCAAGCGCCAGTTGGAACTCTCCCAGAACCGGGTCCGCAAACTGGAAACCCTGATCGGAGCGGCCACCCTGGCCAATGACCAACTCAATTCCCTCGATCGCCAGAAGGAAAATCCCAATCGCATCGAGAACCTCCAGGAACTCATCGACCGGGCCAAGCCTCTCATCCTCGCTCTCATGGAACCCGAAATCGAAAAGGCACTCGCCAGCGGCGAGTTCGGAAGCGTGGATCGGTTCATGAAATTCGCCGATGAACTCGGGCTTTCCAATTCCCAGAAATCCGCCCTCCAAGAAGAATTTAAGGAACTCTCACGGCAAAAAACCGAAGAATTTCTGGAAAAACTCCGCGATGACGAAACATCCCTCTTCGGGCTCATGAAAGAAAGTGCTGAGTGGGATAATAGCCTCTCCCCGGAAATCGATGCCATCTACGAAAACCAGCTCAGCGCGGACCAATATACCGCCTATGAGGAAAAGCGCTTTCTGCAGCGCACCCAGCATGTTGCCGATAATGCCGACGCCCAGCTCGATACGCTCAATAACCGCATCGAGGATCTGACCGAAACACAGCAGGACCAGATCTACACCATCATGGCCCGCCGATCCTCCGCCTATGACGAAAAGATGGAAATTCAAACCGAATCCGGATCCACCCGCAATCAACCCCCTCTCGAATCCGACGAGGCCATGAACGCCGAAATTGAAAAAATCATTCTCCCTCACCAGCGGGATGAATGGGTCAAATACAAACGCCAGCAGTCCCTCCTCTCCGGTATCACCCGCTGGGCGGATTAGGCTATCCGACACATTCACTTAATTATGGGTGCAATGGGTTCGAAGGGCCCGTTGGAGTCCCGCCTTTCCTGTCGCGCCATAGCCCTTGGGCGACGGCGGAAGGAGGGAAGGGGAAAACGGCTAAAGCCATCACTCCGAACGGCTGCACCCGGAGGGGGCATTCAAAAAATACGTATAAGAATGAGGGGTAATTTTCAGACAAGCCCGGAATCTTGGGTATTGAGCGGCTTGCCCTACCTTTGGTCACTTGCTTCTATTTTAATGCTTTAACCCTAGGTCATCCCGATTCTATCGGGATTGGGTAGAGAATAAAAAAAATCGGGGCAGCCCCGATCTGGATTCAATACTACGAAGCAGAGCTTCGTATTTCATCCATCGGGACGTATTAGCGGATGGGCAGGAGATTGACTTGGGCGAGAACTTAAACTTAGTCCAGACGGTAGTCTGGTCGGGGCAGCAGGATTTGAACCTGCGACCTCCTGGTCCCAAACCAGGCACACTACCAAACTGTGCTATGCCCCGTAATTTTTAGAATGCCTTTTCCCGGAATTAAATCAAGTGATATGGTGGATGCGGATGATCACAAATACGGAGCCAACGGGACTCGAAATCGCGATCTTCCCGATTCCATCGGGACACACTACCAAACTGTGCTATGCCCCGTAATTTTTAGAATGCCTTTTCCCGGAATTAAATCAAGTGATATGGTGGATGCGGATGATCACAAATACGGAGCCAACGGGACTCGAACCCGCAACCTCTGCCGTGACAGGGCAGCGCTCTAACCAATTGAGCTATGGCTCCTTATTTCGCTATCGTCAAATGACGGATCGAGATGTATATCCAATGTATGGAGGCGAGGCAAGTTTTTTATCGATCTAAAGATTGCCCCAACCGCTGGAATGTTCCGGGCTGGCGCGAGGTCTGTGAGGCAATTCCGGTGGAGGATGTTAAAGTAACAGAATGAAGAAACAGTGTGACTATCTGGTGCTCGGCACCGGAATTGCCGGGTTGACTTTTGCCCTTAAGGTGGCGGATCACGGATCCGTCATTATCCTAACTAAGAAGCACAAGGCGGAATCCAATACCAACTACGCTCAGGGAGGGATTGCCTCGGTCACCTCGGAGGAGGACTCTTTTGAATACCACGTCCGGGACACTCTCAATGCAGGGGCGGCTCTGTGCCGCGAGGAGGTGGTGCGCCAGATCGTGTCGGAAGGGCCCGAGCGGGTCGAGGAGTTGATCGACCTGGGGGTCCGGTTCAGCGAGCGCGAGGAATCAACCGGCGGGGGCTATGATCTTGGAAAAGAGGGCGGACACAGCAAGCGGCGCGTGCTTCACGCCCAGGACATGACCGGGAGGGAAATCGAGCGGGCTCTGCTTCAGGCCATCGAAGATCATCCGTCCATTACGGTGTATGAGGATTTTGTCGCCGTCGATTTGCTCGTCTCGGATAAAATGGGACTGCCGGGGCCCCGGCGTTGCTGCGGGGTCTTTGCCCTCAATATCCAGTCCGGGGAGGTGGATACGATTGGAGCCCGCCGGACCGTGCTGGCTACCGGCGGCTGCGGGAAATGTTATTTCTACACCACCAACCCGGGGATAGCCACCGGTGACGGGCTGGCCATGGCCTACCGGGCCGGTGCGCGGGTCATGAACATGGAATTCATCCAATTTCATCCGACCTGCCTCTACCACCCGCTCGCCAAGTCTTTCCTCATATCCGAAGCCCTGCGGGGGGAAGGTGGGGAACTGGTCGATGCCAACGGCAGGGCCTTCATGAAGGAATATGACCCGCGCGGCTCACTCTCCCCGCGTGACATTACCGCCCGGGCCATCGACGCGGAGATGAAGAAAACCGGCGCGGAATGCATGTTTCTCGACATGACAGCGCACACGGGCGAATTTCTCAGTGACCGCTTTCCGAATATTTATAAGTACTGTTCTGAGTTAGGGATCGATATGGAAAAAGATCCGATCCCGGTGGTGCCGGCGGCGCATTACCAGTGCGGCGGAGTCGAGTCCGGCGTGGACGGGGCGACATCTATTCCCGGGCTCTCGGCCATCGGGGAAGTGGCCTGCACCGGGTTGCATGGAGCGAACCGTCTGGCCAGTAATTCGCTTCTCGAAGCCCTGGTCACCGCCCACCGGGCGTCGATCGTAGCCCGGGAAGAACCATTTTCCGAAATCGATGAAAATGATCTGCCCCAATGGCAAGCCGGTGATGCCCATGACCCGGATGAAATCGTTGTCGTCACTCATAACTGGCGCGAAATCCGCCAACTGATGTGGGATTACGTCGGCATCGTCCGCACCAACAAGCGCCTGGAACGGGCCGCCCACCGTCTGGCCATTCTCTCCCGGGAAATTCACGACTACTACTGGGATTTCAAGCTGACCCCACAACTCATCGAGCTGCGCAACATCGCCCTGGTGGCCACCCTGATTGTCGAATCCGCCAAAAAGCGACACGAGAGCCGCGGCCTCCACTATACCCTCGATTACCCGGAAACCTCAGACCAAACCGAAGACACCATCCTGAGTAAGCACTGAAAAACGGGACGTTAAGGGACGGAGTATTAAGGCGTTGATCACTGTATAAGCACCTTCTCAAAACCCGCTTAATACTCCGTCCCCTAACGTCCGAAAGTACTTTCGCTGTCGGAACGTGGAATCTCTGGGCGAAGCCTCTTTCGAGTGCGGGGGACTTGCCCCCGCTTTCCCACGTCCCCCGAACTAAAGCTCAAGCAAGCTTGAGCACTCGAAAGTCCCGACGCTGTCGGAACTCTACCTTTATTTTAGTTTGAGGGAGGTCGGCGGTTGGCTTTGACTTCGGAGCGGT
>CAYTLD010000045.1:3582-14105 GCA_964438585.1 uncultured Blastochloridaceae bacterium | reverse complement strand
GCCTTACATAGAATATACCCTGGACGCATTTCAAAACGTGAACGGGGGTCTTCATCGGGAGGGCGCGATCATGGGGCTGCTGGATTTCGGGTTTGAGGCCGACCTGGAGCGTCTCATGAAATGGAAGGGCGCCACCTTCGTGGTGAGTGCCATATCCGGGCAGGGGCCGGACTTTTCTGCGAGGAATACGGGTGATTTCGGGGTGGTGAGCAATATCTACCACGATGGTGACTTCAATATTTACAATATTTACCTGCAACAAATGTTGGGTGAAGGAGGGAGTTATTTAAAACTCGGCCAGATTGCGGCGGACGAAGAGTTCATGGGAGCGGACACGGCGGGCGTATTCATTAATTCCGTCTTCGGCCCAGTCAACACCCAGTCCGGCAACATGGCTGCCCCCATCTTTCCGTATGCCGCACCGGGAGCGGTGGTTCATATTCAGCCGGGGGGTGCCTGGTTTCTGACCACAGGTATCTACGCCGGAGTGCTGGAAAACGGGCAACTGCATAATATCGGGTTCGACTGGCGTATCGGAGGGGGTGCCGGGGTGGCGGTCTTCGCAGAGGGAGGTTTTCTCTATGACGAAGCCGAGAGTGTCATCAAACTGGGAGGTTACTACCACACGGGTGAGTTCGAGGACTTCGCCACCGGAGCTGCCGTCGATGGGCTGGGTGCTGTCTATGCCATTTTTGATCACCGGATTTATGATGCCGGAGAGGGAGGCGTCCAACTGGATGCCTTCTGGCGCGGCAGTCTGGTCACTGACAATGATCGCGCGGTGGCGGTCGGATACCTTGACGCTGGTGTATCGGCCACTGGATTAGGACATGATGAGGCTATCCTGGGGCTTGGTGTTTCTTACACCTTGTTCGGTGATGACTATCGGGCCGCCACACCCGGAGTAAGCCAGACGGAAACAGTCATCGAGCTGACGTATCAGTATCCCCTATTCAGCCACCTGTCCCTACAGCCGGATATTCAGTATATTATCAATCCGCACGAGGCTGGAGATGATGCTTTGGTTCTGGGAATGCGGGCGGCCCTATCGTTTTAGCGATTGGCAGCGGATGGATGATGAACCACCATGTAGCAATGAATAGCGTCCTGCAATCAATGTCACCTCAGGGGGATGCCCAGGGGGAGAGCCTGTCCGCCCATCCGGCGGATTGTGCCCTCTCGGTGCATGACTTGACGGTCGCTTACCAGAGCAAGCCGGTTCTCTGGGATGTCGATCTCGACATTCCGGAGGGCAAGCTGGTGGGGATCGTGGGACCGAATGGCGCCGGGAAGAGCACCTTGATCAAAGCCTGCCTCGATCTCATTCCCAGAACCTCAGGGGAGGTCGGTATCTACGGCAAGTCCTATAAGGAGAACCGCCACCTTGTCGGCTATGTTCCGCAGCGTGAGAGTGTTGATTGGGATTTCCCCGTCAGTGTCCTCGATCTGGTGGCCATGGGCACCTACCGGAAGCTGGGCTGGTTCCGGCGGGTCGGGAAGGCGGAGCGCACATTCGCGATGGAGGTGCTCGATCAGGTCGGCATCGCTCATCTGGCCTCACGTCAGATCAGCCAGCTTTCCGGCGGCCAGCAGCAGCGGGCGTTTTTGGCCCGCGCCCTGGCCCAGGATGCACGCGTCTATTTTATGGACGAACCCTTCGCCGCCGTCGATGCCGCCACCGAGGAGGCGATTGTGGACATTCTTCAACGGCTCAACCGTGAGGGAAAAACCTGTCTGGTGGTGCATCATGACCTCGCCACCGTGGCGCGTTATTTCGACTGGCTGGTGCTGCTCAACATGCGCGTGGTTGCCACCGGCCCGACGCCCAATGTATTCACCGGCGATAACCTGGAAAAAACCTACGGTGGGCGTCTCAGTCTCCTCAACGATGCCGCCGATGCCTTAGCCCGTGCAGCCCGTTAGAACAATTCATGGTTTAGCCCGGCTGGTGATGGCCGGCTATATCTCATTCTGCGCTTTGCAGATCTTCGCGATACCCTTGGAGGCTCAAGAGATGAAAGAGGCCGGTAACTCCGGGGTGGCGCGCGGTGAGGTTATGCCTGCGATGAGCAAGCCTCCATCCATGATCCGCAACATCCTCGATGTCGCCCTGTTACGAAAACACAATACCCGACTGGTGGTGCTCGCGACCTCCGCGCTTGGGTTGGCGTCCGGGATTGTCGGTTCCTTCCTGCTGCTGCGGAAACGCTCCCTGATGGGAGATGCCCTCGCGCACTCGACCCTGCCGGGCATCGCGTTGGCCTTCATCGTCATGGTCAGCTTGGGCGGGGAGGGGAAATCACTGCCCGGCCTGATTGCGGGAGCTACGCTCTCGGGGGTGGCCGGACTCCTGATCATGCTGGCCATACGCAATAGCACCCGTCTCAGTGACGATCTGGCCATGGGCTTTGTCCTCAGCGTTTTTTTCGGCATCGGACTGGCCCTGTTGGGGATCATTCAGGCTATGCCCGGTGCCAGCGCGGCCGGACTGGAGTCTTTTATCTATGGGAAGACGGCATCCATTGTCTGGAATGATTTCCTGCTGGTCTCCGGGCTGGCGATCTGCGCCGCCGCCGCCGCGCTCCTGCTCTTTAAAGAATTTACCCTGCTTTGCTTCGATGAACAATTCGCCGCCACCGAGGGTTGGCCAGTCCTGAGGCTGGATATCCT
Organism: uncultured Blastochloridaceae bacterium; assembly: GCA_964438585.1. GTDB lineage: Bacteria > Verrucomicrobiota > Verrucomicrobiia > Methylacidiphilales > JBCBYL01 > JBCBYL01. Next base: position 11,435 of record CAYTLD010000045.1, on the reverse strand, counting down.
TCTGCTTGGCCTAGTCACGGCTGTGACCGTGATCGGGCTCCAATCGGTCGGTCTGATCCTGATTATCGCCTTTCTTATTACCCCCGCCGCCGCCGCCCGTTTCTGGACGGATCGCCTCGCGCGCATGGTCTTCCTGGCCGCAGTCATCGGCGCGGTCAGTGGCTGGCTTGGAGCGTCGATCAGTGCCCTGGTCGGTAATTTGCCGGCCGGGGCGGTGATTGTTCTAACCACCTCGGCCATTTTTGTAGTCAGCATGATTTTCGCTCCGCGCCGAGGAATGATGGCCAGATGGTTGGGCCACCGTCGTCTGAAAAAGAGGGTGGAGCGGCAGCACCTGCTGCGGGCAGCCTTCGAACTCATCGAGGCCGAATCACCGGGCTCGTCGGAAATCGTCAACAAGCCATTCCCGCGCCGCGCCCTGCTGGCCAAGCGAACCTGGAAGCCCCAGTACCTCGGTCGTATTCTCAAACACGAGGCGGCCATCGGGCACCTGGAATTTCTGGACAAGGATGAACTTCAGCTTTCAGAATCCGGCTACGGCGAGGCCGCGCGTATCACCCGCAACCACCGGCTCTGGGAGGTCTATCTGGTCACGCACGCCGACATCGCTCCCAGTCATGTGGACCGGGATGCGGACATGGTCGAGCACATTCTCGAAGCCAACCTCGTCGTCCGTCTGGAAAATGAACTCCGGAAGCGGGGATCATGGATTCCCAGTCCTCACCAACTGGCGGCAACGGCCCCATCCACGCACCCGTCATGAACTGGACTCCGTTGGATAACTGGATCGTCGTCGTCGCCGCCCTCACGGCGGTGGCCTGCGCTCTGCCAGGCTCCTTTCTGGTGCTGCGAAAAATGAGTATGATGGGGGATGCTATCAGTCATGCGGTTCTGCCCGGCATCGCCATGGGCTTCCTACTGACCGGAGCCCGCTCCAGTGTGCCCATGTTCATCGGGGCTGCGGTGACCGGCATTTTAACCGCCGTATTGACGCAGGCCGTCAGCCGCTTCGGAAGGGTGGACTACGGGGCCGCGATGGGACTGGTTTTCACCTCCTTCTTTGCCATTGGTCTCATCCTCATCGTGCAGGCGGCCGATCACGTCGATCTCGACCCCGGCTGTGTTCTTTATGGTGCTCTGGAACTGGTGCCGCTGGATACTCTTACCTTGGGTGGCAGGGAAATTCCCCGCGCCGCGATCAGCATCGGAGCGGTGGCCCTGCTCAACCTCATCGTCATCACGGTGCTCTTCAAGGAATTCCGGCTCAGCTCATTCGATCCGGCACTTTCGGAATCACTCGGATTCTCACCGCAGTGGCTGCACTACCTGCTCATGGCTCTGGTGGCTATCACCACCGTGGCCGCCTTTGAGGCGGTCGGGAGTATCATCGTGATCGCCATGCTTATCGTCCCCGCTGCGACGGCACTGCTCCTCACCCGTCGGCTCTTGCCCATGCTCTGTATTGCGGTGGCGGTCGGGGTGGTGTCTGCTGCTCTGGGGCATCTCTCCGCTGTGACGGTGCCGAAATGGTTTGGCTATGAGAGCACCAGCACCTCGGGAATGATGGCCGGCATGGCCGGACTGCTTTTCATGGCCGCCTGGCTTTTCAGCCTGCGCAAAAGGGTAGTCGCCGGACTGAAGACTCACCTGAGTCTGGCGAGGGCTTCCAACCTCCCGATCCAACCTCCCGATTCTGGAGTTTACTGACGTTGGCATCATTCCTGGCCTGGGCGGTCTTCAGTCTGAGCGGATGGTTCTCTCAACCACCCCGGATCGGTTTCACGGCCGGGAATCTGATTGCGGGATTCCCCCTGGTCGATCTGCTGGCCATCAGTGTCGTCCTTCCGGTGAACATATTGTTGATCGGGTTATTTCTACTCTTGTTTATTGCCACATTGAAGATGCAGCGGGTAATTTCAGGTACTTGATGTACGATATTATCAAAGCGACCGATGTCCATGGCAAGCTGATTAGGTTGCTGCATCCCTGAGTCAAACTCTCCTTTCACGTGGGAGGGATAATTAAACGTGAAGGGCAGAGCGTCCGCCTTCGCTTAGCTTCGGCGCGACTGGCCGCCTCTGCCGGGAACGAGCCGAGGATACGGCCTGTCGCGCCGACTTGTGGGGGCGAAGCTTCTCAGCGAAGACCCAAGCCTTGGCGAAGGAGGAAGATCCTCCCTCCACGTGGGCGGGAGAAAAATCGTGGAGAGCTACGCGCCTCCTTCACCACGTCTTGGGCGTCCTGATTTCATCTAGATCTCGCCCCCAAAAGACAGCGCATAGGCATGGCCAGGCCTGACAAGACACCAACCATCAGTGACCTCCGGCTTGCACCCACACATCCCCCTTCCTTCGGCCATTTGCTCCCAACTTGAATGTTATAGGTATAACAGTCAAGATAGGAGCTACACGCCTTTGGCCGTCTGCGTTTATTTTGATGGGTGAGCCCTGCTGCGCAGCTTGACGGCAAGGTGTTTTATGACTATAGATACTAGTCATGAAAACATTGTCGGTTTCTGAATTTAAAAAAACCTGCACACGTGTGCTTCGAGAGATTCCTCAGAGTGGGGAATCCATTCTTATCACAAGCCGCAGGCATCCGGTGGCCAAGATCATCCCTGCCACAGAGGTTGGGAAGCATCCGGCCTGGGGCGCTTTATCGGGACAAGTGGTTTCGATCGACGAGGACTTTGACGAGGCCATGGGAGACAGCGACTGGGATGCAGCTCAGTGAGGTATCTGCTCGATACCCACATCTGGATTTGGCTGCTCGACTCACCGGAAAAGCTGTCCCCCACAGCAGCTGCGGCTATTAACGAGCCCGGTTCGGGTTCTTGTGCAGTGGCAGATATCAGCGTATGGGAAGTGGCCAGAAAGGAATCTCTGGGGAAGTTGAAGCTTTCACTTTCATCCAGAGTCTGGTTGCGTCGAGCCACCCGGAGTCCAGGGTTGGAAATGCTGCGGACCAATGACGAGATCGCATGGGAATCCTGCCATCTGCCTGGACGATTTCACCGCGACCCTGCCGATCAGATCATTGTGGCAACTGCCCGAATTCATGGGCTAATCCTCATCACTCTGGATGAAAAATTACTGAAGTATTCCGGCGTGGAGACTCTGGTGCCGATAGCTGATATGGGCAGTTAGTTTTATGATCCAGGTGATTAGGAAAGGCGTCATGGCGGCATAGCCCGCGGGTTCATTTTCTGTTCCCATTTAACGGCACCTGTCTAGCGTTCGGGCTGATGTTCAGGATGTTTTTTGGCCATGCGTTGATGGGGCTTCGTGTTTACGGGAAGGCGATGCTGGTCATTCAGGGGATGGCGGGGGCAGTCGTAGTGACTTATTTTTCCTCACCATCCGTTCAGGTTTTTTGTCAGCACTTAACGGAATGGAAAGAACGGGGCGGGTGGGCCTTTGCGGCTTTGGCTACCATTATTAGCGGTGGGGTGTTCCCGGAACTGATTAAATGGAAGTTACGACCGGCCTCGGTTCCCGCCCCGACCTTCGGACAACTGGCGCACCTTTTTTTCATGTTTGCGGTTCTTGGAATTTCGGTGGACATCTTTTATTTGTTTCAGGATCACTGGTGGGGAGGGGGACGTGATCCGCTGACCCTGGCCTTGAAAATTCTCGTGGACCAGTTCGGATACAGCCTGCTTTTTGTCCTGCCCTTTATCACGGTCTGGTTCTTCTGGAGGGAGAACGGATATGCGATTCGGGAAACGTGGAGGGCGGTGAGATCATCGGCTTTTCCGCGCCGGGTGATGGAACTCTTTGCCCCGAATATCACCTTCTGGGTTCCGGTACTGATTTGCGTGTATTCCCTCCCGCAGCCGCTTCAGTTTATTCTCTTCCTGATTGTCAATTCCGCCTGGTGCATGCTGCTGGTCTTTATCGCCCGCAGGCAGGGGGAGACTAGCGATTGAGCAGGGTAAAGCGGGAAAAGCGGGAAAAGTGGGTTAGGCTCGTCCGGTGTATTTATTTTCCCTGGTATCGACACTGACCACGTCGCCTTCATTGATGAAGAGAGGAACCTGAATGACCAGACCGGTTTCAAGCGTGGCAGCCTTGGTGGCACCGGTGGCGGAGTCCCCTTTGACTCCTTCAGGAGATTCGGTCACTTTCAGCTTCACTGAGGAGGGGACTTCGATGCCGGTGGCACGTTCCTCGATGAAAACGATCTCTACCGTCATGTTTTCCGTCAGGTAAAGTTTGGCATCCCCAATGAGTTCCCCACTCAGGGTCAGGTTATCGTAGGTATCCGGGTTCATGAACTGGTAGCCGTTCGGGTCGGAGTAGCTGAAGTCCCACTTTTCCCGGCTGACATTGACCAGTTCAATCGACTCGCTGGAGCGGAAGCGCTCCTCCAGCGAGCGGCCGGTGGTGAGCGAGCGTAGGGAAGCCTGAATGTAGGCAGGACCTTTGCCCGGCTTGCGGTGCTCGCGCGAATTAACGATCAGGGTGTCGTTATTCCATTTAATCGCCTGTCCGGGCTTGAGATCATTTGCATTTACTTTGGCCATGAGTGGAAGAGTTAGCGGTTTGCTGCCACTTTGGCAAGTGTGGACCAGTATATTTCAACAGTTCCCTGCATAATGATCCGAGTTACTCGGACTAAAAAGCCCGATTTTCGCTGTAATTTTGATAAGCTTTATAGAGCAACTTACCACCCAGTATTTTCAATGATGTGCTCGGTTCGATCATAAGGGGGTCGAGTAGTTCCCACTCGGCGGCGGCCAACCGGATCGAGCGGATGGCGCGTGACTTGGTGGGAGGGCCGATCAAGCAGGTAGTGATCCGCTATGACCCCATTGGATCGCTGGTGACGACGCATAAAGACCAGGGCACGGAACTGGGCCTCTATGGAGGGCTTATGCGCTGGACCACAGAAGATTCCCGATTGCCGGGATATGCCGCCGCTCTGGTAGACGCGGGGATCGAAGTCGAGGTGCGCTACGAATCCTACGACGCGCCTCACCCTAATTTTTACCACCTTGAATTGACCGACGGGTATGGAATTTCGCACCGGAGGTGATTTTTACCCCGTCCCCAATTTTCCTAGTAAATAATTTCGCGGTTTTGGATTTCGTGCATATTTTCATGATTCAGGTCGAGGGTGATCTCGTCATCGGGTGAAGTAATTTCAACCGGGATGAGCCAGAAGCCGGCGGCATATCTGGACTTGTATTGTCCATAGAGCCGGTATTTTCCGGGCGTCAGTCCGGTGAAGCGGTAGTTTCCCTCGGCGTCGGCCCGGGTGCGGGCGACGGCTTCCTCGACGGCGGTTCCGCCGATCATTTTCAGATCCAGGTTGTTGTAGCCATCATTGAACTTGAAGCGCGATGCCTTGATCAGCCATTGCTGGTTGCGCACGGTGAGGATTTTTTCCGAGGCCTCTTCCGGGACCAGCACCAGTTCGATCCGTCCGAGAATTTGTGTTTTCTCGATACGGAGTTCGACACTGGCATGTCCTTCAAGGACAGCACCTTCCGGTTCATGCTCCGGGATGGATGCGGGTTGAGGTGTCTCCGCATCAGGCGGGGCGCCGGGGACGGGTGCGGAGGTTTCCTGAGAATCTGAACAGGAGATAAGACCAGTCAATGGTAGGCAGGTGGCGACCAATAACAACATGCAGCGAAGCGTCATGTTGATAATTTTAGTGTGTCTGGAGTTACTTGTCCACGCTCGCGTGACATGCGTGAGAGTAACACTTGAGCCTGGCGGGAATTCCTATAGATTAGCTGAATGTTATATGATGTCCGTTACGATAAGTTGGCCCACGTTCTGGTGGGGTACTCCTGCAAGGTCAAACGCGGAGAGAAGGTCTTCATCGATGTCACCGACATCCCGGACGAGATGCTGATTTCCCTGATCCGGACGGTGCGGGCACACAAAGCGACCCCCTATGTCCGTCGGATGTCATCGGTGGTCGGTCGTGAACTGATTCTTCACGGCACTGAGGAGCAATATCAATTTTCTAAAAAACAGGATCTGGCCATGATGAAGGGGATGGATGCCTACATCGCCATCCGAGGGTCGAAAAATATCTTCGAGACCTCGGATGTCCCCGCCGGGAAAATGCAAATGGCGATGAAAATTATGCGTCCCGTCCAGGAGTGGAGGATCAACAAAACCCGCTGGGTGGTGCTGCGCTGGCCTTCACCGTCGATGGCTCAGTCGGCAGGCATGAGCACGGAGGCTTTCGAGGACTTTTACTTCAGGGTCTGCACTCAGGATTATTCCCGCATGACGCCGGGCGGACGCGCTCTCAAGAGTCTGATCGACAAGACGGAGCGGGTCGAAATCAAGGGGCAGGGCACCGATCTGTCCTTTTCCATCAAAGGGATGCCAGGGATCATCTGTCAGGGGGAACGGAATATTCCCGACGGTGAAGTCTTCACCTGCCCGGTGCGGGACAGTGTTGAGGGGACACTCTCCTACAACACCCCCACAGTGTACCGCGGGATCGACTTCCAGGATGTGAAGCTGACTTTCGAGAAGGGAAAAATCGTCAAAGCCACCGCCAACCGGACGAGGAAGTTGAACAAAATCCTCGATTCCGATCCGGGGGCGCGGTACATCGGGGAATTTAGCTTTGGATTTAATCCGCATATTCTTCATCCCATGCAGGACATCCTCTTCGATGAGAAAATTGCCGGTTCCTTCCACTTCACCCCCGGACAGGCTTATGAGGACTGCGATAACGGAAATCGGTCCCAGGTTCATTGGGATATGGTCACTATTCAGCGCAAGGATTACGGAGGAGGGGAAATCCACTTCGATGGAAAACTCATCCGGAAAGACGGACTCTTCCTTCCCAAGGCCCTGCAGAAATTAAATCCTGACTACCTGCTCAAGACTCAGAAATGAGTAGAGGGGCATAACGGCGAACCTTGGCATGTCTTGGCTGAATCCGGTGCTGCTGTGGATACTTCTGGCGGTTCTGACCACCGGATGCCAGACCCTCCGGCCCAATTCCAAGGAAACCGACCCGCTCGGGCGCTGGATCGACGCCGAATAGCCTTCAGATCCTCTCAACGATACGTATAGATCGGGAGCAGTAGTTGATAAGGCTTACGTGACAAATCTTTAATAGGCTGGAGTCTTACGCCTTCGTACAAGGTTACGGGCGCACAGGCCAGATAGTAACTGACCATCAGTGACTTCTCGCTTGCATCGATAGACCACTTTTCCTTCGATCATTCTCGCCTCAATCTTCAATGTCATACGTATGACATTCAAGATGGGTCAGACATACCCTTGATCGTCTGCTTATTCTTTGGTTCGAAGCCCTGAGTGGTTTATAGAAAAGGATTTTATCACCCATGATTTGGAACTTGGAACTGGCAACAGGAGGATTGGCCACATTTTACCTACGATAGCAAGGCATTGGAGGGACTGGAGGCTCAGTTTCTGCGAAATGCGGGCGAATGTATCGGTGCGTTCAAGCATGTCTCCGAGGAGGATAAAAATCTGCTCAAGGTCGAGTTGATCAGCGAGGAGGCTCTAATAACTTCGCAAATCGAAGGGGAAATCATGGATCGCAAGAGCCTGCAATCTTCGATCGGAAGGGAGTTTGGCATTCAGACCGACCACCGCCAAATCCCTCCGGCCGAGCAGGGAGTCGCCGCTATGATGGTCGATCTATATTGCCATCACCAGTGCCCCGAGAACAACGGCTACCCGCGACCTCAATGACCTGGTGGCCAAGGGCGCACTGACCAAAACCGGACAGCTTAAATACACTCGATACCATCTGATGAAGTCAGACTTTATCATTCCATTCGCCGGCGGGAATGGCGTAGAGGCCCCCAGTGGATAAAGAGTCCGAAGCGGGCTCCTGGCGGCACC
>CAYTLD010000045.1:0-3482 GCA_964438585.1 uncultured Blastochloridaceae bacterium | reverse complement strand
GCGGGCTCCTGGCGGCACCCGGACAGGAGAAGCGTGGGGAGCAGGCCGGTGAGCAATAAAGGGATCGTTACAAGGCGGAACATTTTGATGCTGGTTGTGGGTGATAAAGGGCGGGGCATAATTAAGTGTATTACAGAATGGTAGGCACAATCAAGATTAGGGGGACGGGTAGAATGACTCCCAAGTTCAGGGCGTGCCTGCCCCAACTCAAAAGGGCCTGATTTGGTCACTTGCCTTGATGGGCGTGAGTTTATATCTTATAAACTGAGCAATCGAATTGACCTATGGCTGAATATTTCGAGGAAGAGGCATCCCTACCGGAAGATCGTCCGGACGACGATGGGGTGCGCCGGAAACGGGTGCGCCGGAAGCGGAAGCGCTCCGGTGGCCCTCCGGCTAACGCTGCTGCTGCCGCCGAGACGAAAAAGAGCCGGCGCGGCGATGGGCGGAAGGTTAAAAAGGAGGCCATCGCCCGCCTGGATCTATCTGGACGCCACAAGCTCAATACGGTTCAGGTGCTTTGGGTCATTATCAGCGGGACGGTTTTCTTTTTTGCGGTGGGGATCATTTCGCTCGATTTGATTTTCAACCAGGACCAGCCGGGGGAGGTGACGGAGTCGGAGGGAAGTCGGGCGGAAGTAGTTCCCTGGGCGGAGTCGATTCCCGAATCCGTCGAGGATGAGGCCGGTGTGCCGCAGTCAACCAGCGGAATCCCGACCATTGCTGACTTCGAGTCCTCCGGAAATGAGGCACCCGACCGGCCCAAGACCGATCAGGCCTATACCCTGGATATCCCGAAGGCCGAATCCGGAATCGAACAGCAGCGCGACAACCTGATCACCCAGGCCTATGAGAACCGGCTCTATGATCAAGCCATCGAGCTGGGTCGCGAGGAATTGGAGCGCCGACCATCGTCACCTACCGTCCGCTACCGCCTGGCACTGGCCTACCGAGAGAATGGGCAACCTCAGAAGGCGATTGAGATGTTTCAGGAGCAGCTCAAGCGCAGTGAGGACTCTTCCGTTCAAATTCTCTGCCTGATCGAGTTGGCCAAACTGGCGGAATCCGGTGAGGGGGAGACCGCGCCGCTGGACTATTTTGACCGGGCGATGGGGATTGATTCGGGTCATCCCGCGCTCTTAAAGGAGTTCAGCCTCTACCTGCGCCGGAACCAGCGTTACCAGGAAGGCTATTACCAGACCCGTCGGGAGCTGGCCCGGATCACCCCGGATGACCTGGCCACCACCCGGTTAAAGCTGGCGGCATTGCAGGCAGATCTTTTTGATCCCTTCCGGGAGTCACATGAAAAGGAAGTGAAGCGTGAGGATAAATCCGCCTATGCCTTCATGACCGAGGCCGGACGCCTGATGGTCAAGGGCGAAAACGAAAAGGCGGTCGAAGCGATCCGCCAGGCCCGTCTCAAGCTGGGCGACCAGACGACCCCATTTTACGCTATGGTCAGCGATCCGATCTTCCAGCCCGTGCATTCGGAATTTCTGGATGTGCCTGTCAGAGACGGGAAAGAAAAAAAGGGTATAAAAGGGAACAAAGGAGAAAATCCAGAGTCGTCAGGCGGGATCTCAGAACCCTCCCCGGCCCTGCCTCCCAGCATCGGCTCCTTCGATCTGGAGATGCCGGAAGATTTAACCCCACTCGATCAGTAGTGGCTGTCTAAGAACTGGTTATCATCCACTTTCAGACAGCCTCTAACGCTGATCGAGCTGCTGCTGGATGTTCTTGATGGCTTCAGCGGGCTGAGCACGTCTTTCCTCATAAAGGGTGCTGACAGCAAAGAGGACGAGGGCGGCACAAATCGTTCCAATCATCCAGGCACCGACACTGGTCCAGTAGCTGGCATAAAAGAGAACGCGGGTAAAGGGAGCCACCATGAGAAAGAACCCGACCACGAGGCTGCCGAGGATAACTTCTTGAGTGTAGTTTTCCCAACTAAAGAAGGGAATGAGCATGATTTCTGTGGCCGCATATATTTCCACCATCCCGAAGGCACCCACCGCAGCGACAAACATCCCTGATAGTAGAGAGCCGCCCTGGGAAGAGCCCAGAGAGTGAGTCTTGGTGATGGCGATGGCGAGAGCGACATAAGCGGCTCCGATGCCAATCATCATATCCTTTGGAGATCCCGGCTCCATCAGGAGCAGGTTCATCGTCTCCAGGTTGTGCTGAAGAAAAGCTTCGCGATCAAAAAAGGGAATCATTACGCGGATATCATCGCTCTCCTGGAATCGGGAGAAAAGAAAAAATAATGCCTCTTAACTAATACCAACCCACAGTGTGATTAGCGTATTTAGCGGTTTTTTTTCAGATTCTTTTTCTACTCTAGTTAGTCCAAGCTAACTTACTTATGCATGCTAACGCTAAAGATCAGATCCAACTTAGCCAGAATGCGGCAGATGTTTACCTTACGAACGGAGGTGAAGTCATCAGTGCGCTGGAAAAAACCACCCACCTCGGAATTGGAGCCCACCAGGACGACCTCGAATTCATGGCCCTCCACGGGATTCAGAAATGTTACGGGCGGGAGGATCGCTGGTTCGGTGGCATCACCTGCACGGATGGAGCGGGGAGTGCGCGCCGGGGCCCCTTTGCCGGGGTAACGGATGAGGAAATGCAGCAAATTAGGGCAGAAGAGCAGCGGGAGGCGGCACGGATCGGGCAGTATGCCTTTATGGCCCAGCTATCGCATCCCAGTTCAGGAATCAAAAACCCGGAAACTGCCGACGACTTGGTCAGCGATCTGCTCCTGCTCATCAAACAAACTTCTCCCGGAGTCATCTACACCCACAACCTGGCAGACAAACACAGCACTCATATCGCGGTCACGGCTGCGGTCATCAAAGCCATCCGTCAACTTCCGAAGGGCGAGCGACCGGAAAAGCTCATCGGCTGTGAAGTCTGGCGCGACCTGGATTGGCTGGCGGACGACAAAAAAGTGGTTATGGATCTCGGAGCAAATGCTGAACTCGCTGCCCGTCTCAACGGAATATTCAAATCACAGATCAGTGGCGGGAAGCGTTACGACCTGGCCGTCGAAGGCCGCCGCCGGGCCAACGCCACTTTCTTTGATAGCCACAACACGGATCGGTGCGAACGCGCGTGTTTCGGGATGGATCTGACCCCGCTTATTATTCAGGATGACCTCTCTCCGGTGAACTACACCTTAGAAATGATCCACGACTTTGAAGCGGATGTCCGCAGCCTTTTACTAGGACGTTAAGGGACGGAGTATTAAGCGGACAGTATGTCATGTGTAGATTTTATGGGCTGCGGCTTAATACTCCGTCCCTTAACGTCCTCGCTACAATATCCAGAAGATGGCCGTGTTCCGGATGTAGCTTTTCCCGAATTTTTGGATAGCTTCACCGTGCGTATGCCGCTCACCCGAAAGTTCTGTGGAGAGAATAGGGCACGGGGTAAAATTTTTTTGGAGGCTGAACATTGAACATCCAAGTAATTGAACGTTG
>CAYTLD010000044.1:3801-14380 GCA_964438585.1 uncultured Blastochloridaceae bacterium | reverse complement strand
AAGGCGACGTCGTGCATTTTATAGTCGTCGTTTTCTGAGGAGTCGCCACCGGTTTCGGCCAAGAGGTAGATGGTTTGATGGCTGCGGTCGGGATGGAGGGCTTCGACGGCTTTGCGCACCGGGCCTTCGGTCAGGATCCATTCCAGACGGCGGACGACATTCTTGCCCCGAATTTGGAGGGCCTGGTAGCGGGCAGTGGACTCGACACCTGGAAAGGTTTCGAGGATCGAGAGGCGGAGGCCTCCGCCGAGGGGGATCATTTCGCGCTCATAGTTGAGCATGACTTCGAGGCGGGGATCGGCCTGGGTGGATTTCAGACGGAAGAGGTTCTGGCGGTATTTCTCCACCCTTTCTGTATTTCCGATGGCCTGGTGGGATTTAATTCCTCCGATTAAGCCGCTGACATGATCCGGCTCTAATTCCAGAAAGCTCTGAAAGCAGGTGGCCGCCTGTTTGAATTCGAGCAGTTGGAAATGGGCCATTCCGGAGAGGAAGAGGGAACCCCGGGCATCTGGATCGTGGGTTCGGATGGAGTTAAAAATATCCAGTGCCTTCCTGAATTTACCGTCTTCAAAGAGGGCGTAGCCCTGTTTGAAGCGTTCGCGGAGTTCGTCGGCTGAGGGTTTCTCCTCCGCCTGGGCCCCGGCCCCTGGCGCAAGGGCCAGGAGCAGGGCGACCAGAAAGGTGGCGAGGGGCCAATCTTTAGTAATCGGCTTGCGCACCTTTGATATTCTTTTTCCCCATCCAGGGCATGAGGGCACGCAGACGTTTGCCCACTTTTTCGATCGGATGGTTGGTTCCTGCTTTTTGCAATGCTTTGTAGCGTTTAAAGCCGGTTTTGCTTTCGCGGATCCATGCGCGCGCAAATTTTCCATTTTGAATCTCCTCGAGGGCCTTTTTCATGTTCTTTTTGACCTGCTGGTCCACCACCTTGGGGCCGACGACCAGGTCGCCAAATTCGGCGGTTTCCGAAACAGAAAAGCGCATCCCGCTGATGCCAGATTCATTGATCATATCGACGATCAACTTTAATTCATGGAGCACCTCGAAGTAGGCCATTTCCGGCTGGTAGCCGGCCTCAACGAGGGTTTCGTAACCAGCCATGATGAGGGCGGAGGTTCCGCCACAGAGGACAGCCTGCTCTCCGAAGAGGTCGGTTTCCGTCTCCTCTTTAAAAGTGGTTTGAAAAACACCGGCGCGCGTTCCTCCGATGCCCTTGGCCCAGGCCAGGGCGGTCTTTTTGGCCTGTTTGGAAACATCCTGGTGAATGGCGATCAGTGAGGGCACGCCTTTCCCGTCTTTATACTGACTGCGCACGGTATGGCCGGGGCCTTTGGGGGCGACCATGATGACATCCACTTCTTGGGGCGGCTTGATGGTTTTGAAGTGAATGGCAAAACCGTGAGAGAAGAGCAGCGTCTTGCCGGCGGTGAGGTGCGGGAGAATGTCCTGCTCAAAAACTTCCGGGATTTTCAAATCCGGCACGGCCAGCATGATAACATCCGCTTTTTTGACTGCCTGGGCGTTTTCGAATACTTTCAGCTTATTTTTCCGGGCTACGGCAGCGGACTTACTCCCCTTGTAAAGGCCGATGATAACCTGAATCCCGCTGTCACGCAGGTTCAGGGCGTGGGCATGGCCCTGGGAGCCAAAGCCAATGACGGCCACGGTTTTATTTTTTAAGTTATTCAGATCCGCATCTTTATCGGTATATATTTTAGCAGGCATTCTAATCTCCAATTCTCTAATTTTTATTATCCTGGGTTTAGTTTCTGGGTAAGGCGACCCGACCGGTGCGGACGATGTCGACAATTCCGAAGTTGTCCATAAGAGCGATAAATTTTTCAATTTTGCCACCGTCGCCAGTAATTTCGATGGACATATTTTTTGATTGAACATCGACGATTTTAGCGCGGAAGATGTCGCAAATTTGCATAATTTCCGAGCGGGAGGTTTTACTCACATTGACTTTGACCAGAATTAATTCGCGGTCGACGTATTCCCCGCGCTGGTAATCGTGAATTTCGATAACATCCACGAGGCGGTTGAGCTGTTTGACCACCTGGTCGAGCACTTTATCATCACCGACGACAACGATAGTCATCCGCGAGGTCTTCCGGTCATGGGAAGGGGCAACGTTCAGGGTATCGATGTTGAACCCGCGTCCGCTGAACAGGCCTGTAACACGGGTCAGGACGCCGAATTTGTTGGCCACTAAAACAGATAATATATGTCGCATGTTGTTTGGATCCCGGATGGTGTCCGGGCGAGTAGGGAAAATACGTTCCTCATGGTTCCGGTCAATGTGAAAAGTGATAGGGGTAAATGAAATCAGGTAGCTTTCTTCAACCGGATCAATTCCTCACTGACCTTGCGGTATTGAGCCATCAATTTATCGTGCTCCCGTTGGAGGTGGTCGTGGTCGGCCTCCAATTGGCGGATTCTGAGATCCTTGGCGGTATCCAGAGTTTCTTCGATATCGGCAAGGGGAATGGCCTCACTGTCCGCACGTTCCGCCATCACCTCTTTGACCACCGATGGTCCCAGCAATTCGGCCACCGTTACTTTGTCATTGTTGCGGACATCTTCGATGATGTGGGACTGGGTAAGTTCCTCGGCAGCGAGGAATTCACGGATCGTCCCCACCGTTGTGGGCCCGTAGTGAGCCCCGTCGTCGGTATGAATGATCCAGAACATTTCCAGCGGCTCCAATTCGGAGGCGGGCTGCCAGGTCTCACCGTCAAAGCTGACCTGATCCTCAGGGGATACGTAAGCTCCGGCAGCCAATGCGGCCAGTTCCTCCATGTCCATGGGTCCGTGAATTTCGTTTTCCGAGACTTTTTTTAGTCGGATTTTTCCGTCGGTTTGTTCCATAAATTCTTAACTTGTTAATCTGTCTTCGGAATAAAAAGTTTCTGACCGACCTGCAGGAGCGCATCCTGCTCCAACTGGTTGGCCTTCCGTATATCTTCCACAGTAACGGAAACTCCCTGTGCTTGAAAAGCTTTTGCTATCGTCCACAGGCTCTGGCCTTTTTTCACCACATGCTCATAGCCCTCATCGCTGCTGGCCGTCACCCCGGAGGGTGGTGGAGCGGGGTCGCCAGTTTCGGCCAGAAGCTTACTGACTTCATCGAGGAGTGCATCCCGCTCTTTGCGGTGGGCGGCTTGAGCGGTTTTCATTTCCTGCTTGATATTCTGGTTGGCTTTTTCCAATTCAGCCACCCGCACTTTAGTTTTATCAAGTTCTTTCTGAAGAGTTTCGGTGCGCTGGACGAGGATCTCTATCTGATCTGCCGCTTTGAGCAATTGGCGCCGTTCCTCATCGGCATCCTGAATCGTACCCGGAACCGCTGTCTGGGCACCAATCGGGAAAATTCCCGCGCCGGAAAGCACCAAGATCACCAGACAGATCGGTAACTGAAATCCATTGATCATACTTTTACTCATAAAACGTGTAAAAAATACCGCATTGCCTGTCACGAAGCAAGATTTTCAAATTCCTCCTCGGAAATTACTTGAACACCACATTTCTCTGCCTGTTCCAATTTACTACCGGCCTTCTCCCCGGCCAGCAGGAAATCCGTTGAGCGGCTGACCGAGGAGGCCACCTTCCCTCCTGCCTTTTCGATCCGGTCCCGAAAGTGATTTCGGCTTTGAGAGAGCGTTCCGGTGATGACAAACGTTTTTCCGGCCAGGGATCCGGTCGCCTGATCAGATGATGCGAACAATTCGGACTCGGGGGCAATGCCCAGACCTTCCATGTGCTGAAGAATGTCCCGCCCCGCCTCGGAGTCGAAGAATTCGAGTAAATTAGCAGCGGCCACCGGCCCCAGTTCCGGGTTCAGGCGTAGGCCCGCCTCCGAGTCCCCCTGCCCGGCGCGGGATCGGAGGATGTCTGAACCGGCGACGTCCTTAAGGCGGCGGTGGTGCCGGGAGACCTCACGGGCGGCGGATTCCCCGATCTGTGGGATGCCCATAGCAAAGAGCCACCGATGCAGCGGCATGGATAGGCGCGCCCGCTCCAGCGCCTGAATCACCTTGAGGGCATTTTTACGGCCAAATTTTCTCGGGGCCTCTTCGGTGCCCAGATTGAGGTTCTCCAAGCGGTCGGCATCGAGGGAGAAGAGATCCAGTGGAGTGCGCACGATTTCATGTTGGACCAGTGCCTCGGCCACCACCCCGCCAATGCCCTCGATATCGAGTGCCTTGCGCTGACAGAAGTGCCGGATGCGGGTGACAGCCTGAGCCGGGCAGGCAAAATTCACGCAGCGCCAGGCCACCATCCCCTCCTCCCGGATGATCGGTCCGTGACAGGATGGACAGCAGCCGCCCACCGCTTCAAACAACTGGTAAGCCACGGATCCCTCCGGGCGCTTTTCCTTAATGACAGAAACAACGGCAGGGATAATTTCCCCGGCTTTTTCCACCACCACTGTGTCTCCGATCCGCACATCCTTCCGTTTGATCTCATCCTCATTATGGAGCGTAGCCCGGGAAACGGTGGTGCCGGATATGACGACCGGATCGAGTTCAGCCACCGGAGTGAGCACCCCCGTGCGTCCGACCTGGATGGTGATATTCCGGATAATGGTTGTCTGCTGCTCCGGGAGAAACTTATAGGCGGCGGCCCAGCGGGGCGCGCGTGCGGTCGATCCCAGCTGATCACGCAACGCGTAGTCGGCGACCTTGACTACGGCACCGTCGGTTCCGTAATCGAGAACGTCGCGCAGACGATTGATTTCATCCACCGCCTCCATGACCTGGCGAAGGGTGCGGGCGGGAATGACGGGCTGGTTTGATGGAAGGTGGTGCTTTTTGAGCAGGTTCTGAAAATCTTCGGCATGGGATAGATCGATTCCCTCATAGGCGCCGAGGCCATGGGCAAGAAAGGCCAGCGGACGCGCCGCCACCTGCCGGGGGTCGAGTTGTTTGAGAGTGCCGGCGGTGGCGTTGCGCGGGTTGGCAAAGGCGGGCTTCCCTTCCTCAGTCAGGGTTTTATTGAGATGTTGGAAGCCACGATTGGACATGAATATTTCACCTCGCACTTCCAGCAGGCTGGGCGCGTCCGCTTCCAATTCCAGGGGGACACTGGGGATGGTGCGGACATTGTGAGTAATATCATCGCCTTTTTCCCCGTCCCCACGGGTCACGGCGGTGGTGAGTTGCCCCGCCTCATAGATCAGGCTGACCGCGACCCCGTCGATCTTGGGCTCGACGGTGACCTCGACCTCCTCGGACTGAAGAGATTTTTGCAGCCGCCGGTAAAAGGTGATCAGCTCCAGTTGAGGAGACGAGTTTTGCAATACTCCGGAGTCCCGGAGGCCACGGCAGAGTGCCACCAGCGATTTTTCTTTATCCTGCGCCGGTTCTGCGGTCTGCAGCCAGATAGCCTCTGCCTCCTCCGACTTTAATTCGAAAACATCATCGATGGAAAGCATAGGCACGCGGTGCCTGACCTGCTGGAAGCCGCTGATCGGCGCACCCCCTACCCTGCGGGTGGGTGAATCGGCGGCAATCCAATCGGGATGTTCTTTTTCGAATTCTTCCAGACGCCGGTACATCCGGTCGTATTCGGCATCGGAGATTTCCGGATCGGCCTGAACATAATAGGCGTGGTCGTGACGCAGGAGTTCACGCACCAGTTGGCGGTATTCAGCGCGGTTCATGCCGGATTGCGTTTTTCCCCCTTTTGCCCCTTTTTCCCCTTTAAACGGTATTCCACCAGCCAGCCGAAGGAAATTCCGAGCATATCCATGAGCCAGTCCATGACATCCGGCATCCGTCCGGGAATGAGTCCCTGGTAACACTCATCGAGGGTCGCCATCATCGCTCCCAGGATCAACACCTTCCACCAGCGCAGCCCGGTCAGGGCCAACAACCAGCCCAGGGGAAAGTAGAACATGAGATGCAACACCTTGTCATTGAGAATGGGAAAAGGCAGGAAGGGCAGCATCACCACCAGACCTGCGGATTGCTGTGCATCACCCGGAATACTGGAGAGGAAGAGGAGCATGAGGAGATAAACCCCCACCATCCCCCAACGGTAGGCAATGGGAATCATGGAGTGATGATTCTCGCCGATGCGAGGCGCTTCTCTACATCCATCGGATCGATCCCTCTCAATTCCGCCCCTTTGAGATCGAGGATGCGGCGGGGAACGGTAAATCCATGTTCCACTTTTCCGTAACGATCCGCTTCCAGAACCGCAACCGGAATGAAGTCCTTGCGTTCATTAATCAGGTAGAGGCGATAACGGGGATAGGCGTCGCGGGGGTGGAGACCTCGCAGTGAAACAAACCCCTCCTGCCGGTCCCGATCCCAGGCTAGCCGGCCCCGGATAGTGATTTCATCTCCGACCGGACCCAGCGTCATGACCAGACCCTCCCATTGACCGAGCATCATTTTTGCCAGTCGCAGCTCAGCCTCCAACGCGATTGCTTCCGATGAGGGTTCCAAATCTGCCGAGTCAGCCGCCGTTTCAGCCGGAGGTACTTCCACCCCGGTCGTGAGGGGGGGTGATTGCACCAGGCGGTAGAGGAGAACCCCATTGGCCAGTATGGAAATGGCAAAGAGCGTTCCCAGAGTAGTGATGATCCATTTGTTCGACATAAAGAGTTAACAATCCTTAATCAGACGTCCCAGACCCGTCCCCAGTGAACGTCCAACCGCTCACGGTCAAATAGGCGGATGGCATCAACCAGGCATGATGACTCACATTCTCTTCCGCGGGCCACGATGCTGGAGAGCGGTTCGCCTGTGCGGATTTTAAATGCCTCCTGGCAGAGGATTGGGCCTTGATCCAAATCGGGCGTGGCAAAGTGGGCGGTGACCCCGATAACCTTAACCCCTTTTTCATGCGCTTGGCGATACGCGGAGGCGCCGGGAAATGCGGGCAATAGTGAGGGGTGAATGTTGATTATCCGGTTTTTCCACCGCCAGACAAATTCGGGAGAAAGAATTTTCATAAAGCGTGCCAGGACAATAAAGTCGGCCTCATACTTTTCCATGAGCCGGAGAGCTTTACTTTCCGCCATTTCGCGGCGGTTCCAGGGAACGAGGTGAAAGTCCAGCCCATGCCGTTCAACCACGGGCTTGAGATCTTTCCGGTTACTCAGAACCACGACCGGCTGGACCTTGAGTTTACCTGCGCGGACCGACTCCATTACGGCTTCGAATACATGAGCCTCACGGGTGACAAAGAGAGCCATCCGCCGACGGCGATGCTCGGCAGCAAAATGAATCTGAAGATCCATCTCCAGATCACGGGCCAGTGATTTCAAGCCCTTTTTAACCTCTGCCTCACTGACCACCTCTGCGGGCCAGGTGGCCTGGAGGGTCATACTGAACTGTCCCCTTGTCACCTGTTCTTCGAGCGATTCGATATTAGCCTTTTGCTGGAAGAGGAATTGGGTCACCCGGGCGATGACGCCGGATTTATCATTCCCAATCAGCGTTATGGTAGCATAAATTTTCACCGTCACGCTTCCCGATAGGTGCACCAGGATTGCGGGGTTTCCATCAATTTGATCTCACAGAGCCCGGGCAGATCGGGCTTGAGCCGCTCCCAGAACCATCTGATCATATTTTCCAGGCTAGGAATTTCCAGCCCTTGAATGTCGTTGAGGGTCCGGTGATCGAGTTGTTCGACTAGCGGTTTTACACGTTCCGCAATCTGCGCGTGATCAAAAATAATTCCCGTCTCCGGATCCACTTCTCCGGAAACCGAGACTTCGAGGTGAAAAGTGTGTCCGTGCATTCGGCGGCATTTATGTCCCTCAGGAAATGAGGTAAGTGCCTGGGCGGAGTCAAAAGTAAACTTACGAGTCAGAACCATTTTCATAATTAAACTTCTATCAGAGGCAGTTCACTCAACGCTGTCAAGAATTCTGATTCGAGCTTAATGGGGTCCAGATCCAGATCTTTTCCATAACGTGCCAGGGCTGCCCAAGCCGGGGTATCCCAGGGAAACTTCCGCCTCATGGCCGGATCCCCGGCATATCCCAACCCGAGATAGCGGACCAGATAGCTGGCCAGCCCGATCGTCGAAACCAGAAGGCCGTGAACGGTGGACAGATCACCATAGTGCTGACAAACTCCGGACAGGTTGGAATCGATATTGTTGTGTCGCATCCAGATTTCCCCCGCCTCATGGTGTGTGAGTGAAAGCATTTCCTCCTCGACCTCGGCCAGAGGCATTCTCAGCTCAATGGACCGGCGCATAACCATATAGTAGCTATAAGCAGCCGCCTCACTCAGAACCAGCTTTCCGATCCCGTGCAGGAGCCCGGCCTCGTACACATAATCGTATGCCTTCAACAGGGGGCGGCGCATGAGGCTGACGTGCAGAGCCCGCTTCGGCTTATCTGTGGCCACGCCCTGGCCGAGCACGTATTTCCCATCGACCAGATCGAGAAGACATTTTCCGATGATCCCGGTTGAGATCGCGTAACTCCAGTAGGGCCTCCAGTCAAAATCCTGGTTCAATTGACTCTGGTTTCGGTTCAGTAACGACCAGGTCATGGCGATTTTCTGGGACAAGTCGAGTCCCACCGTGCGGATTGCTTTTCTACGGGTGCTGATGACCTCTCCGGTTCCGTTAAAGCAAGCATGATTTGAGAGCGAAATGATATAGGCTTCCACCTCCGGCAGGCCTTCGATCACCGCCGCCAATTCATCCATGGTGGGCTCACTGGCGGCCAGCAGTGCCTTTAAGTCCGGAACGATGACGTTCAAATCCAAAGGCTTGACCCCTTTGCCTTGAACAGCTGGCAGTATTTCCTCACGGCTACGGCGCAGCTCATAATCCACTCCGGTCTGCTGCCAGCCGCTGCAGCGAGGCGAGAGGATGCCAAAGAGAGATTCCTTATCGGTGGCTCCGTAAGGAGTCACGGTGATCGTTTGCGGGCTCGTGTCCTTAGTGACCTCAGCGACTCCCACGGGTTGTAGTCGGTGGACATTGCTAAACGCCTCACGCAGTTCCCCGTAATTCTGATACCTCTCGCTGGGAGATTTCCGCGTCATACGCTCCAGCAAATGAATCCACCCCGGCAGCAAACCGGACTGCTCCGCCCTCTCAATGGGAAAGGGATTGTACACATGCCCGCTGATAATGCCGGTGATGGTTTCCGCATCATAGAGCATTTCGCCGGTCATCAAATGGTAGAGCGAGGCCCCGAGCGAATATATATCACTCCGCTGGTCGGACTCCTCACGTGTAATTTGTTCCGGAGCCATGTAGGCAGGCGTGCCATAGGCTTCCGCAGACTCGGCCTGGTTTTGACCCAGCGTCTTGGCCAGGCCGAAATCGGTCAACAACAGTGTCCCATCCTCATCGATGAGAAAATTAGATGGCTTGATATCCAGATGCACGACGTGCTTCTGAAAGGCCTTATCGAGCGCATCAATGGCCTGACTGATGGCCCACTCAGCCTCCGCCACCGTCATCACCCGCTCATTATCGATCCAGTCATCGAGGGTGTGGCCGGTGATAAAAGGCATGACAAAATATTTGATTTCCCCCTGCTGGCCAACGAAATAGATAGGAACAATATTGGGATGCCGTAGCGAGGCGATGCTCTGGGCTTCCGACTCGAATTGTTCAAGCTGCCGGGGATCCTGCGTGTAGGTCTCTTTCAAAGCCTTGATGGCCACCTCCCGCTGTAAGCTGGGCTCAAAGCCTTTATAGACATGGCCCATCCCCCCCTCGGCGACATGCTCGATGATGGTATAATGCCCCAGGACGGCCCCTGGCACCAGTTCATGCAAGTATTGAATCTCTGACATATTTTTTTTAAAGGTACGGTGTCTCTCGCCGTCTAGCAAACCCGAAAAGAGCCCCAAGCCAGAGAAAAAAATGTCGTCAACCCTCCCTGAGCACGCTTGGATGCCCCACATGCTTGATCTCGAAATACGCATCCCGGACAAAATCTACCAAGCCTACCTGTTCGATTGTGATGGCACTCTGGTTGACTCGATGCCCTGGCATTATCGCGCCTGGTGCCAGGCGCTCGACGATTACGACGCCGCCCGGCATTTTCCCGAGTCCCTCTTCTACCGACTCGGCGGCGTCACTACCCGGGAAATCGTCAGCCGCCTGAACCAGACGCACGGCCTGACCATGGATCCCGAGCATGTCGCCCACCGTAAAGAAGAACTCTACCTGGAATCGCTGGCTAAGATCGTCCGCATCGATGACGTCAGCTCCCTGGCCGAAGCCGCCTGCGGAGTCACTCCCATGGCCGTGGTCAGCGGAGGCACACGTCACGTTGTCGAACAAACATTGGACGTGACCGGAATACGAACGTGGTTCAAGCATATCGTCACCCCGGCGGATGTTAAGCATGGCAAGCCCGCACCGGACATGTTCCTGCGCGCCGCCGAATTATTGGGCGTGGCTCCAGAAGCGTGTCTTGTCTTTGAGGACGGTCTGACCGGCATCGAGGCCGCCCGCCGGGCGGGTATGGACTATGTTTTCATACCCTCCCAGCCGGAATCCGTCGCTGCTGACATCCTCAGGGAAGTTCCGGCCTAGCCCGGAATTTTCCACGATCGATCTGGTCTAAGGGCTGTCTAAGGGC
>CAYTLD010000044.1:0-3701 GCA_964438585.1 uncultured Blastochloridaceae bacterium | reverse complement strand
GTCTAAGGGCTGTCTAAGGGCCCGAGACAATCGAATTAAGCGTGTAGTGATAGAATCCCGGATCACCACCCTGATCACCAACGAAGGGCTGGATGCCAATGTTGAGCGGACCCTGGTAGTCTGATTCAGCTGTGATACCTAACGCAACTTTGACCGGGACGTAGGCAGTGACCCCCTGAAAGATGCCCTCGGAGGATTCCTTTGGACTGGAGCTTCGGGTGCCGTAAACATGAGGGTTGTTCGCGGAAGCAGATATTCCGGGGATGGGGTTGCCCTCTCCATCGGTAACAGAGACGACCTGGAAGCTGAGAGTTTGGCCACCATTCAGATTTTCCGGGTGCTCTTCGGAAGTCAGCGTGTAGGGCAGCAAGAGCCAGCGATCCTGGCCAGTTTCGAGTTCGAGATCAACGGGCACATCAGCAGAGGGTTGGAGGGTAAAGAAAGACTTGCCGTCGGGTGTGAATTGCGGATCGATGGCACTGTTGGCGTTACCTTCAGAGTTGGTTGTGAGCGTAGTGGCGAGGGTGAATTCCTGGCCCAGTTCCTGCGCATGGAAGAGCCAGAAATCCTGTTGCGGCTGCGCCTGGAGATTTACCAACGGATTGCCCGGGATTGGAATATTAAGGAAGTCCGGGTCACCGAAGAGGTCAAGGAACTCGAAGTCAAATCCGCTGCCGGGTTGCTGCTGGAGGAGGGTTTGAATGGGGTCCAGAGCAACGGTGATAAAATTGTGTCCAAAGGGCATGGGCACATCCGTGAAGTTAAATTGTATCTGAGTGGGGACATCGACACCATTGAAGGGGACGAGTTGTGGCGGGAGCCAATTGATACCATTGATTTGCAATTGGGCCAGGAAGGCTCCAGTGGCGGGAATCGATTCCAAGGGAATCATTTCCGTAGTCACCGGAACATCCCAAGTCGGGAAGCCACCGCCGCTTCCGACGACAATCGGATTCATACTGACCAAATCCAGAGAAACGATTTCCACCGGAACGACCGGCGTCAGACCGGGAGGCGTTAAGTTGATTTGAAACTCACCCGGTCTCAGGCCGGAAAATTCCATTCCGAAGCGGTTGGGAATGACGTTGGTGGTGATCAGGCCATTGGTCGCCTGAACCGACGTGTTGATGAAAACGGCGATGATTTCCGCAGCCTGCGCGGCGGTCGCGCCGGGAGGGATGGGAACGGTGAATGATTCACCCTGAACATCGATTTGCGCATCGCCTCCGGTTCCATCCACTTTGCCGACCAGACCCACGGAGGTGGAAAAGACACTGGTTTCCAAGGGGGTCAGGTTGGCCACGTATTGCTGGAATTGTTCCGACCATTTATTGTAGGGAGGATCGAAGTTGCTGGAAGGGTTGACCGAACGCAAATGAAGGCGGCAGCATACGGTCATTCCCTTTTCGCAAAATTCGCTACCGGCCAGCGGAATGCTCATCGTGGTCGATTCCGACCCGCTACCCGCACCGCCCAGTTCGATCGGCACATGGATGGCATTGGGAATGTCCGTAGGCGTGGCGGGAAAGTCGGGAGAGGTCGCGGGCAACCCCGTAGGCATTGAGGCGCGTGAATCTATGATATCGAAGATAGAAAGGCTTTCCGGGTATTCCTTCTTGGAGGCCTCATCGACGGGCTGGGTAAAGACGGCCCAGAAACGGACGGGATCCGGATCGGTATTGGTAAAGGTGTAATCGAGCGTAGTGGGAACCGTGTTATCGGTGATAGTTTTGACTCCATCGGGTGATCCCACCTCAATTGCCTCAATGTCCGCCCAATCCAAATCCACGCCGTCATCCCCCTTAACCACCACGGCAAAGGAATTGGACCACGCAAACTCGCTCTTCCCGGTGTCATTGTTGGTGGTGCTCCATGTGAAGATGGCGAAATCTCCCGGCAAGGCTGCGGGTGCAATGTCAAAGCTGAATACGACCTCTTGCGTTCCGCCTTCAGTGAGGGCGGCGGGGGTGACAGCGGACGCGCTCCCTGAGAGATTGATATTTGCGCTTCCGCCTTCCTTGGTAACGCCGACCGTATAGACTGACGGCAACACGGCGGGGTCAATCCCCACCAGAGTGACAGTGACCGTGACGGTTTCATCGGGGCATCCGGTGACGCTGGGAGCACCGGACCGGGCACCGCTTCCATCAATTGGTCCCGGCATACTCTGTCCTCCGACCGAACCACCGGCCCCTCCTCCGCCTCCCGGAGCACCACCGCCACCACCACCTCCGGAGCCGGGCGTGGTGGCGTTGAGGTCGATAATGGCATCACATTCATCTGCGGAGGGAGCATCCGGCCAGATCGAGGCCAGCTTGGCCTGAACCAATGATTCGCCGAATTTGGACGTGGAAGATCGGATGTTATAACAGGCGTTGGCTCTTAAGGTCAGGGCTCGTCTAAACTGTTGGGCCGCCTTGGCGGTGTTTCCATTGCCGGCATTTAGCGTGGCTTCTGCTTCGAGGGAAGCTGCCTCCGCGAAACGGTCACGCGCTCGTTCAAGGGACTTGCAAAGAACACAGGCTTCGACACTGACAGCGCCCATGATCAGGAATAGGAGGTAGCTTAGGAGGTGAGTTTGGATTTTCATAGTACGATCCTTATGATTTATTTTTTAATTTTTATAATTGGAGCTGCAATTTATTTTTTATAATTTACCAATCATTACATTGGTATAATTACAAACCGATGACGAAACAGTCAAAAATGTGTTACAACTAATAAAGGCTTAAGTTTATCTTATAGATAAAATTCGAACTCCCATATTTACCGATCCATAGGCAGAAAGACGATAAGCATGACATTTCCAGCATTTGATCGAGTCTTACCGTAAGTCGGTGTATCCGAAATGAGCCTCGACAGTATGCTTTTATAACTGATAGGGTGTGAAACATGAAATCCACTTTTAACTTCTCTAAATTCATGTTTTTATTGATTCCGCTCATCATTACCTGGGCAGCCTGTTCGCCGACTCCTTCTGAAGAGACCCCTGAGACGGCCACTGCTGACTCCCCTGCACCTGAGCCGGTACAAGCACGGGAGTCGGAAAGCATCGACCTTCTGGCCTCCGGAAACCTCGAGGACTGGAATTATGTGCTCGAAGATCCGGAGGTGAAAAAAGAGGATGTCTGGACAATTACCGAGGAAGGCATTCTGCGCTGCACCGGTACTCCTCTGGGCTTCCTGGCCTCGAAAAATGCCTATAAAAATTTCAAAATCGAATTTTCCTGGCGCTGGCCGGAATCTCCGAAAAATTCCGGATTCTTCCTCCGCATCCAGGACCGGAAACCGGTTCCGAAGTGCATCGAAATCCAGCTCCAGCATAGCTCCGCCGGGGCGATCATGGGGTTGGGCGGAATGATCATTGAAGGAGCTGGCGTTGAGTCGTTCGAAAACGACACCATCGGCACCATCCGCAGGCTCAAGCGCACCGCCGGACAGGGAAGGGAGAATCGTCCGGGGGAGTGGAATACCATGTCCGTGCATGTCGAGGGTGGCACCATCCGCGTCACTCTCAACGGGATCACGTCCAACGCCTGCACTGGGGCGGACGCCACTCCCGGACCAATCGGGTTTCAGTCCGAGGGCGGGGTCATCGAATTCAAGGATATTCGCTTTACCCAGCTGAATTAGTGCCCCTTGTTATAATGGGCAATCGATGAAGAAAGGTAGGGCGCAGTCTCCTGACAAGCCGCAAATCA
>CAYTLD010000043.1:0-14448 GCA_964438585.1 uncultured Blastochloridaceae bacterium | reverse complement strand
CTGGGCTGGCTGTAGAACGCACCGTTGGTGCCATGAGCTCTGGTATTTTTAGGTCCGGGCAGCTAATTCGACGTGGAACTGTTCCGGGTGGGGAGCGTCGCCGTTGACGTGAGTGCGCGACCAGTAGTCACTGAAGGATTCGCCGGGGTTGCGGGCTCCGGCGTATTCTTCGAGGAAGGGGCGGACTTTATCGGGAATTTCATCGAGGGTGATGGTTTTTTCCTGAAGACCGACGAGGCGGTCACCGCGGTGGGAACCGCCGACGTAATAGGCGTATTTATTGGGAGCCCGTCCGACGAAGGAGAAGTCGGCGTTGTAGGGGCGGGGGCATCCGTTCGGGCATCCGCTCATACGGAAGAGGATGGGCTCCTTCTCCAGCGAGAGTTCCTTGAGAATGAGGTCGATCTTATCCATGACACCGGTGAAGACGCGCTCGCTCTCGGCCAGGCCCAGTCCGCAGGTGGGGAGGGAGACGCAGGCGTGGGACATGCGGTGGGCGGTGGTCATCTCAGTGGCGGAGGGGACATGGTGTTGAATGAGGACTTGATCAATGGCTGCTTTATCCTCCGGCTTCACGTTGCAGAACATGAGGTTGGTATTGGGAGTGATGCGGATGGTGGGTTTGATGTTATCCGCGATTTCCCGGAAGGCCTGACGCATGGTGCAGGTCTCGGTGTCTTTGATGCGGCCCTGCGGGACGTAAACGGTCAGGAACCACTTGCCATCGCCCTGCTCATTCCAGCCGAAGACGTCGGAAACGGAGTCGAAGGTGAAGGCGCGCGAGGCTTCGAGTTCAAAATCGACCCGTGAGGCCACTTCGCCACGGAACCAGTCGAGGCCTTTCTTTTCGATCAAATATTTCATCCGTGCCTGCTTGCGGTCCTCACGGTTGCCAAAGTCGCGCTGGGTGGTGACGATGGCGGTGAGGGTGTCCATGATCTGATCGCGCTGGACGGTGCAAAGGGGTTTGGCGAGGCAGGGGTAGGTCTCCTGCTTGCCGTGGGACATGCCGAAGCCGCCGCCGACGAGGATGGTGTAGGCGGTGACGCGGTCTCCCTCCACGTGAGGAATGAGGCCGACATCCTGTGAGTAGATATCGATGTCATTGACCGGGGGAATGGCGATACCCATTTTAAATTTCCGCGGCAGGTAGTGTTTGCCATAGATGGGTTCTTCAACGTCATCCTGGCCCTGCTCTAATTTCTCGCCATCGAGCCAGATTTCGCTGTAGGCGGAGCTTTTAGCGAGAAAGACATCGCTGATTTCGCGGCTCAATTCGAGCACGTCGCGATGAGCCGGGGTGTCGAGGGGGAGGGTGCAGGCCATGGTGTTGCGCACCACGTCCCCGCAGGCACCCCAGGTGGTGAGGCCACATTCAACGATCCGGTCGATAACATCTTTCATGCTGCCGATGAGAATGCCGTGGAATTGGATGCCCTGACGGGTGGTGAGCCGGATGGTGCCATTGGCAAGGTCTCCGGCGGCTTGGTCGTGAACGATATATTGATCCGGGGAGAGTTCACCTCCGGGGATTTTACTGCGGATCATGAAAGACCAGGCCTTGTCCAATCCGGCCCGCTTGCGTTCGATCCGTGAGTCCCGGTCGTCCTGCTGGTAGGAGCCGTGGAATTTCAGCAATTGCAGGTCTTCAGCAGAGAAATGGGTTTCGCCGCTTTCGATTGTAGGGTTGAGGGTGCCGCGCAGTGAGCGGCTCTGATCTTTGATTTCTTCTACTGGGTTATTGGCCATAAAGTGTGTTTTGTTAAATTAAAAAACTTGTTTGGTCAAAATTTAAACGAAATTGGGGAAGAATCAAATCGAAAATACGATAATTATGATCGATTTAGTCGTTTTTAGCTGGGAGGTCACCTTTAGTATGTTCTGATATCGATTGGGTCAGGGTGTCTCTTTGATCCGCAGGCAGGGGGAGGGGGCGGGCGACGAGGATGCCGGCGTGGGTTTTGAATCGGTCGAGGTAAGTGCTGAGGCGGCTGTCGAGAGCGACACTGCGCCCATATCGTTTCTGGGTGGTAGCGTGCATGAACCGGAGGATTCCGTTTTCATCGCGGGTGGCCAGTCCGACATGGGAAGTAGAGAGGCGGCGCTGGTTCCAACTGTAGATTCCGATGATGTCGCCCTCCTGAAGATCCTTTTCGATGGCGGGAACAGCGGATTTTGGGAGGTAGTAGTGGGTTTCTCGTTCGACTCGTTCTTCCATCAGGCGGATGCCCTCGCGGAGGTCGGGATTTTCACGCATGTAGCGGTAGTGTTTCCAGCCGATGGTCATTTCCCGGCAGCGGAGGCGGGCCTTTTTTCCACCCAGGCTCTGGGTGAGATCCTGGACGAGTCCTCTCTGGTGGTTGTCACCAGACCAGTCCTCAAGGTAGTGGAGGCGGGAAAGGTAGGTGCCATCGCAGTTGCCGCCCCGGTAGCGGTCGAGTTCGATGAGCTTGAGCATCATCCTGGGGTGGTGGTGATCGCGGGGGAAGTCGAGCATCCGGGCCAGGGCGAGGGAAATTTCAAAGTAGGTCCAGCAGTCCATGCCCTCGAAGTTAACGGAGGGAGCTTCGATCCGGTCATCAATTTCGAGGGTGTAGTTCTGATACGGAACCCCGAGGAAGTGGCGTCCGATGGTGGTGATGCGTTTTCCAAAGGGAAGATCGGCCCAATTTTCTTTATGGGCACGGGCGATGACGTCATCGAAGGCTTTTTCTCCCACGAAGACGGTAGAAAAGGGAAGGGACTCGGACCGGGCTGCTGGTGCGGAAAGAATCAGACCTGTGAGCAGGCAGCAGATGAGGCGGAACATGCTCAAGGTATTCTTTCACCTTTCACTCTAATGTCTTCTTTTTCCTCCCCATCCTGCGTTACTTCAGCCCCTGGGTGAGAATCACTTCGGGCGTCACTTTCAGGCTCCGGCATTTCAAAAATTTGCGCCGGGCCTTCTGCGCCCCAGGGATCGGTCAAGCGGCCCTCCCGGTGGGCGACCGAGGTGGTGACGGCACCCATGGCGAAGGCAAAGAGGAGAATGCCGATGGCGACGAGGAGGGCGAGGCAGCCGAAGCGCATGCGGTGCTGCTCGGGATCATGGGTGGGCTCTTCATTCATTACTTCCAAGTCTAGTCAGGGTTGGGTCTGCGGCAAGGATGCCGACGGGGTTAGTAAGACTGTTAGGCCAGGGTTTCGTTACGGCGGGAGCAGGTGCCGGTGCGGGCCAGTTCATCGCAATTGGCTTCGATGCGGAGCTGAATTTTGCCCGGACTAAAGCCGAGATTCTTGGTTACCACCGACTCGCGGACATCGAGGCAGTAGTCTTCAAATTCGATAATTTTACTGCAATCGGAGCAGATGATGTGGTTGTGATTGGGGTGGGTGGCGTAATTGGGATCGTAATACATCTGATCCTTACCCAGATCCAGTTCGCGGAGGAGTCCTGTTTTGACCAGCACGGGAAGCGTCCGGTAGATGGTAGCCCGGGAGACGGAGGAGTCCACGGCGCGAGCCTTATCCAATAATTCCTCTGCGGTGTAGTGATCGGTGGTGCTGAACGCAGCCTGGATGATCGAGCGGCGCTGGTTGGTCAGCCGCAGGCCGTTACTCTCCATGTAGGCGAGCACTTTGTTCTTAATTTCTTCTGTCGTATCGTCCATATCCGTCTATGGAAGCATCCCTGTCAGGGAGTGCAAACCAGAAGTCATTGCATTATTCCGGGGTCTGTTCCTTGAGTGTTTTCAGAAAACGCTTCAGGGCTGGAGATAAAACCCGCCCGCTCTTATAAATCATGCCCAGGGGGCGGTGGTAGGGTTTGTCCTTGAATTCGATGGCTTTCAGTGTTTCCGACTTCACTTCCTGCTCCACGGTGGCGCGGGGGACGATGGAAATACCGGCATCGATTTCTACGGCGCGCTTGACGGTTTCAATATTGTCAAATTCCATTACCGGTCTGGGGTCGAGCCCGGCTTCCCGAAACATTTTATCGACGGCGCGGCGGGTCGGAATATCGGGCTCGAAGCCGATGTATTTTTCTTCGCTAAGAATATCGAGGGTGACCTCTTTCTTGGCAGACAACGGATGCCCCGGGGCGCAGATCAGAACCAGCCGGTCTTTTTTGAAGGATTCTACCTTGAGATTCTTCTTATTGGTCGGGAAGGCGACCAGTCCCAGGTCACAGGTTCCTGACTGGACCTCTTCGTAAACCTGATTGGAACGACGATATTCAACGTGAACGTTGACATTGGGAAATTCTTTGAGGAAATGCTTGATGTAAGGAGGTAATTCATGCAGGCCGATACTGTAAACTGTGGCAATGCGGATATTGCCGGAGACAATATTTCTCATTTCATTAAACTGATTTTGCAAGGTGTCATAAGAACTGATAATTTCCTTGCAGGTACTATAAAGCAATTCCCCTTCGCGGGTCAGGGCAAAGCGCTTGCTGCTGCGCTCGATCAGGGGGATGTGAAAGCGCTCTTCAATCGACCGTATTTGCTGGCTGACGGCACTTTGGGTAATGTTGTTCATGTGTGCAGCTTTGCTGAAGCTTTGAGATTCGACTAGATCCCGGAAGACACGGAAAGATTCAATTTGCATACGATTTAAATAAGGGTTACTTATCATTAGTCAAGATGATAAAGAACAATATTTAAGTTTTAGATCACTTATAAAATAACGCACTAATGTCAAATTATACAGAATTACAGCAGCGGTGGGAATCGATTCAGGTCAGCATCCGGGATGCGACCTCGCGCTGCGGGCGGGTTCCGGAGGAAATAACACTCCTGCCGGCGAGCAAGAAGCAGACACCGGAAACGATACGCGCACTGTCAGAATTTGGCTTAACCCGCTTTGGAGAAAACCGGGTGCAGGAGGCGCGGGTCAAAGTTGAGGTTTTACCCTCGGGATTTGCCTGGGATTTGATCGGTTCCCTGCAAACGAATAAGGCCAGGCTGGCGGTGGAATTGTTTGAGTGGATTCATTCGGTGGATCGGGAGGCGATTATTGACGAACTGGAAAAACGTGCAGCACAGGCGGGTAAAATCCAGAAGATTCTTCTCGAAGTCAATGTCGCGGGGGAGTCCAGCAAGCAGGGGGCACCGGTGGAGCAGGTGGATTTTCTCCTCGAACGAATCCTCAATTGTCCACATTTGGAAATTCATGGCTTTATGGCCATGGCGCCCTGGTCGGACGATCCTGAAAATGCGCGGCCCGCCTTTGCCCGGTTGCGCGAGTTGCGGGATGGAAAAGAGCAGGCCTTCGGCTTGAAGTTGCCGGAATTATCGATGGGGATGACCAATGACTACGAGGTGGCGATTGAGGAAGGTGCGACCATCGTGCGTGTTGGAACGGCACTTTTCGGATCGCGTTCATGAGTTGGCTGGAATTTTCAGAGGTTGCCGAAAGGCCGCGTAGCGTCCTGCCGCGCTCGTTCTATGAACGGGCGGATGTCACTCGAATTGCCCGTGAGCTGCTCGGAAAAGTGATTGTGACCGGGCGGGGGCGCACGCTGACTTCCGGGGTCATTGTCGAGACCGAAGCCTATGCCGGACGCGGTGACAAGGCCTGCCACGCACATGCGGGCAAACGCACTAAGCGCAATGACGTCATGTATGGCTCCGGCGGCTGTGCCTATGTCTATCTCTGCTACGGCATCCATCACCTCCTCAATGTGGTGACCAATCGGGAGGGGGAGGCAGATGCGGTGCTCATTCGCGCGGTCGAGCCGCTGGAAGGAGTGGAACTAATGATGAAACGCCGTGGCTTAACAACGTTGCACCACCGTTTGACAGCAGGGCCGGGCTGCTTGACGCCGGCCCTGGCGGTTACGGTCCGGGATAACCGAGCCTGTTTATTTGAGCCCGGAACACGACTCCGGATTGAGGACGCAGGTTTGAAGGTGTCTGCCCGTCATATTGAATCCGGCCCCCGCATCGGAGTGGGATATGCCGGGGATGATGCGGCGAGGCCGTGGCGGTTCTGGAGACAAGGAAATCCCTGGGTCAGTCGCTGATGGCATGGAGAAGACGCACTTCTGTCATGAAAAAGTTGCGTTTTATTGAGATAAGATGGCTTTTCATTTTACCGAAGTTAAGTATGCTGGTTACATGTCCGCCGCTGCTGTTCCATCCAAACGCGCACTGCAATTGCTTGTGAACATTGCCACCCTGGGTCGTGACTATGCGGACATGAAGATGAGGACAGATGGTTTTGTCACACCATCATTGATCGGAATATGTCCTGAAGGGTATCTGGTATTTGCGCCTGAGGGCATCATGTCCTCCAACGACCGAGCTTTTTTCGACTTATCAACCAAACTGATCTGTTCAGCTTACAGTGTTGTGGGAGCCGCCATCGTTATTGAATCTCTGGTCAATCCGGGGAAGCCCATTCATGGGGGGACTTCCGTGCTCAAGAAAAATGCGCCCGAAACCGGGCTGTTAATCATCAGCGAAACCCGGAAAAACAATGCCCGGACTATGTTCAACGTGGTCAAGGATGAGGAAGGCCACTACTTAGGGTTTAAAGAATCCGAGTCCCAGGAATTCCACATTTCATCTGGTCGATATAGCAATTTTGTTCCTCTAAAGGACTTTGGCGATAACTTTCGCCGGGAAGCCCGCACCACCATTGAGCACATGAAATTGGATTTCCAGATCCACCAGGATAACCCCTTCCAGAGTTGATGCCCGCGCGGAGATTACCTGAACGAACAGTCGAGTTGTCTCAATAATTTTATTGCAGGATAAATATCGATAGGGGATGTTTTCCCCTTATGCGTAAACGTAACAGACTACCTCTCGGCCTGACAGACAACAAAGCCGAGAAACAATTTGTTTTCCGGCGTTATAAAAACGGAAAGTTCTATTACCGGGGATTTTCCTACTGCCGGGGTAAAAAGAAGGCCGAGGTTAAGAAGGCCGCCTTAGCCTTTGCCCATGAGACCAACGAGCGCCTGGGGCCAACGACCACCACGCCCAAGGGAACCAAAACCAGCCGCAACACCAGCGGGGTGGTAGGAGTTGGATTGGCCCGCAATGTGGTGAATGGCCATGAGTATTACAGTTGGGTAGCCCGCTGGCCGGGGAATCAGGCCGGCACCCGCTTCTCCGTCAACGCCTGCGGGAGCGAAAACAAGGCTTACCTGATGGCTTGCGTTGCCCGTGAACTCGAGACCGATGACCGGGAGAAAATCGAGCGGGCCTACCGACGCTGGCGTCAGTCCGGGAAAGCTCAGAAATTCCTCAGCCGGAAGCAGTTGAAACTCGTCTGATCGGGACTCCTCACAGGTGCAGGTAACGCGGGAGCTTGGTCAGGAAGATTTTTTGAACCATCGATGACAGACAAGCGTCTGTTCTAGTATGGTATTGACAAAAAAATTACTCATTGGTTCAGGAGCGATAATGATGGTGGGATTGCTGCCCTCAGACGCAGATGCGCGAGACTGTCGATCCTCTCATTATCGGCATCGCCCGAACATCAGTATCGGCTTCAGCTTTGGCTCGTCCGGATACTACCGGCATCGAGCTTATCATAGGCACAGCTATCCTTATTCCCACCGTTACCATCGCCCACGCAAGCTTTATTACGCCCCACAGCGAACCTATGTTGTTAAACCAAAAGTCCAGCGCTCCAAGACCGTGGCCAAAGCCCAGGCTACATTGAACGAACTCGGATATAAAGCCGGGACGGTAGATGGATTAATGGGGCCCAATACCCGCGCCGCCATTACCCGGTTCCAGGTCGCCAGTGGAATCCCCGCTACCGGTCAGCTCGATACCAGCACCCGCCAGTGGCTGGGGGAATACCAGTAGTAAATAAAAGAAAAAGCTTGCGTTTAATGCGGCATTCTCTATTGGTTACTTTGCTGCAGGTCGCAGCGCAATTTTATCCTTGCTGTCCGGCGGGCCGAGATTGAAACGACAAACTCCGGACCGCCAGTAGATAGCCGTCAATCAGCTCTCCTGGCCATAACAGATAAAGATAAGGAATCGACAGGGAAATCCTGCCGAAGAAAAAGACTATGGTTAACAACATATTTAAAAATAAGCGTAAAAAGTCCGACGATCAGAGCCGCAGCGCTAGCGGGGAAAAGAGAAGTCGGGGTGAACGGCCTGCCAGAGGAAATCGTGAGGGCCAGGACAACGGCGGCGGCACCCATTCTTCAGAATTTAAACCAAGAACCTCCAGCAGAAAGAAGGCTTCCGGAGGTCACTCGGCGTCCGCAGGCGAGGGGAAGTCGAAATTCAGGTCTTCAGGTCGTCGTTCGAGGAATGGCGGAGGTGGTCAACGCCGCCGGTCCGGTGGTGCGCCGCGCGACCGGAGGAATGATACACCCGCGCCACGTCGGGTGATGGTTTTTGATCCCGCCGCCTACGCGGATTCTCCCCAGCCGGAGGGAGCTTTTACTCATTTGATGGACGAAATTCGCAATTCGATCACGGTCGAAGGATACGTAACCCCCACCCCTATTCAGGAGCAGGCCATACCGCATATCCTTCAGGGCAGAGATGTTCTGGGCTGCGCCCAGACCGGAACCGGCAAGACGGCCGCCTTTGTCCTGCCGCTGCTGGATATCATCATCAACGGTTCCCATCGCGAACGCGAACTCGGAGTTCCGGTGCCCTACCAGCGTCCGGAAGCGAACCGGCCCAAAGCATTGGTTCTGGCTCCGACCCGCGAGCTGGCCGACCAGATCGGGCAGAGCATTAAAAATTATGCCCGCTTTACCAAAGTCAGCCACGCGGTTGTCTTTGGAGGAGTGAGCCAGTGGTCGCAGGTGCGGGAGTTAGAAGCCGGGGTTGACATCCTGGTCGCCACGCCCGGACGTCTGCTCGATCTTATCAATCAGAGGCACATCGATCTATCAGCGGTCGAGTATTTCATTCTGGATGAAGTGGACCGCATGTTGGACATGGGGTTCATTCCGGATATCCAGAAGATCCTTCTCGATATCCCGCCGGATCGTCAGACCCTCTTCTTCTCCGCCACCCTCTCGCGTAAAGTGATGGAAGTGGCCTCGACCATGGTTCGGGATGCGGTGGAAATCGCCATCGAACCGGAAAAATTGTCGGTGGATCGAGTCAAGCAGGTCGTTTACTTCGTCGATGAGAAGAATAAGAACCAACTGCTTACGCAAATCCTGACCGAGAACGCCAATGGCAAAGCGATCATTTTCACTCAGATGAAACATGCCGCCAACAAGTTGGCTGAACACCTGGAGAAATCAGGGGTCCGGGCCACCGCCATCCACGGCAACAAGAGCCAGGCCGCACGCACCAAGGCGCTGCAGGGCTTCAAACAGGGCAAATTTCAAATCCTGGTGGCGACGGATGTGGCCGCCCGGGGATTGGATGTCGATGATGTCACCCACGTCATTAACTATGATATGCCATCGGATGCGGAGACCTACGTGCACCGGATCGGCCGTACCGCCCGTGCCGGAGCCGCCGGAGATGCACTTTCCTTCTGCTCAGCACCGGAACGCGCCCTCCTCCATGGGGTCGAACGTCACTTAAAGCAGCCCGTGCGGGTCGAACTCGATCATGAATTTCATTGCGAAAAGGCCAGTCAATCCCGCCAGGCCGCACCGAAATTCGGACGCCAAAACCGGGGCGGAGGACGCCGCAACGAAGGCCGGGGACGCCGCAGCGAAGGCGGAGGATCCCGTAACCGTCGTTACCGGAATTGAGCAGACAAGCAAACGGCTAAAGCCGTCACTCCGAACGGTCCCAGACTGAGGCGTGAATCATATGACAGAGCGCAAGGGGAAAAGCGTTTGGAGTTCTCGCCTTTAGGCGAGTCCCCTACATCCAAGGCTAAAGCCGTCACTCCGAACGGTCCCAGAATTCCGCGAGAATTGGTAGGGAGGCCTCTCTGAGGCCTCCTCGGGCCGACAGGCCCAACCCATATCCACGGCGTAGGGACGCTAGGACTGCTACAAACGGCTAAATCCGACACTCTGAACCGGCTTGGGACTTTTCGGATGTTTTGACTGACATTCAGGATAATTTTTTCTGTTTTTACGGGAAAAGTGAGTAGAATATCACGTGTCTGAAAAATCAGCAGTGGTAAAACCAAAGCCGAAATTTTCGAAAAAATTTCTCACTCTGGGGATTTGTCTGCTTATTCTTCTGGGAGCCGCAGGCGTCCTGACTGTCATTTACAATACCCAGCCGGAAGCCAAACGGGAGACAGTTGTCCGACGTTCCGCTATGCTCGTCGATGTGGTTGAAGCGGAGCGCGGCAACTTTCGGCCGATTATTTCCGCCCTGGGAACCGTTGAGGCGGCTCAGGACGTCATCCTGCGTCCGCGCATCAGTGGCGAAGTATTGAAGGTATCCGCTGCCTTTACTCCGGGACATACCGTGAAGAAGGGGGAACTGCTCATGGAGATCGATCCCTCCGACTACCGCAATGCCCTGACCCGCAGCCAGAGCCTGCTTCAACAGGCAGAGGCGGATTACCGACTGGAAATGGGGCAGCAGGAAGTGGCAAAGGAAGAGCTGAAACAATTTGATCGTGATCTGGATATCCGCGATCCGAGTCTCATCCTCCGTGAACCGCAATTGGAATCGATCAAGGCCCGGGTGGAGTCGGCTAAAGCGGACGTCGAGCAGGCTCAGCTTGACCTTGACCGCACCCGCATCGTGGCCCCCTTTGATGCGCAAATTCTGGAGCGCAACGCCAATGTCGGATCACAAGTCGGCCCCAACGATGTCCTGGGCCGGTTGATCGGTTTGGAAGAATACTGGGTCATCGCGACCATCCCGCTGAAAAAGATTTATTGGCTGGACCTTTCCGATACCGGAGATGGTCAGGGATCCAAGGTGATTTTACGGAACCAGGCGGCCTGGCCGGAGGGAATTTACCGGGTCGGGCGGGCGGAACGGCTCATCGGGTATCTAGACCAGCAGACACGGCTGGCGCGGGTGCTGATCACGGTTCGGAATCCTCTGGCCCGCGGGGAGAACGTCGAGAGCACACCGCCGCTGGTGGTCGGATCAGTTCTGGATGTGCAAATTTACGGTCGTGAAATCCCGGATGTCATCCGGGTCAAACGGGAACATATCCGGGAAGGCAATACGATTTGGCTGAACAACGACGGGAAACTCGAGATCAGGGAGTTGTCGATCCAATTTGAAGATTCCACCTATGCCTACGTTGCCACGGGCATCTCCAGCGGAGAGTTGATTGTGACCACCAATTTACGTGCCGCGACACCCGGCGCGGAATTGCAGGCCAGTGAGGTGCAACGCCTGCCTCCGGAGGAAGTTGAGGCATCTGCCGAAAAACAAATCACCTCTGTTGACGCCAGCCCGTGAGCGAAGATCCGTCAGCACGACGCCCCGAGCCGGAAAAGGCCATGAAGTCGGAGCCCGATAAGCGAGGCATGATCGCCTGGATGGTGCACAATCCCATTGCTGCGAACCTGATCATGCTGGTTCTGCTCATCGGCGGTATCTGGACAGCACTGCACGTGCAGAAGGAGGTCCAGCCGGACTTCGAACTCGATATCGTTAATGTCAGTGTCGCCTTCCCCGGTGCGGCACCGGAGGAAGTGGAGCAGGGCATCATCCTGCCAGTTGAGGAAACCATCCAAGGCATCGCCGGGATCGAAGAAATCGATTCCACCGCCTCCGAGGGATCCGGGCGGATCAGGATCGAACTGGTCTCTGGAACCGACCGGATGAAGGCATTTCAGGATATCGAACAGGCCGTCAGCCGCATCCAGACGTTTCCCGATGACATCGAGGAGCCCAATGTCCAGTTGGTTTCCCGCCAGCGCGAGGTCATGGAAATCGTCCTCTACGGCGATATTGATGTCTGGGCGCTGCGTCAGTTGGCCGAGCGTCTCCGGGACCGGTTCCTGAGTAACCCGCGCATTACCCAGGTGGAAATCAGTCGGGTGCCGGACTACATGACCCACATCGAAATCCCGCGTCAACGTCTGCGCGAGTACGGAATCACCCTCCGTGACGTGGCCCGTCGCATCAACGAATCCAGCGGGGATGTCCCCGCCGGCACGGTCGATACCCAGAGCGGAGAAATTCTCCTGCGGGTCAAGGAACGCAAACAATGGGCCCGCGAATTCAGTCAAATCGAAATCGTTTCCTCCGGGCAGGGATCTGCCGTCACGCTGGGCGATATCGCGGTCATCCGCGACGGATTCGAAGAAGGCAGCTTTCATTCCCAGTTCAACCAGCAGCCTTCCATCGAGTTGAACATTTACCGGGTCGGCGATCAGTCACCTCTGGAAATATCCAGAGAAGTCCTGGCCATGATGGAGGAAGTGGAGATGGGGTTGCCGCCCGGCGTGCAATGGCGCGTGGACGGAAACCGGGCGGCGCATTTCAGAGATCGTCTGGACCTTCTCCTGGGCAACGGGCTCCTGGCCATGTTCATCGTCATGGCCATTCTCGCGATTTTTCTCGAATTCCGCCTGGCCTTCTGGGTCATGATGGGGATGGCGGCGTCCTTTATCGGCGGCATCATTTTCCTGCCGGTCATCGGCATGAGTATCAACATGATCTCAATGTTCGCCTTTCTGGTCGTCCTCGGGATCGTGGTCGATGACGCCATCGTGGTCGGTGAAAATATCTATGAAAAACGCCAGCAGGGCATGAATTTTATCGATGCCGCCATCGAAGGGGCGCGTGAAATGGCGATGCCGGTGACCTTCAGCATCCTGACCAATATCATCGCCTTCATTCCACTGCTTTTTATTCCCGGAGTGATGGGAAAATTCTGGCAGCCGCTACCGGCGGTGGTCATCGTCGTGCTGGTGGTTTCTCTGTTTGAGGCGCTCTTAATTCTTCCGTCTCACCTGGCCCACAGTCAATCAGGAGCACGCACCCGGATGGGCCGGAAGTTGCACGGCTGGCAACAGAAGTTTTCCTCCGGCTTCAGTTCCCTGGTTGATAATTACTATCGGCGCTTTCTCGACCTGACTTTGCGGCACCGCTACATCACACTCAGCCTCGCCACCGCCCTTTTTCTGATTGTCGGCGGCTATGCCACCAGTTCGCACATGGGAATGATTATGATGCCCGCTGTCACCGCTGATGAAATCGAAGCGGGCATACGCCTTCCCATCGGCACCACCCCGGCACAATCCGCGCGTATTGCCAACGATGTCACCACCGCCACCCTCGCTATGTTCGAAAAACATGACCTCTACCGTATCACCGAAGGCGTGAAAACGAACGTCCGGGGCGGTTTCTTCGTCGATGTGGAAATCGTCCTCAAACCACCGGATGAAAGTGACGTGGATGTCGATGAGATCATCGAACTCTGGCGCAATGAGATCGGCGACATTCCGGGGGTGGACCAGATCACCTTCGAGGCCGAGCGTGGCCCCGGAAGCTGGCGCAAGGACATCGCCATCTCACTCAGCCATGACAACATTGATATCCTGGAAAAAGCAACCCGTGATCTCGTGGAGCGGGCCAAGTTTTATCCCAACGCGGTCGATGTCAGTGACAATTTCAATCGCGGGAAGACCCAGATTGATTTCCGCATCCGGCCGGAGGCCGGGAACCTCGGATTAACCTCCAATGATGTGGGGCAACAGGTGCGCGATGCGTTCTTCGGTGCTCTCGCCATGCGCCAGATGCGGGGAACCAATGAAGTGGAAATCCGGGTCAAGCTGCCCCGAGAGGAACGTGAGAATATCTACAACCTGGAGGAATTTGTCCTTCTGACCCCGGGCGGTGCCGAGGTGCCGCTCTATGATGTGGTCGAGGTAAAGTATGGCGAATCCTACAGCTCCATCGAACGCACCGACGGACGCCGCGCGGTTCGGGTTTCCATGAATGTCGAGCCGGATCGTAACCTCGGACAGGTCGTGGAAGCCTTAAAGACGAAGGAATTGCCTGAGATGCGCGCCGCCTACCCCGGACTGACCTGGACGTTCAGGGGGGGGCAGGCCAATATGCAGGAATCGATGACCGCCCTCTGGGGCGGCTTTGCCATCGCCATGGTCATTGTGTACGCCCTCCTGGCTGTCGCCTTCTCCAGTTACCTCCAACCACTGATCGTCATGGTGGCCATCCCCTTTGGTATCATCGGGGCCGTCATCGGGCACATCATCCTCGGGTTCGATATCTCCCTCATCAGTATCATGGGAGTCATCGCCCTCTCCGGGGTGGTGGTCAACGATTCCCTGATTATGGTCGATTACGCCAACCGGAGGCGGAAACAGGGGGAAGGTGTCTATGATGCTATTCATGATGCGGGCCTGAGGCGGTTCCGTCCCATCATTCTCACCACCGCCACCACCTTCGCCGGCCTGACCCCGATCATCCTCGAACGCGACCTCCAGGCCCAATACCTCATTCCCATGGCCATCTCCCTGGGCTTCGGCATCGTTTTTGCCACCGCCATCATCCTCGTCCTCGTGCCCTGCCTCTACCTGGCCCTCGAAGACGTGAAACGTCTGCTGCGATAGGGCAG
>CAYTLD010000042.1:12974-14553 GCA_964438585.1 uncultured Blastochloridaceae bacterium | reverse complement strand
TTTTCGCCCCGATGTCTTATTTTGCGGCCTAGTCGTATGAATAGGGTTTCCCTTTATAAGGATAGGTATCGAAGAGGTCGCCCTGGCCGAGCATGCGGGGGTCTTTTTGGGCGGTGAGTTCTTTTTCCATCTGCTCACGAAGCTGATTTTTGATTGAGGAAAATTGAGGATTATCGGCGAGATTGTTCATGCAGTGAGGGTCTTTTTGGATCTGGTAGAGTTCCTCCTCCGGGCGCTTGCCGAAGCTGAGGGCATAGAAATGATTATCCGGATCCTTCTGCTCCAAGTCCACGATGAAACTCTTGGTAGGGGAATCATCGCAATTCCTGAGTCCGTATTCCGGGTTGCAGGCCGGCCAGAGGTGGGGTTTGAAATTGCGTACGTAGAGAAATTCGTAGTTGCGGATGGCGCGGACGGGGTAACCGAGGTCGACCTTTCCATCGTGGGCGCGCCCGACATCATGGCGCTCCTTACCGAGAAGGACGTGGTCACGAGACGGGTCGATTCGGCCGGACTTGGTGGATTTGATAAGGTCAAGGAAGCTGGCGCCGGTCATTTGTTCATGGGGCTCCAGGCCGACGGCCTCCATGAAGGTGGGAGCGACATCCGGGAAGTTGATAAAATCCTCGATGATCCGGCCGGGCTGGACGACATTTTCCCAGTAGACGATGAGGGGAACATGGTAGCTTTCCTCATAGAGCTGTCCCTTGATTCGGGGAAAGGGCATGCCGTGGTCGGAGGTGACGACGATGAGGGTGTTCTCCAGGAGATTGCGCTCGCGCAGCAGCTCCACCGCCCGTCCGACATGGGTGTCGTACCATTCGACCTCCAGGCCATAGTCGAGGAGGTCGCCCCGGATGGTGTCGTTGTCCGGGAAGAAGGGCGGCACGTCGGCCTCGGACAATTTCTTGCCGGCTTTCTTGTAGCTGTCGCGTTCGTAATGGCGATGAGGTTCCTTGGTGCCCAGCCAGAAGCAAAAGGGCTGGTCGTCATTTTTCTGGTCAAGGAAGTCTCTGAAGTTTGCCGCGTAGTCGATGTTGCTCATCTTCTTGTACGGCGGTTTCGACTTTTTTTGGTTGAAAGCGGGGCCAGCCGGGTTGTGTTTGGTGGGATATTCACCCGGTCCCCATCCTTTTCCGGTGAAGCCGACATGGTAGCCATTCTCCATCAGGAGATGGGGATAGAATTGGAATTCCTCCGGAAAACGGGGCCAGTGGTTGGCGGCCTCCTTGAGCTGCCAACTGTACATGCCCGTGACCAGGCTGGCGCGGGCCGGTGCACATTTCGGGTTACAATTGTAGGCTTGGGTAAAGACAGCTCCCTCTTTCGCCAGGCGATCAATGGCGGGGGTATTGATGTGCTGATCCCCGTAGGCACCGAAGCTGGTAAAGGAGGCATCATCCGCAATGCAGAAGAGGATATTGGGCCGGGCCTCCGCATTGGCCAGGGAAATCAGGACAGGCAACAGACAAAGGAACAAAGAAATGACTTTTCTCATAAGGATTAACCTTTCGTGAATAATTGATTAAACAGGCTACTAAAACTGCTACAGTCACGGAAGGCGCATTTTTTGTCAAGG
>CAYTLD010000042.1:4313-12874 GCA_964438585.1 uncultured Blastochloridaceae bacterium | reverse complement strand
TTTCACCTATCCACTTTTTTTACCCGTTGAGATTTTACCATTGTTTAGAGATCGATCACCTGATACATTAGGCGACTTCTATGCAAATTGAGAAATTAACTATTGGAGTGGGAGACCGCTTCGCGCATCAGGCGAAGGCCCAGTTACAGGCATTCAAATCAATGGGCGAAGAAGGAGTGGAAGTCATTCCGGTCTGGAATAAGAGCAAGCGTGAGCATAGCATTATCGGAAGTGAGCCAGCCAGTGTGCACGCTGCAGCCTGTCAGGCGGTGGAAGCGCTCGACTGGAGCAAGCCCTGGCACGTCGACGCCGACCATATCGGCATGGAAACGGTTGACCCTTTTATTCCCTGCTCGGATTTTTTCACTATTGATGTGGCTGACTTTATCGGCAATCCGGCAAGCCCGGAAGCGATCAAAGCTTTCATCGACCGCCATCCGGAATTGACCGGACGCATGGAAATTGCCGGCATTGACCGGCCCTTTGAAAATACAGCCGAGGATCTGGAGCGCGTGGCGGGTCAATTTCTTCTCTCCATCCAGGAAGCCGGGAAAGTGTACCGTCACATTGCGGACACCAAGGGATCAAGCGACTTCATCCCTGAAATTTCCATGGACGAGACGGATCGTCCGCAGACCCCACCGGAACTGCTTATCATACTGGCTGCCATTGCCGATGAGCAAGTCCCGATCCAGACGATTGCGCCGAAGTTTACAGGGCGCTTCAATAAAGGTGTCGATTACGTCGGTGAAGTCGAACAGTTTGAGCAGGAATTCAACGAGGACCTCTGTGTCATTGCCCATGCGGTCCGGACCTACGGATTACCGGATGCTCTCAAGATGAGCGTCCATTCCGGCAGCGATAAATTTTCCATTTACCGCCCCATCCGGGACGCGCTCAAGAAGCACGGGGCGGGCGTGCACCTGAAAACGGCGGGCACGACCTGGCTTGAAGAAGTGATAGGCCTGGCTGATGCGGGTGGCTCAGGACTCGATATTGCCAAGGATATTTATGCAGAAGCGCTGACGAATATAGATGCGCTTTGCGCACCCTACGCGACGGTGATCGACATTGACCGGGATCAGTTGCCTTCGGTCGATCAGGTTGAGGGCTGGACGAGTGAGCAGTTCGTGCGGGCTCTGCGTCACAATCAGTCTGACGAGCAATTTAATCCCAGTTTGAGGCAACTCTTACATGTCGGTTTCAAGGTTGCCGCGAAGATGGGCTCCCGTTACCTCAATCAGCTGGAGGCCTGCGAGGAATCCGTAGCCCGCAATGTGACAGAAAATTTATTGGAGCGGCACATGCGCCCGTTATTCCTCTGATATGTCGAAATCGATCTCGCTGTTTCTGGCCGGATTTTTACTTGGAGCATTATTTGTTTCCGGGGCCTTTTCCCTGATCCTCCGAAATGGAGGAGAAGAAACCCATCAACAGGGACGCGTTCTCA
Organism: uncultured Blastochloridaceae bacterium; assembly: GCA_964438585.1. GTDB lineage: Bacteria > Verrucomicrobiota > Verrucomicrobiia > Methylacidiphilales > JBCBYL01 > JBCBYL01. The sequence goes on along the minus strand of CAYTLD010000042.1, from coordinate 11,424 downwards.
AGCTGGCCCATTCTCTCGACCCCCAGCACCCGGTCCACCAGGGAATGCTTCATCTCCAGAAGCGTCTCGAAGAACTTTCCGGAGGCACCATGACCGTCGAGATATACCCGAGCGCAGTTCTCGGTGGTGAGACCGAGTGCTTGGAGCAATTACAAAATGGAGTCTTGGCCATGACCAAGACCTCCACCGGGCCGATGGAAGCCTTCATTCCCGGGATGAAACTCTTTGGCCTGCCCTACCTTTTTGAAAATTCTGAGCATTTCTGGACCTTTGCCGACAGTGAATTAGGCCGCGGTCTCCTCCATAAGGGACGAGACCGGAACATGTACGGGCTCTGTTACTACGATGCCGGCACCCGGAATTTTTATACCAAGAACCGCCAGATCCGAACCCCTGACGATCTGAAAGGGCTTAAGATCCGGGTCATGAACAGCCCCATGGCCATCCAAATGGTCGAAATGATGGGAGCCTCGCCCACGCCGATCTCGTGGGGCGAATTATACTCGGCGCTGGCTCAGGGGATCGTGGATGGAGCCGAGAACAATCCACCCAGCTTCTATTCCAACAAGCACTATGAAACATGCAAATTTTTCAGCTTGGATGGCCACGTCGTGCTTCCCGATATGCTCCTTATCAGCACCCTGGTCTGGGACCTACTATCGAGCCAGGAGAAGGAATGGCTACAACAGGCAGCCGATGAATCGAGTCAATATCAGCGTAAATTATGGGCGGCCAAAAGCAGGGAGGCACTGGAGGCAGTAAAAAAACTCGGGGTCGAGGTTTACGAGCCGGACAAACAACCCTTTATCGATAAAGTCGCCCCTATGTATGACACCTATAAAGATACGCCTCTCGGGGACCTGGTTGAGCGCGTGCGCGCGATGCGGTAAGCTATCATGGACGAGCATGCCACCAGTAGTGCCCGCCACCATCCACTCATCAGCATCCTGGTGCGTGTGTTGGAATGGGCATTGATCATTGCCATGGCCGCCTTGGTTCTCGATGTCCTCTGGGGTGTGTTTTCCCGGATGCTGGCGCGTTGGGGCGTGATGGAAAGCCAGAGCAGTTGGACGGAGGAACTGGCCCGCTACCTGATGATCTGGGTTGGTCTTCTCGGGGCCTGTCTGGCCTTTGAAAAGTACGCCCACCTGGGGGTCGATTACTTTGTAGGCCTCTTCGATGCTACCGCCCGCAAGATTCTCAGGCTCGGGGCACTGGCCGTGGTTCTGGCCTTTGCTATCGGAGCCCTGCTCATGGGGGGCTGGCAATTGGTCACCCGGACTCTGGAATTGGAACAGATGACCCCGACTCTTGGAATTCCCAAGGGCTGGATTTATCTCGTGGTTCCGATCAGCGGTGTATTTACCGCTCTGTTCACAATGGCACAGATGCTGGATGTGCTCCGGGAAAGACCGGAGGACACGCTCTCAGCGACAGAGGAAGGAGGCGGTGCATGAGTGTGACGGTCTGGTTATTGATCGTGAGCTTTGTGCTCATGCTGGCCATCAATGTTCCGATTGCCGTAGCCATCGCCGTGTCTTCATTTCTCTGTGTCTTTGCGACCGGGGGGGACGCGCCTTATACCATCGCACTGAAAATGGCCAATGGGCTCGACAGTTTCACCCTTCTGGCGATTCCCTTTTTTATTCTCTCCGGTCTCCTCATGGGTCAGGGAGGCATTGCCCGGCGACTGATCGACTTTGCGGCCGCCTGCGTCGGCCGCTTCCCGGGAGGTTTGACCTACGTCAACACCCTCACCTGCATGCTCTTCGGGTCGATTTCCGGCTCGGCAGCGGCTGCGGTCTCCTCGGTCGGGGGGTTTATGATCCCGGAAATGAATCGCAAAGGATATCCCAGGGACTTTAATGTGGCCCTGACCGTCACCTCGGCAACCACCGGCCTGATCATTCCGCCCAGTAATATCATGATCGTCTATGCGGTGGCCGCTGGCAGTGTTTCGATTATCAGTCTTTTCCTGGCCGGTATCTTGCCCGGCATCTTCATCGGGCTCTGCCTCATGTTCGTTTGTTACCTTCGTGCCCGACGCGACCAGTGGGAAAAATCTCCGCCTGTGTCCTGGCAGGTGCTGGGAGGCTCCTTTTTACGTGCCCTGCCAAGCCTTCTGCTGGTCATCATCGTCATCGGAGGCATTCTGGGGGGCATCTTCACGGCCACCGAGGCGGCCGCCATTGCGGTGCTCTATTCCTTTATTCTCGCGGTGCTCATTTACCGGGAGGTCAAATGGACCCAATTGCCCGCGCTTTTACTCAAAGGAGCCATTACCAATTCGGTGGTCATGTTGCTCATTGGCTCCAGCTCGGGGATGTCCTGGCTCCTGACCACCGAGAATGTTCCGCAGGAGGTCAGCGCCACTCTCCTCGCACTCTCCGAGAATCCCATCGTCATCCTGCTGGTCATCAACCTCTTACTTCTGGCCGTGGGCACCTTCATGGACATGACCCCCGCTGTCCTCATCTTTACCCCGATTTTTCTTCCTGTGGTCACCGCCCTCGGCATGAGCGAGTTGCAATTCGGCATCGTTATGATTGCCAACCTCTGTATCGGCCTCTGCACCCCTCCGGTGGGCACCTGCCTATTTGTCGGCTGCGGCGTCGGTAAAACCACGATTGCAAAAGTTACTCCTCCGCTGATGCCCTTCTTTGTCGCCATGATTTTCGCCCTCCTGGTCATTACCTATGTGCCGGAGCTTTCACTGTGGCTGCCGGAAACGATCCCCGCTCTCTTGGGGGAAAAATGATCAAGGTTTAACTGAAACAAAGCTCTCTTGCTTGCTATGCTATATTAGATTAATATGCTTGCCGACAAACCAAACCCCACTGAGGATTCCATGCGGACCTCACCAACCAGAAAGACACACGTGCAACTAAAACATTTCCTTTTCCTCGTGGCTCTCTCAGGAGTCACTTCATTTACTTCCGTTGCCAATGAAGGCTGGGATCAGCCTCCTGAGGTTAACATGGAGGATTTCCGGGTCCTCTTCGAGACGGCCAAGGATCCAAGATATCACCACCCGGTGAACTCAGTGAAGGACATCACCGGGAACGATCTCAAGGGTGGAATCGAGGAATGGCGGGAATGGGATGTGATGAAGATGTCCAAGGCCGAAATTCTGAAACTCATCCCTCAGCAGGTCGGTCTCATCCACCTCGGCTGTCCAGTGGAAAATGCCGGCCCGAAAAATGCAAAAAACGACTTCAACGACAGCTCCCAGCTTCCACGTCAATGGGGCCATTGGAGATGGAGCCCGGATAATCCGGAGGAATATACCTGCAGCAAGTGTGGCGAAAAATTTCCCAACAACCCGAAATATCCGTTAGATAAAGTCGATGTCTTCCACAACCGCTTGGGCGAGAAAATTGAGCGCCGCTACTGGCTCGACACCGCCAAGGACAAGAATGGCATGGAAAAGCGGTTTCCGAAATACTACCTCGAGGGGTTGATTGATTATTTCAAGATGAAGTGGACTCAAAGGCAATTGGACAATCTCACCGAGGCCTACGTCCTCACGGGCGATGAGGCCTTCGCTTACCAAGCGGCGATTATCATGGACGCCATGTGCGATGTTTTCCCCCATTGGCTCTACATGCAGGGTTACGCCCATGGCTACAAGGATTACACACCGGGGCTGAAGATGAAGAGCACCTATACCCGCACCAACTCCCGCCGTGGCGAGCAATGGACCGGCCCTATCAACATGGGAAGGGCCTACGATGTCTTTTTTAACAGCGAGGGCTTTGCCAAATATTCGAATGAAATTGGGGTGGATTTGCGGGCAAAATATTTGACCCACATTGTCGGTATGATCAGTCCTGACAAGCTATCCAAAAAAGGAAAATTGCCGGATAAGGGAATGGATGGCTGGCAGCAGTCGTGCCCCGGCCACGGAGATATCAAGACGGGCAGACTCCTGCATGATCCGCGCTATCAACGCCGTTTTATCGACCATATGTTGCGCTTGCCCTTTATCATCCATGGTTCCGATGGGGCCTATTTCGAAGGGACCGGCTACACCTGTCTCCAACTCAATCCGATGATGAAAATGCGGGATCTGAACGGCTATTCCGACCCGAAATCCTTTGTCCCGCCCGAGGGGGAGGAGCGGGTTGAAGATTGGTGGTTCCCGACCGAACACTATGAGGAATTTCATCGCAAGGCCTACAACATGAACCGTGAACTCTGCCTGCCTGACGGGAAAGGAGTTGTCTTCAACGATTCCGGGGGAGGCTGGCCGAGCGCCACCTACCTCCAGGGTACCAAACTCCCCCGCAGCTTTAATGTCATGAAGCACGGGATGAAACACGTCATCCTGGGCGACGGTGTCGGGGAGGACCAGTTCCAGTCGCGCATCCTCTTCGGCCTCGACAGCAAGCACGGGCACGGGGACACCATGAGCATGCAACTCTACGCGCATGGTCACTATATGATTGACGATATCACCTATCCCAAACACCGGATGCGAAGCACCTATGGAGGGATTCAAATGCACAATTCCGGTGTCATCGATGGGCGGGGTCATGCCGCGGGCCCGGTGGGTGATGGCAAGCCCGAGATCTACGAGCCACGTTTTACCGGTATGGCCGCTGTGCGCATCGACGGAGAGAATATGTACCCCGGCTATGACAACACGATTTTTGAAAGAACCCTGGTCAATGTCACTGTCGATCCCAAACGGCCATATGTGGTGGATCTCTTCCGGATGAATGGCGGACGGAAATGGCGCGAATATATTCTCCTGGGGCCTTATCGGCATAAGGCGGCGGAAGCCAAGATGTCCGTGCCGATCCAGAAATTACCCGGCGGGGATCGTCCGTTGATGCGTGAAGGGGCTCAATGGAAGGACTCGGGGCGGGGCGACGTCAAGTACGACGACTTTTACGGCATCTTCACCAACGTGCGTGCCGCGTCTAAAAATCAGGATTTTCAACTCACTTACTTGCTCAAGAACACCTGGCGAGAGAAAGATGATGGGCGTCCGCAGGATCTCTACATCGATCCAGCCAAGCCACCGGTGGGAGTCGTCAACCACTTTATCGGGATGAAGGATGCGACTCCGATGCTGGCCGATATCCCCCGACGGGTGGACAAACCGGGGTCGACGATGGAAATGGAGCAGATGCCATACTTCCTTTTCCGGGATGAAGGCATGGACGAAGAATCTCAGTTTATCTGTGTGCACGAGCCCTTCAAGGGGAACCCCGCCATCCGACAAGTCCGACGCCTGCCGGGACAGGGAAATACCCTGGCCCTGGAAATTGTCTTTAACGATGGCCGCAAGGATCTCGTGCTGATTTCGACGGATGAGCAGCCTCTGAACTACGATGCCGATGGTGTGACCACCAACGCGAAAATGGCCGTCCTATCTCGTCCGAAGAGCGGCCAGCCAGAGGCCTGGATGATCGGAGGCACAACGCTCACGGCTCAGGGCGTTTCTCTGAAACAGGATACGTCTGAATTCAAGGGAACTATCGTCCGTAGCTTCCGTGAGTGGGACGGTGATGGGTTCAACGGATTTGAGGTGGTGGCGGCACCTGGCTCGGCAGGCCCTTCCCTTCCCGACATCGGTAAGGACCTCGCCGGGGCCTGGATCACCGTCGACAATCGGGGTGTCCAAGACAAATTCTATGATCGAATCATTAACGGCAGTATCGATGAATGGTATTCAAAATATCATAAGCGCTCCAAGAATAAGTATAAGGCAGAGAAAAAGAAGAATCCCACCAGTGATTATGTCCTCGACTGGGAAGCGGATCAGAGGCGTTGGGATAACTGCAAAAAAACCGGCGCCGGATGGGCCTTCGAAATCAAGGAAGTCATCCAGAAAAATGGAAGAACCTTCATTGTCACCCGTGACGATCACGGAATGAAAATCGAACAGGACAGTCAATTTGCCCAGGAACTCTTCTTTCCGAATCGGCAACTTAAGGGCGCCGAAACGACCTGGAAAATCAACACGGCGGCCTCGACACTTCCGATGAAGAACATGACTCCAAAAGAAGTGGTGATTACACCTGATCAGGTGGCTGCATTGGATGATCAACTGATGAGCTATCCACAGGACGGAAACCGCTACCACCGATTTATCCAGCCCGAGAATCCGGAGGACTTCGAGGCGAAAGTAGTCATTGACGTGACCGGCTCTTCGGTTGCCCAACCACCCGAGGATGCTCAGCCCGGTATCATCCATTATCTGGGCCGGGGGGGGGCACTGGATGGCTATGCCGGGGTTGATGAAGGTGAAATGCGCCGCTACATCTTTAAGCCCGAAGGAGGAGTTCAAAATTTCAAGGGTTACCTCAAGGTGCCCACCGACGGAATTTATACCCTCTACTACCGTGCTGGCGGGAATGGAGAGCTGCTGGTGAACGGCCAGGTCGTCAGTCCTGAAAATCGCTACCTCGGGGCTCCGTACCCGAGGATTATCCGGCTCAAACTCAAGGCCGGCTATGTCCCGATCCACTTTTGGTCGAACATGCGTGGGACCAAGTACTGGTCGGCCAATAATGAGATCAGTTGGGAAGGACCGGGAATGGAGCGCCGTTTCATGGAGTTTTCCGACTTTGTCTATTCACAAGCAGAACTGGACGGGATCGCCGGAAAGGTTTCCGTCAATAAATTGGGAGGCTCCGATGATCGTGATGAAGGAATACGTCAGCACTATCTGGCGGCCCTGGCTTCCGGTGGGGGAGAGGTCTTTCTCAACGGCGTGCAGATTGGAGATATTCGGAGCGGCGGACAACTGTGGCACCACAGCACGAACCTTATGAAAGGGGATGTTCTGGTCGTCAAGGCTTCCTCCGGCGGAAAGGATCAGTTTGCCGGGCTTTCCGCGCTTGACAAAGGCCGCCCCTTCTTCGGTAGCAAGGATGGCCGGGTCACCACCACCGAACCCTCCCCCGAGTTCTACAAGAGCACCAGCTACGATATCGGACTGGACAGTCCATCGGATGCCGACATGAAAAAAGATCGAAATCCGCTGGAAATCTTCGACTCCGAACCGGTCTGGAAATCCAATGCAGAGACGATATGGTTGAAATATGTGATCGAGGAATTGCCCGAATAATCGCAACCGCTTGGAATCACGGCATATGCT
>CAYTLD010000042.1:0-4213 GCA_964438585.1 uncultured Blastochloridaceae bacterium | reverse complement strand
GTCCAGGTCGAGCATCAGCCATCCATTTTTCGTCGGGATGTGTTGGGTGTTCCCATTCCACTCGATTTCCGTGGTCGGCGCGGGTGAGCTGAGTGGGAGTTCCAAGCGTCCAGTCACATCCCGGGAGAACTCGATCGTCAAAGCGAGCCCTTCCGCCTCCTGTTTCGATTCAAAGAGCACCGGACCCTGTGGGGTCGGGTGCTTGAGCTTTAAGTGTTCCAGATCGGCCAACCGGGGTTGAATAAGAATCTTACTCCAGCCGGGCTCCATCGGACGGATCCCGGCGGTCCAGTTGGGCAGAATATTCAACGGCACGGTTCCCCAGGCGTGATTCCAGTCGAGGTTACTCTTGAATTTCCGGTCCCAGGCTTCGAGGGCGATGGTAGAACCGACTTCGATCATATTCCACCAACTCCGGATGTCCTTAGATCGCATCAGGTCCAGGGCATGCTGGTGTTCCCCGTGAAGGTAAAGGGCCTCCAATAGGTATTGGGCGCCATAGACGCTACAGGCCATTCCCTTGGACTTGACCAACTCGAGGACTGAATCCTGGCGCTGTTCCGGAACCAGTTGGAAGGCGAGGGCGAACATGTTGGCATGGAGCGAGTGGTGATCCGACCCCTCCCCATCCCGGTAAAGACCGGCTTTCTCATCCCAGAAGACCTTATTGAATACATCGGCTACCTTTTCGGCCTGTTCCCGGAACATCACGGCCTCCTGTTCCTTTTCTAAAACCGAGGCGATGCGGCTCATCAACACGAGGGTCCGGTAATGGAAGGCATTGATGACCGTGTTGTAAGGCTTGAAATCGTATTCATCCCGTTCCCCCCGGGGCCAGTCGACGATGTCCCTCATCGGACTCCCCTGGTTGAGGCGTTTGAGGAGATCCTCGCTCTGTTCCTGAGTGCTAATGAGACCATCCTCACGGGCTAATTCCCTCAGGGTCCGCCAGTCCAGTTCTTCGTAGCGTGTTCTCAGGAGGTCGGCATTGCCGGTCTGCATGTAGTCGGCCCAGGCCATGAGGATCATGTGCATCGGCCATTCCGTCGGCCAGGTAGGATGCTCAAAGAAGTATTCGATCGAGGTCCGGGCCATGGACGGGTCGGGGTCGACAGCGTAGTGAGAGAGTTGGTTGATATAGGCATCGGCCTCGTAGGGTATGCGCTCACGGTCACCATCTACGTAGATCCCGCAGAAGCTGGTGGCCTTGATGGTATGGTGGCACATGTCCCAGACCGCGTTGAGGACTTCATTGGAACTTTCAAATGCGGCGGCACCATCATCAAAAGGATAGTGGGCCATCACCATTCGGACGTCGTCTTTGTCGATGGTTCCCGGAATTCCTTCCAGCTCGGCGAAGCGGAAGGGGACGACTTCTCCGATGTGATCGGGCATTTTGATGGCTCGAGACTTCGTGTTGCGCCCATCCGGGGGGATCTCCACAGAATACCAGTGTTCACCCTTATTGCAGGTCAGTGAGGCCCGCCGGTAGCGGATGGTTGCCCCGGGTTCACGGTGCACGGTGTGGTCCTCCGAGGTGGTCTCCCCGAGATGAACGATGACCTCCTCCCCGCCCTTCTTTGAATCCAGCTTCACCTTCAAAGTGGCAAATCCCGCTTTCTCAAAAGCGATGAAATAATGGCCGTCCGTTTTTTTAATGATTTCCGCCGGGGGGATTTCCGATTGAACGATCTTTTTCGCTTCGAAGGAAAGCCCGGGAGCCGGGGAGCCGGGTTTTGCAATCGACGAGTCGAGGGTTGGCTGTTCCGTGACAGCACCTGGAAAGCAGGTGGAAGGTAATGCGGCGATAAGGATAACCCAAGGGCAGAGACTTTTTATCATGAATGATTATTAGCACATCGACAGGAGAACACCCCCAAAATTTCGTTCGGATATGATGAATATCCGTTGCAGGATTGGATCTGTATTTCCGTGTTTTTAATCATCATGACCGGAAACGAAGGTATGGGAGCCGGACCCGATTTCGTCGATCCAGAGAGTGCCGTCTATGAGTTCAGCGGAGACCTCGCCGCCATTGACTAAGACAACGGTTTGGCTGCCCCGCTGGGGTATGCCGACCCGAGCGGTCATGTTGGCCGGGATTTCGAGGTTGAGTTCAAAGCGTTCGTTATTCCGGAAGGACACCTTGACCGGCCCCCTGATGGTGGGAATAGTTCCGGAGGCTTCTTTCAGGGTCCCGGGTTGCGGCTGGATCAGCACCCGGCCAAAGCCGGGTTCGAGGGGACGAACCCCGAGCAGGAAGCGGGGAATGATATTGGCTGGAGCTGCCCCCCAGGCGTGGTTCCAGTCGAGGTTCCCCTTGAATTGGATGTCCCAGGCTTCGAGGGAGATGGTCGATCCCGCCCGTATCATGTTGTACCAACTTCTCTTTTCCCGGGAGGTCATGAGCGAAAGGGCGTATTCGTCTGCGCCGGCGGCATAGAGAGCTTCCAACAGATACTGTGCTCCATAGACACTGCACCGCATACCCCGGGACCGGATGAATTCCAGCACCGTCGCGTGATGCTCTTCGGGAACCACTCCCAGGGCGAGAGGGAACATATTCGCATGCAGGGAGGAATGGGGCTCACCTTCACCATCGACATAGATACCTTTTTCGGGATCGAAGAGTTTTTCGTTGATGCTTTGTCTCACCCTCGCCGCTTGGTCCGCGTAGGCTTTGGCATCGTTTTCCTTACTGAGGGCCTCCGCGATCTCAGCCATCAAGACCAGAGCCCGGTAATGGAAGGCATTGACGACCGTATTGATGTCCCCGAACTGGTGTCCGTCCCTTTCATTCCGGGGCCAATCCACGATATCCACGATATTTTTTCCTTTCACGTGTTCGCCCTCGTAATAGTGGAGCGCTTTACGTAATTCATCATTGACCAGGCCGGTTGTGGTGCTGATAAGGCCGTCCTCACGGGCCAGGGCGGTCAGGGTCTTGTGTTTAAGATCCTCGTAAAAGCGGGCCAGCGATTCGGTGTTGCCCGTGTATTGGTAATCGGTCCAGGCCATGATGACCGAATGGAGCATCCATTCCGTCCACTGGCTGGTGTGGGTCATCATGAATTCATGGGTGCGACGACCGAGGGTATATTCACTGTCGACATTATAGTGGCTGATCTGGTTGATATAGGCATCGGCTTCGCGGGGGAACCGCTCGCGGTCGCCATCAATGTAGAGACCACAGTAACTGGTGGCCTTAATACTATAGTGGCAGAGATCCCAGATCTGGTTAAGGATGTCATCGGAAGATGTGAAGGCGCTTGCCTCTTCGTCAAAGGGATAATGCACGGCCACCTGGATAATATCGTCCGCTGAAAACACTTCCGGGACATTCTCGATTTCCACGTAGCGGAAGGGCATGACTTCACCGATCTCAGCGGGCATTTTTAAAACCCGCTTGCCCCGATTGTAGGAATGAGGGGGAATTTCCAGCTCGTAGGTATGCGTTCCTTTTTTGAGTTCGAGAGGGATCTCCCGGTAGCGGATCGTTCCTCCGGGTTCACGATCCACCGTTCGCGGTCCGGATGTCTTTTCGCCCAAATGAAAGACAACGGTGTGTCCCTCCGTCGGCGAACTGAGAGTCAGATGAACCGTCCCTGCAGCAGCCCGGCCAAAATCAATGAAGAAATGGCCCTTTCCCATTTCGTGAAAAGCGGCAGGTTCAATCTTCGATTTGACCACCGGATAACCTGCGGTCGAGTAAGTTTGCAAATCCTCCGCCATTTGGAAGGTCTGAGGTTCAGACCAGGCACTTTCGACACCCTTCCCGGTCCAGGTCTTGACTTTCCAGACATAGTTCCCGCCGGGTGAAAGAGCCTTACCCTCGTAGGTGACATTAATGGATTGATCTGCATCTATCCTGCCACTATCCCATAGGTCACCCTGATCCTTATTCAGTAAGCTCCGGTCACTGGCCACCAGTACCCGAAAGGCACGTTGCACGTCGTTCTTCTCAGAAGAATGCACCACCCAGGAAAATTCCGGATTCGGGTCGGGAATCCCCCTCACCTCGGCTCCCTCGAGGAACTCAATCCGGAGGTCCGTGGGAGTGACGGGATTCTCACCTGTGGCCGAGCATCCACCGAATAGGAGTGCCAGAAGAACGAAAGTCATTGATCGAAACGTTTCAAAAGAAGTGGTGCTCATAACGGAAATTCTAGCAGGGCAGAATTCACTGTCACTGATGAAAGAATGCAATGGGGGC
>CAYTLD010000041.1:3087-14584 GCA_964438585.1 uncultured Blastochloridaceae bacterium | reverse complement strand
TGACCCCAGGCCCATTTCGCACATTTGGTCTTTCATGGAGAACGCTATCTAATAAATACGGTCTTCAAGCAAGACCGAATATTAATGCAAACTGTAAACAACTGCGGCCCCGCCGATTATGGTGCGCGCAGGGATTGTTCAGCTCACGCAGGAGCCGGCTGATAGGCATCCGGGCGGGTGGCGATGAGGAAGCGGTCGCGGGTGGTGGCGTCGGGGTGGATGGTGGCGGTCCAATTTTTTTCGGTGAGTTCGTTTTTCAGTATTTCCGGCTGACCGAGGCCGAGTTCGAGGGCGATGAAGCGGGTTTCGGGGGGGAGGGAGGTGATGAGACGGCGGACCTGATCGAGTCCGTCGGGGCCGGCGGAGAGGGCGGTGCGGGGCTCGGCTTTTACTTCGGGCGGCAGATCCTGTATTTCGGCATCGGTCAGGTAGGGGAGGTTGGCGACGATGGCGGTGGGAGGGTGGGGCAGGGGGGTGAGAAGGTCGCCGTGATGGAAAGTGACCTTGAGTTCGGGATGTGCGGCGGCGTTGGCTTGGGCGATTTCGAGGGCTTCCGGTGAGAGGTCGGTGGCATGGATGTCCCAATCCGTCAGGTCGGCGGCGAGGGCGAGGGCGATAGCGCCGGAGCCAGTGCCGATGTCGGCGAGAGTGAGGCCGGATGCAGGTGAAGAAATCTGCTGAAGAGGGAGCTTCTGGAGGATGAGTTCGACCAGCCACTCGGTTTCCGGGCGGGGGATGAGGACAGCGGGGGTGACCTTCAGTTCGATCCCGCAGAAATTGGTGGTGCCGAGGATGTATTGAACGGGTTCTCCGGAGGCGCGGCGTTTGACGAGGGGGCGGAGTTGATCCAGCTCCGACTCCGTCATGGGGCGATCATGTTCAAGATAGAGAGAGAGGCGTGGTTTTTGCAGGAGGTGGGCGACGAGTAATTCGACCTGCAAGCGGGGGGACTCGATGTGTTTGGCGGCGAAGAAGGCGGTGGTTTTATCGATGAGTTCCAGGAGGGTCATGATGGGATATGGGATATGGAAGATGGGATATGGGAGTTGGGATATGGGATATGGGATATGGGAGATGGGGTTTAGGCTGGGTTTAGTTCGCCGAGGCGTTGGAGGACGTCGGCGGCTTGCAAGTTTGAGACTATTTCATGCAGGTCGCCATCCATGATGGCATCGAGGTTGTGAGAGGTGAACTGGATGCGGTGGTCGGTGACGCGTGACTGGGGGAAATTATAGGTGCGGATTTTCTCACTGCGGTCGCCGGAGCCGATCTGCTGTTTGCGCTGGCCGGCGTACTTGGCATTTTCCTCGGCCTGTTTTTGTTCGAGGAGGCGGGAGCGGAGGATGTTGAGGGCTTTTTCCTTATTTTTGATCTGAGAGCGCCCGTCCTGGCAGCGGACGATGATTCCAGAGGGCTTGTGGGTAATTTGGACACAGGAATCGGTGGTGTTGACGCCTTGCCCTCCGGGACCACCGGAGCGGGTGATATCGATTTGGAGTTCGTCCGGTTTGATTTGCACGTCCACTTCCTTGGCTTCCGGGAGGACGGCGACGGAGGCGGCGGAGGTATGGATTCTCCCCTGGTTCTCGGTGGCCGGGACACGCTGGACGCGGTGGACGCCGCTTTCGAAGCGGAATCCTTTATAGACGTCCTCGCCGGTGATGTTGGCGATGATTTCCTTATAGCCACCGGCGTCGGAAAGACTGGAGTCCATGATCTCCATATTCCAGCCGTTGCGTTCGACGTAGCGCTCATACATGCGGAAGAGGTCGATGGCAAAGAGGGCTGCCTCATCACCTCCGGTTCCGGCGCGGATTTCGAGGATGGTGTTGCGTGAATCATTGGGGTCGGGGGGGAGGAGGGCGACCATGATCTGCCGGTCATATTGATCGAGGCGCTTCTCGAGTTCGGGCAGTTCCTCACGGGCCATGGCGGTGAGTTCCTCTTCTTCATCGGCCTCGATTATGGCCTGATTGTCGGAAATGGCTTTGCGGGTGTCCTCCCAGATTTCATAGGCATCGAGAGTGGTCTTAAGATGCTTATGCTCCTTGAGCATGACCTGGGCCTGGTCCGGATGGTCATAGAAGCCGGGCTCAGCGATGGCACTTTCCAGTTCCTGGAATCGTTTTTGCAGGCGTTCGATGTGGGGGGTGAAGTCCATGAGGGGGAATTGCTGATTGTTGATTGCTGATTGCTGATTGCTGATTTTTTATTGGCGGGCACTGGTGGGGCCGCGAGGGGGAGGGGGGCTAGGCGGCTCTTTGGGCGACGAGGCAGGCGTTATGGCCGCCGAACCCGAATGAGTTATTCATGACCACGTTTACTTTGGCTTCGCGCGGCTGGTTGGGGACGTAATCGAGATCGCATTCCGGATCCGGGGAGTCGAGGTTGATGGTGGGATGAACCACCCCGGTTTCGATCGACTTCAGGCAGGCGGCCATTTCCACGGCTCCGGCGGCGCCGAGGAGGTGACCGATCATGGACTTGGTGGAGCTGACGAGGACGGAATGGGCCCGATGGGTGAAAATGGATTTGATGGCCTTGGTTTCACAAATATCACCCTGGGGGGTGGAGGTGCCGTGGGCGTTGATGTAATCGACATCATCCGGATTCAGGCCGGCTGATTCGAGGGCCAATTTCATGGCCCGGGCCGCGCCTTCGCCATCGGGAGATGGGGAAGTCATGTGGTAGGCGTCACAGGTGGTGGCATAACCGATTAATTCACCGTAAATTCTGGCTCCGCGTGCTTTAGCGGCTTCCCATTCTTCCAGAACCACAATACCGGCACCTTCTCCGAGGACAAAGCCGTCGCGGTCCACGTCAAAGGGGCGGGAGGCTTTTTCCGGGGCGTCGTTACGGGTGCTGATGGCCTTCATGGAACCGAATCCGTTTAGACCGAGGGGGAGGATGGTGGCTTCTCCTCCGCCGGCGATCATGACATCGGCGTGACCGTATTGGATCTGGCGCATGGCATCACCGATGCACATATTCGAGGTGGCGCAGGCGGTGACGATGGACCAGTTGGGGCCCTTGAGATTGTATTCGATGGCCAGCAGTCCGGAGGCGATATTGCTGATCATCATGGGGATCATAAAGGGCGAGGTGCGCGTCGGCCCTTTTTCCATCAGAGCGGTGTGCTGTTCCTCGAGGGTTTGCAGTCCACCGATTCCGGAGCCGACGAGGGATCCGGCGCGCTCGGGGACGAGGGCGGAGAAATCGAGCCCGCTATCCGTGACTGCTTCCCGGGCGGCGTGGAAGGCGAGCTGGGTGTAGCGGTCGCAGCGGCGTGCGTCCTTGGGATTCTTGAAACAGGCTTTCGGATCGAAGTCCTTCACCTCGCAGGCGAAGCGGGTATGGAACCCGCTGCAGTCGAGCTTGGTGACTGGGGCGGCACCGGATTTTCCGGAGACGGCATTTTCCCAGAAGGTATTAAGATCATTACCGATGGGGGTAATGACACCGATACCGGTGATGGCAACACGTCGAAGACTCATAAGTGGTTCATTTTAGACAAAAACCTGACAAACGACAAGGGCACCCATGGAAGGGTGCCCCGTCCTAAAGTGTGAACCAACAGGAGGATGATTATTCCTGTTTGTCTTCAATATATTTGACGACGTCGCCTACGGTTTGCAGCTTCTCGGCATCTTCATCCGGCACTTCGACGGAGAATTGCTCCTCGAAAGCCATAACCAATTCAACGACGTCCAGGGAGTCGGCTCCTAGGTCTTCGATGAATTTAGCTTCCGGAGTTACTTGCTCTGCATTGACGCTGAGTTGCTCAACGATGATATCACGTACTTTTTCTTCTATGGATTTTTCTGACATTCTTGTCTCCTATACAGTTAGTTCTAAGCCCGCAGGCTCGTTTTCTTATGGTCGGCTGCTAATGGCTTGGCAACAAATATTTTTGTTTTTTTTCAAAAGGGTGTGGGTTAGATGAAAAGGCCGCCATCGACGGTGAGTTCCTGGCCGGTGATGTAGGCAGATTCAGCCTTGGCGAGGAAGGTGCAGAGATGGGCGATGTCCTCGGGGGTTCCGAAGCGTTTCAGGGGGATTTGGGCCAGGAGCTGATTTTTCAGCTCATCAGCCAGTTCGGAGGTCATGTCGGTTTCGATGAATCCGGGGCAGATGCAGTTACAGGTAATTCCGCGTCCGGCCAACTCCTTAGCCACGGATTTGGTCAATCCGATCATTCCGGCTTTGGCGGCGGCATAGTTGGCCTGTCCGGCGTTACCGTGCTGACCGATGACGGATGAGATGTTAATGATGCGCCCGGAGCGGGCCTTGGTCATGGGGCGGGTCAGGGCCTTGGTCCAGGCGAAGGCACCGGTGAGGTTGGTCTGCAGGACGGAGTTCCAGTCTTCTTCACTCATGCGCATGAGAAGAGTGTCACGGGTGATGCCGGCGTTATTGACGAGGATGTCCACTTTTTCAAAGTCCTGAAGAATTTGCCCGGCGGTGTCGGTGACGGACGTGAAAGAGGAAACATCGGTGGCGTAGGGGCGGTAGGTGACACCCAGGGCTTCGATGGCTTCCCTGATGGATGCGGCCGAGGCTTCGGAGCGGCTGATACCGGCAATGTGACAGCCGTGAGCGGCCAGATCGAGGGCGATGGCCTTACCGATGCCCCGGCTGGCACCGGTGACAATGGCGACTTGGTCTTTGAGGGTGGATTTACAGCTCATTGGGACATTCCTCCAGTTGGTTCAAGTTGGACAGGGAAAGGCAGGGGATTTCCTTATTGATACGTTTACACATGGCCGCGAGCACGCCTCCGGGCCCAAGTTCGACAAAGTGGGTGATGCCATCCTGGATCATATGTTCAACGCACTGCTGCCAGCGCACAGTTCCGGTCACCTGTTCGAGAAGGGTGCGCCGGATATCATCAGCAGAGGTGACCGGGCGGGAGTGGATATTGGCGTAAACGGGGATGTGGCCGCTGGTGACCACGGTGGACTTAAGCGGATCACTGAGCGCGGTGCGTGCAGACTCCATGAGACTGGAGTGGTAGGCACCGGCGACTTGCAGGGGCACGGCGCGTTTGACGCCCAGTTCCCTGGCGGCCTGAATGGCGGCGTCCATCTGGTCCAGGGGGCCGGAGAGGACAATCTGGCCGGGGCTGTTCAGATTTGCGATCTCGAGGGTGGTGGAGGTGGCGATCTCGGACGCTTGCTCCTCATTCGCGCCGATCAGTGCCAGCATGCCTCCGTGGGATTGGTCGCAGGCCTCCTGCATCAGCCGCCCGCGGGTGGCGACCAGCTTTAATCCATCTTCTAGGGAAAAATGCCCAGCGGCGGCATGGGCGGTAAATTCACCCAGTGAGAGCCCGGCGGCTGCGTGGAAGGTCCAGAGCGGGCGTCTGGCCCTGAGGATTTTCAGAAGTGCAAGACCATGCAAATAGAGGGCGGGCTGGCAGAAGCGGGTTTCGGTCAAAATTTCTTCGGGGCCCTCGAAGCAGGACTTGATGAATTCGTCTCCGAGGTGTCGGCGTCCAATCTCAAAAATGTCCTGGGCCAGAGGCTCGGCCTCATAGAGATCCTGACCCATGCCCACATGTTGAGCACCTTGTCCGGAGAAGAGTAATGCGATTTTAATCATAATCAGAGTGCGGCGGAGGCAGGCGGTAAGAGGTCAGCGTAATTTTGCGGCCCATTCGGTGGTGGGATAGTTGGTGATCAGGTTGAGCCGGATTTCATCTGCCTCCTGATTATTTCCCTGCTGTTTTCGTATTTCCACCGCCCGATAGAGGGCCTCGGATACGAGGTTTTTGAGGTCTGGGAAGTAAACTTCAACACGCTTGAGATTATTGACCGCCATATCCAATTCCGGGATTTTCGTCTCTCCGCGCATGGCATATTTACTGGTTTTTCCGGCCTCGGCGATTTCTTTGAGGGCGAGCGCGATATCGATCAGGGAGCGGGCTTTAAGGTCATTGGTAGCGCGCGGGCTGCGGGTGATGTCGCTCAATTTTCCGATTCCCTCATCGTAATTTCCCTTGCGGATGTCACTCATACCAAGGCCGTAATCGACTTCCATGGCTTTAGGAGTGTTTGGATATTGATCTTTGACCTGCTGGTAGAGTTTGCCTGCTTCACCGGTCTTTTTGGCTTCGGCGACCTTGGCCTGATAGAAAAGGGCGGTGGAGTTGGCCAGATCAGAGACAGCTTTCCGCCGGTTCTTTCCCCAAGCGGCCAGGAGTTGATCCGCGATGGTGGCCACTTCGTCCCAGTTTTTTTCACTGATCAACTGATCGCCGTAGCGCACGTATTGACTGACGGAGATGGCGGATGGATTTTTAACATTTTTAAAGGCCAGTTTGTACAGCGGCTGGCTTTCAGTGATGCGTCCGGCCTTAAAGTAGAGATCGGCCCGCCCCATCAGAGCATAGGCATTCAATTCCTCATCACGAGCGGCACCCGCCAGTTGAGAGAAGAAATCAGAATACTGCTGGACCTCGCCCTTGCCAATCTGGGCCAGGCTGACCATGGAATCAATGAGGCGATTGAAATTATAGGAATACATATCTGGATGGGGAAATTCCTGAAGGGCGCGTTTCATCAATTCGATCACCTCGGCGTGTAAGTCGGTATAGGTCTGCTTGCCTGCTTCATTTTCTATGCTGGAGTAATCTGCTCCTAGTTGGGCAATTTCCTTCTTGCGAATGTCGGCGAGGAGGATGAGGCCGTAATTGGCAAAACGCTGGAATTTTAAATATTCTTCCGGGGATAGATCGCCCTTAAACCCTTTAATTTTCTCAACCAGGCTGTTGATGATTTCCGGGGCCTGGGCCCTGAGTGCCGCGTCACTCGATCCGCTGAAGGTCTGGGCGCGGTCAAAGATGGCGCTGATAGCGGCATTGGACTTGGGGTGGGCGGCCACCAAGCGGTCTTGAGCCTTGATCATTTCTTCATAGTTTTTTTCTGCCTTATAGGATTTCCAGAGTTGGGTGTAAGCTGTAACGACCAAGTCCGAGGAGCTGTAATTCTCGACAAACGTGTTATAGGCAGAGCGGGCCTCATCTTTTTTGTTATTGAGTTCCAGAAGGTAGGCGGCTTTGAAGGCAGCCTCATCGGCACGGTTCGAGGAGGCGAAATCTTTAGTAAAGTTATTGTAGGCCTGAACCGCTTCATCGACCTTCTTCATTTCTTCCAGAAGTCTGGCCCGGGTCCAGGAAGCGGTTTCTTTAATTTCGCTGGTGCTGGCGGTGGAGGAAACGCGGTCGAGAATTTCCATGGCCTCCTCATCTTTATTCTGTCCGGCCAGGGTTTGCGCGAGCTGGATTTCAGCATCCTCAATGGTGGCCTTGGGAACATTGATTTTCCCATCCTGGGCATTTTTGATGTAATCACGCAAAGTCTGAATCGCCTGATTATTGTATTCAGTGACCTGCTCCGGGGTGTTTTCCGGATCGGTGGCCAATCCACGGTAAGCGGTCGCCATCCGGCTGGGGATCTGATCATTGATCGTACTGTTCGGATATTCCTTCATATTGCGCTTAAATTGGTCGATTGCCTTCTGGTATTCTTTCTGCTGTAGGAGGGCGACTCCTATGAGGAAAGGAACTGACTGAGTCACCGTGCTGTCCGGGTGGGCCGCTTTAAAGTTTTGGAAGGTGCTTTCAGCCTGTTCTACCAGCCCCTGCATGGCCAGGGAAACGATGATTTGGCCTTCCACTTCGGACTGCTGCTCCTCCTCGTCCATGAAAGGAACCACATGACGATAAATCGTCCGGGCCTCATCATATTTTGCCATTTGCAAATAGGCGTCGGCGGTGCGCTTGAGGGCATCGAGGGCCAGATCGGGTTGACTCTGGGCTTTCTGGAGTTTTTGCTCGGCTTTACGAACTTGTTTTTGTAGGTCGGCCTTTTCCCTGGCACTTCCTCTGAAGGACTGGGCCTTGGTCCGGAGCTTGGCCAGATTGAGTTCCAGGGAGCGGATGATTTCCGATTTACTGCGGATGGCGCGGAAAGCGCGGAAGGCGGCTTCCTGATTGGCGCTGGCCAGTTCGAGGTTGGCCAACTCGAAGGCGGCCTGGTTGACAATGGAAAGGTCGTCGGATTTGAGCGATTCCTGATAAAGTGTCTTGGTTCTGGCAATGACCTCTGCGGCTTCGTTTTCTTGGTTTGCAGCCAGGAGCTGGCGGTAGCGCTTGCTGAGGATGAAGGCGAGCATGTCATTGATCTCCGTATCTGACAATTGGGAGTCGGGATTGTCTTTGAGAGCGTTAAGCATCTCCTCCGCCTCGACCAGTTGGTCGCTCAGGGCCAGGGCGATTGCCTTGAGGGTATTCGCCTCCTGGGTCAACATTCCCTCGGTATCTTCGGTCATCAGTTGGTCGATGAGCGGGATGGCGGCTTGCGCGCGCTCCTTGGCTTTAGCTGATGATTCAGCGGCCACTAGTTCGGCTTCACCTATGTAGCAGCGGGCAAGGCTCAGGATAGCAAAGGGACGCAATTCCGGCTTCAGCATATCTTCGGGTTCCATATCAACCAGGGGTTTGAGTGCCTGGGCGGCGTCCGAATATTTTTGCAGGGCATAGGCGGCGGAGCCGAAATGGAATGCAGCGACTTCCTTATCCGCGCTGCGCAGGCCTTCCCGGACGGCTAGATTTTCCACCGCTTTTTCGTAGTCATTGAG
The DNA here is from genome assembly GCA_964438585.1 of uncultured Blastochloridaceae bacterium. Classification (GTDB taxonomy): domain Bacteria; phylum Verrucomicrobiota; class Verrucomicrobiia; order Methylacidiphilales; family JBCBYL01; genus JBCBYL01. The sequence continues at coordinate 5,944 of CAYTLD010000041.1, read as the reverse complement.
CATGTAATAGGAGATACCCGCCATGTAGGTGGCTCGCGGATTCTCCTTGCGTGCGGCCTCAGTCTCGACGAAGGGCTTCAGCTTCCGGAGAGCTTGCCGGTAGCGGCCATTGAAGATGTCCTGGCCGGCATCTTCAAGTGATTCTCTATCAGCGACTTTGATAGCCTGTCCGTGAAGAGGTGTGGGCAGGAATGCGGATGTGAGGATGATAGTGAACAACAAGAGTGTTTTGCGAAGTATACGCATGTACATAGTATTTCACATTAACGATGATTTTGTCAGTCAAAAGATTGCAAAAAATATTTAAGAGCGAAAAAGAGTGTGTCCATGATGCTAAATTACGCTTGCCAGTGTGTGAAGATGCGATATGTAATATGCATTCAATGGAAAAAAATTGTAGTCAGATGACAAAGATAGTAAGCAGCACCGGGTCGAATATTACACGACGGTGAGCCATTTTCCATGCACCCCTTCCCCATGACACCCCACGCCTGATGATTTATCATAAGACAGGTAAGGTGCGTAAACACTAACAAGGAGACTCCAATTCCAAAACCAAAAAAAATAATCCACCACGCAGGTAAGAACACACTCAGGACCAACCAGCGAATCCGCATCCGGGAGATTATGCTCATCGGACCCGACGGGAAAAACTTAGGAGTAGTGCCGACCATCAAAGCGCAAGAGTTGGCCAAGCGCTGCGGCCTGGACCTCGTCGAAATTTCCCCGCGTGCCCGTCCTCCGGTCTGCAAAATCCTCGATTACGGAAAATACCGATACGAGTTGGCGAAAAAAGATAAGGATGCGGTCAAAATCGTCAATAAGGTGAAGGAGCTTAAATTTCGCCTGACCACGGATGATCACGACTACATGGTCAAGATGCGCCACGCTGAGGATTTCCTAATGAAAGGAATGAAAGTCAAGTTGCTGGTCGTCCTACGCGGGCGTGAGATGATGAGGAAGGGCTTGGCCAGTGAGCGGATCGAACAGATCAAAGCGGAACTGGCCCATGTGGCGGTCGCAGATAATGATCCGAAATTTATTGGCAGGAACTTCAATCTGATGTTAACTCCACTACCCGCCGGAAAGCGTAAAAGGCGTTTCACGTCGGAAGAGGATGCCGCTGCAGTTAAAGAATCTGCGGAAGAGGGGCAGAAAGAACAGCCTGAATCCGTTACGTCGGATGAAGAAAACACAGAATAGGTAGAACATATGGGAGTATCAAAAGCGAAAACAAGGAAAGCGGTAGCAAAACGGTTCAAAGTATCCGCCACTGGAAAGGTGAAGGCCAACCGTGCTGGAAAGCGCCACCTGGCGGCCAGTAAAAATGCCAAGCGCAAGCGGCATCTGGCCAGCCCCAAGATGCTGGCTGCCGCAGACTCGAAAAGGATCAAAGAATGCTTGCCATTTTCATGAGGTAGCATAATTTCACGCCTCACTTTAAAAGAACGGATTAACAGTTATGCCTAGAGCAACTAACGCACCAGCATCACGAGAGCGCCGCAAGCGCGTCGTGGACCAAGCCAGAGGATTTCGGGGTAACCGCAGCAAGCTCTTTCGCTACGCGAAGGACGCCACCACCAAGGCCAAAATTTGGGCCTACCGTGACCGCAAAGTGCGCAAGCGCGAGTTCCGGTCGCTCTGGGTGACCCGCATCCGGGCGGCACTGACTCAGCATGACATGAAGTATAACCGCTTCATCGCGGCCCTGGATCAGGCCGACATCCGGCTCGATCGTAAGATTCTCGCAGATCTGGCCATGAATGAACCAGCCGCCTTCCAGCAGGTGGTTCAAGCCGTCAAGTAATCATCGGATCCTCCGTCCACTCCTCTGCACATGCCGATCATTGATGTGCTCGAAGCCCTCGAAAAAGAGGCGCTGGCATCGCTGCAGGCGGCTTCCACTGCTGCTGAGCTTGAAGCGTGGAGGATTGAATTCCTCAGCCGTCAAGGGAAGCTCCCGAAGGTTCTGGAGGGAATGAAGGATGTTGCGGCAGCGGATCGTCCGGCCGTTGGTAAAGCCGCCAATGGCGTTAAATCCAAGCTCACCTCCGCATTTGAAGAACGCCAAGCCGACTTTGAAGGCCCGGATACGGCTCTGCCTGAAGATCCCACCCTGCCGGGAAAACCCTACCCGGATGGATCGATTCACGTTCTCCAGCAGACCCGTGATGAGATGGTTTCCATTTTCCGGCGTCTGGGATTTGCTCTGGCGGAGGGGCCTGAGATCGAGACCGAATTTAAGAATTTTGACGCTCTGAACACACCCGCAGATCACCCAGCGCGCAATGAACAGGATACCTTCTATCTCGATCTGCCTGCTAGCGAGGGGGAGGGACGCTATCTCCTGCGCACCCACACCTCGCCAGTGCAAATTCGCACCATGCTCGACTCGAAGCCACCGATTCGAATTATCGCTCCAGGGCGCTGCTTCCGGCGGGACGAGGTCGACGCCACACATGGGATGTTTTTTAATCAGATCGAAGGATTACTCGTCGATCGCGGAGTTCACCTCGGCCACATGAAGGGAACCTTGGAATATTTCTTCCGTGAGTTCATGGGAAAGGACACAGAGGTGAGGTTCCGCCCCCACTTTTTTCCCTTCACTGAACCCAGCTTCGAGGCAGATATGCAGCGGACGGGGATGAAGATACGAGGCAAGTCCTGGACGGAAGTGGCGGGCTGCGGAATGGTGGATCCGAAGGTTTTCGAATCCGTCGAAATCGATCCCGAGGAATACACCGGATTTGCCTTCGGGATCGGAATTGAACGAATGGCCATGATCCGCCACGGCATTGGCGATCTGCGCCTCTTCTACGAGAACGATATCCGCTTTCTCAGCCAATTTAGAGGTTAA